>DASYGP010000030.1:0-12182 GCA_035999615.1 Mycobacteriales bacterium
AAGTCGTTGCGCAACACGTACAACAGCGGGGTATACGGGTCGCACTCGAGCTCGTGCCCCGTCCCGTTGACGGTGAGTTTCACCACCTCGACCACCGCGGCGTGCCCCTCACCAGCTGACGGCGATGTACTTGCTCTCCAGGTATTCCAGCATGCCCTCGTGGCCGCCCTCCCGGCCGACACCGCTCTGCTTGGTGCCGCCGAACGGCGCCGCCGGGTCGGAGACCACCCCGCGGTTGAGCCCGACCATGCCGGCGTCGAGCCGCTCGGAGACCGCCAGGCCCACCGCCAGATTCGTCGTGTACACGTAGGACACCAGGCCGTATTCGGTGTCGTTCGCCATCCGCACCGCGTCGTCGATGTCCTCGAAGGTCACCAGCGGGGCGACCGGGCCGAAGATCTCCTCGCGCAGGATCGCCGCATCGGCGGGCACATCGGCGAGCACCGTCGGGTCGTAGAAAAAGCCGCGGCGGTCGGGCGCGCCGGCGCCGGTGAGCACCCGGGCGCCCCCCTCGACGGCCGCGCGGACCAGCTCCTGGACCTTCTCCCGGGACGGCGCGTTGACCAGCGGGCCGACCTGGACGCCGGCATCCAGGCCGGGGCCGACCTTCAGCGCGGCCATCGCCGCCGACAGCCGCGCGGAGAACTCCGGCGCGACCGAGGCGTGCACGTAGAACCGATTGGCCGAGGTGCAGGCTTCCCCGCCGTTGCGCATCTTCGCCACCATCGCGCCGTCCACGGCCGCGCCGAGGTCGGCGTCGGCGAGCACCAAGAACGGGGCGTTCCCGCCGAGTTCCATGCTGCAGCTGACCACGGTTTTCGCGGCGGTGGCGAGCAGCCGCCGGCCGACCTCCGTGGAGCCGGTGAACGACAGCTTGCGGACCCGGGGATCGTCGACCATCGCGGCGACCACCGGTCCCGCGGTCGAGGTGGTCACGACGTTGACAACCCCCGGCGGGACGCCCGCCTCGGCGAGCAGCGCCGCGATCGCGAACGCGGTCAGCGGTGTCTCGGTGGCCGGCTTGAGCACCACGGTGCAGCCTGCGGCGAGGGCCGGGCCGATCTTGCGCGTCGCCATCGCCGCCGGGAAGTTCCACGGGGTGACCAGGACGCTGACCCCGATCGGCTGGCGCAGCACCAGGATCTTGTTGCTGCCACCGGGTGCGGTGCTGACGTGACCGCCGGCGCGCACCGCCTCCTCGGCGTACCAGCGGAAGAATTCGGCCGCGTACGCCACCTCGCCGCGCGCGTCGGGCAGCGCCTTGCCGTTCTCGATGACGATCAGCTCGGCCAGCTGCTCGCGCCGCTCGGTCATCAAGGTGAACGCGCGCATCAGCACCTCGCTGCGCGCGCGGGGTGAGGTCGCCGCCCAGCCGGGGAGCGCGGCGGCGGCCGCGTCGACGGCCGCGATGCCGTCGGCGGGGTCCGCGTCGGCGATGTGCGCGATCGGCTCCTCGGTCGCCGGGTCGTAGACCGGCAGCCGGTCCGGCCGGCCGCCGGGCCGCCAATCGCCGCCGATGAGCAGGTCGGTCGGCACGTCGAAGCCGGGACGCTGGCGCAGCTGGGTCATCTCAGTCGACCGACTTGCGGACGGTCTCGACGATGCGCTCGACCGACGGCAGCGCCATGTCCTCCAGGGCGTCGGCCGCGGGCAGCGGGATGTGCGGGGTGGTGATGCGGATCAGCGGCCCATCCAGGTCGGTGAACCGCTCCTCGGCGACCAGCGAGACCAGCTCGGCACCCCAGCCGCACAGCCGCGGGTTTTCCTCCACCGTGAACAGCCGCCCGGTGCGGGACACCGCATCCAGGATGGTGCTGGTGTCCAGCGGCACCAGGCAGCGGACATCGACCACCGTCGCCTCGATGCCGAGCGTCGCAAGCTGCTCGGCCGCGGCCATGGCCCGCGGCACCATCGCGGCCAGTGCGACCAGGGTGACGTCGTCGCCCCCGCGGAGCACCTTGGCCTTGCCGAGTTCGTCGACGATCTCGCCGTCGCGTACCTCCCCCTTGGTGGGGTAGAGCGACTTCTGCTCGAAGAACATCACCGGGTCGGGGTCGCGGATCGCCGCGGCCAGCAGGCCGACGACGTCCTCGGGGGTCGACGGCGCCACCACCTTCAGCCCGGGGATCATCATCGCCCAGTTCTCCACGCTCTGGGAATGCTGCGCGCCGAACCGCAGGCCGCCGCCGTTGCCGGACCGGATCACCAGCGGGAAGCTCACCTGCCCGTTGGTCATGTACCGGCTCTTGGCGATCTCGTTCGCGACGATGTCCCAGCAGACCCCGAAGAAGTCGCTGAACATGATCTCGGCGATCGGGCGCAGGCCGGTCATCGCCGCGCCCATCGCCGCGCCGAGGATGGCCTGCTCGCTGATCGGGGTGTCGCGGACCCGGTCCGGCCCGAACTCCTCGAGCAGGCCGACGGTCGCCTTGAACACCCCGCCCGCCCCGGCGATGTCCTCGCCGAGGAAGACCACGCGCTCGTCCCGGCGCATCTCCTGGGCGATCGCGCGGCTCACCGCGTCGCGATAGGTCAGTTCCGCCATGATGCGCTCCCGTCCGCCCACACGTCCTTCATCAGCAGCGCCGAGGACGGCACCGCCCCTGCCTTCGCCTCATCGGTGGCCGCATCGACGGCCGCCTGGACGTCCCGCTCGATCCCGGCGAGCACGTCCTCGGCGATCCCGAAGCCGAGCAGCGCCCCGCGGTAGGCCGGGATCGGGTCCCGCGCCAGCCACTGGTCGACTTCGGTCTGCGGCCGGTACTTGCCCGGGTCGGCCCGGGAATGCCCGCCGTGCCGGTAGGTCTGCGCCTCGATCAGCGACGGACCCTCGCCGGCGCGGGCCCGGTCCAGCGCCGTCAACGCGGCGGCGTGCACCGCCTCGACGTCGTTGCCGTCGACGACGATCGGCTCCAGGCCGTACGCCGCGGCCCGGTCCGCCGCCGGCCGCGGCACCGCGGTCACCGCCTCGATCGGGGTGTATTCCATCCACTTGTTGTTCTCGCAGACGTAGACGACCGGCAGCTTCCAGGTCGCGGCGAGGTTCAGCGCCTCGTGGAACGCCCCGATGTTGGTGGTGCCGTCCCCGAAGAAGCAGACCGTGGCCTGCTGCGTGTGCCGGTAGACCGACGACCAGGCGGCGCCCAGCGCGATCGTGAGGTGCGCGCCGACGATCGCGTAGCTGCCCATCATCCCGTGCTCGACGCTGGTCAGGTGCATCGAGCCGCCTTTGCCTGCCATCAGGCCGTTCTCCCGGCCCAGCAGCTCGGCCATCACCGGGGCCAGCGGTACGCCGCGGGCGAGGGTGTGCGCGTGCCCGCGGTAGGTGGCGAAGGTGTAGTCGTCCTGGCGCATCGCGGCGCCGAACGCCGCGGCGATCGCCTCCTGGCCCAGGGACAGGTGGCTGGTCCCCTTGACCAGATTCTGCAAGAACAGGTCGTAGGCGCGCTTTTCGAACCGGCGCATCGTCACCATGGAGCGGAACAGCTCCAGCCGGGTGGCCTCGTCGGGGGCGGCGCGCGCCACCTGATGTTCGGTCATCGTCATCGCGGGTCCCGTCGTCTTCATCGCAGGTCTGGGGCGGTCATGGGCGGTCAGTAGGGGTTGGCGACGAACAGCTCATCGGCCGGGAACAGGGTGAGGATGCGGGGGCCGTCCGCGGTCACGACGACCTCCTCCTCGATCCGGGCGGCGGAGTAGCCGTCGGAGGCGGGGCAGTAGGTCTCCAGCGCAAAGACCATGCCCTGCTGGATTTCCACCGGATGCTCGAGCGAGTTGAGCCGGCTGATGATCGGCCGCTCGTGCAGCGCGAGGCCCAGGCCGTGCCCGAACTGCAAACCGAACGCCTCGTATTCGCTGGAGAACCCGAACTCGTCAGCGGTCGGCCAGGCCCGGGCAATCTCCGCCGTGCTGACGCCGGGGCGGACCAGCGCGATCGCGCTGTCGATCCACTCCCGGCACTTTTTGTAGGCGTCCCGCTGCGACTCGGTGGCCCGGCCGACGCCGAACGTCCGGTAGTAGCAGGTGCGGTAGCCGTTGTAGCTCTGGATGATGTCGAAGAAGGCCTGATCGCCGGGGCGGATCATCCGGTCGGAGAAGTTGTGCGGGTGCGGGTTGCACCGCTCACCGGACACCGCGTTGATGGCCTCCACGTCGTCGGAGCCCATCTCGTAGAGCCGTTTGTTGGCGAGCGCGACGATCTCGTTCTCCCGGACGCCGGGACGCAGCGCCTCAGCGATGTCGAAATAGACGCCGTCGACCATGGACGCGGCGGTGGACAGCAGCATGATCTCGTCGGCCGATTTCAGCTGCCGGGCGTCGAGCATGACCTGCTGGCCGTCGGCCACGGTCAGGCCCTGGCGCTGCAGTTCGAAGACCATCGGCAGCTCGGCGATGTCGACGCCGACCTTCATGCCGGCCAGCCCCTCCTGCGCGAGCAGATCCTTGATCTCCGCAACCGCGGCGGTGAACAGCCCGGCGTCGGGGGCGACCGAGCCGCGCAGCCCGAGCATGCCGGCCCGGCTGTTCTCCGGCAGCAGCCATGGCGCGTGCAGCCGGTGGTGCTTGGCCGCCGAGCCGAAGTCCCAGAGCACCGGCTCGCCGGTGCGTCGAAGCAGCGTGTAGCGGGACACCTTGTCCCGGGTCCACTCCCCGATCATCGTGCTGGTGACGTAGCGGATGTTGTTCACGTCGAACAGCAGCAGGGCGCCGAGGTCGCTGGCCTCCAGCGCGGCGCGGGCCCGGGCCAGCCGGTAGGCGCGTAACCGGCCGAAGTCGACGCGCTCCTCGAAGTCGACCGCCATCCGGCCGGGGCTGGGAGGCACCCGGCCGGCGGTCACCGACGCGAACGTCGCGCCGGCCGTTTCGCCGGACGTCGTGGGAACGCCGGACGCGGCGGGGACGCCCGATGTGGCGGCGGCAGCCGGGGTCACGCGTCACCGCCGAGGCCGTCGTCGACCGGGGTGTCCTCGGCGACCAGCTGCAGGCCGGACGCGGCCGCCTGCAACTCCAGCAGCACCGCGAAGTCCTCGGCGGTGCGGCCCTGCGCGATCGCGGCCTGCACCGCCTCCCGCGCCGCGGCGGCCACCGGCATGGGGACGCCGAGCTCGTCCGCCGCGCGGGCCCCGAGGTCGAAGTCCTTGCGCAGCAGGACGGGGGTGAAGGTCGGGGTGAAGTCCAGCTGGACGAACGCCGGCGTCTTGTACCGCGAGAAGACCGACCCCATCACGCTGTTGTTGATGACATCGAGCAGCGCGGCCCGCGGCACGCCGCCCTTTTCGGCCAGCACGGTGATCTCGGCCAGGTTCTGCGCCACCACCCCCAGGAACACGTTGTGGCAGATCTTCACCAGCCGGGCGTGCTCGCCGTCGCCCACGTAGGTCACGTGCCGGCCGAGCAGCTCGAGCACCGGAAGCAACTCGTCAAATGCCTCGCGCGGCCCCGAGCAGATCAGGCTGACCATGCCGGCCCGGACCACCCGGCCGTTGCCGCTGACCGGTGCGGCGAGGAACGCAGCGCCCCGCGCGGCGCAGGCCGCCCGCGCCCACACCGAAGCCTCCGTGGACACCGTCGAGCAGTCCACGATCGTGCGCGGCGCCCGGTCAGGGTCGGCCAGCAGCCGGCCCACGACCTCCTCAAGGTCGGCCGACGCCGACACCATCACGAACACCACGTCCCGGTCGGCGAGTTCGACCGGCTCGTCGGCCACCTTCGCCCCGCACGCGATCAGCGCCTCGGCCTTGCTGCGGGTGCGGTTCCACACGGTCAGGTCCAGCCCGGCCGCGCCGAGCCGGGCGGCCATCGCCGCGCCCATGTGGCCGGTCCCCAGCCAGCCGACGGTGAGGTCCGGCAGGTCCATACGTGTCATTTACCAGGCCCCATCATCCGTAGCAATCGTTTGTAGTGTGCGGGTCGATGACCGCCGCTGTCAAGGCGGCCGGCGCCGACCCAGGGGCGCCGTAGCGCCCGGCAGCACAGGGCTGACCGCGGATCCGCGGATCGTGGTCCGGTAGAGGCAATCGTTTGCGTTCATGGTCCCCCGACCGCCAACTGGGCGGCCATCCAGTCGGCCGATCTCAGCCGGTGCTGGGGGGCCACGTTCATGCAGCCGTGGTTGCCGTCCTCGAGCAGCAGCAGCTCGGTCGGGCCGCCGGCCTCGGCCGCGAGCCGGCTGGCGTGCTGCCAGGGAATGAGCCGGTCCCGCTTGCCGAACACGATCAGCAGCGGGCAGCTGATCTGCCCGGCGCGACCGGTCAGGCTCAGCTCGTGCGCCCGCCGCCGGGCCTGCTCATCGTCCGCGCTGCGCGACCGGACCCGGAAGGCGGCGCGGGTCAGGGCCGGCAGCTGATCCCAGCAGTCCCCGAAGTCCCAGGGACCGGCGAGGGCGATGCAGGCGCGTATCCGGGCATCGCCGCTGGCCACCCGCGGCGCGTAGTAACCACCGAGACTCACGCCCCAGACCGCGAGCCGGTCCGCGTCGATCTCGGGCATCGCGGCCAGCGCGTCGAGCAGCGCCGCGCCCGGCACCTCCCAGTCGCCGCGGATGGGCAGGTCGTATTCGGCCTCGCCCTGTCCCGGTCCATCGACGGAGAACGTGGCCATGCCGCGGTCCAGGAATAGCTGCTCGGTCGACCCGAACTCCTCCTTGGCCGAGTCGAGCCCCGGGATCATCAGCACGGCGGGGTGCGGCCCGGCGCCGGCCGGGATCCGCAGCACGCCGACCAGCCGGCTGCCCTCGAAGGGCACCTCCACCCGTTGCCCGGGCGGATCGAGGTGCGGCAGGGCCGCGTTCAGGCAGGCGACCGCGCGGTCATGCGCCGCCCGCATCTGCTCCGGGTCGTTGACGAACAGGAACTTTCCGAAATGGAAGTAGGCGGCGGCCTGGGCGTAGTGGGCGCCCGCCGACCGGGTGCGGGCCTGCGCGAGGGCCTGGTCGCCCAGGGCGGCGTGCTGCTCCCCGACCGCGCTCCACGCGGCGCACCAGTCCTCCCAGCGCGCGATGCCGCCGGTGATCGACTGGAAGTCGCTGACCGTGACCCCGTTGGTGGTGAACCGGGGGGCCCAGTGCGCCACCGCGGCCAGGACGCGTTCGTCCGGACCGGGGGCGCCGGGTTCGTCCCGCGGGTCGCGCGGGCCGGTCACGAGCCGGGTCCCATCACGGTGGCCGGGTCGATGCCCAGGTCGGTGAGCAGGGCGCGCGCGGCGCCGCGGCCGGCCCGACCGGAGACCGAACCGCCGGGGTGCGCGGTGGCGCCGGTCTGGTAGAGCCCCTCGATCGGCAGCCGGTAGGACGGCCAGCCGACCAGCACCTCGCCCTGCGGGGTGAGGAACTCGCCGCCGTGGCAGGAGCCGCCGACGTTGTGCCGGTTCCGGGCCTCCAGATCGGGGGGTGCCTCGCCGCGGACCGCGAGTACGTGCGCCGGGGCCAGCCCGGGCACCCGGGCCGCGGTACGGGCGACGACCTGGGCGGCGTACCGGTCCCGCTCGACCGCCCAGTCGTTGCCGCCGGCCAGGTGCCGGGGGGCGAAGGTGAGCAGCTTGACGACGCCCTGCCCGGCGGGGGCGCGGTCCGGGTCGACGACGGTGGAGCAGACGATCAGCACCCACGGGTCGTCCGCGTAGGTCTGTCCGTCGGCGAACGCGTCGAGTTGCGCGCAGAGCCCCCGCGCGGAACCGATGCCGCCGGCCACCGACGCCAGCGGCCCACGCGCGGTGTCGTAGGTCGGGTTGCGGTCGGTCGCGAGGTGGACGGCGAACAGGGACAGCCCAGGCCGCCAGCTGCTCGCGGCGCGGCTCAGCTCGGCCGGGGCATCGACGCCGTCGAGCATGCCGGCGAGCTGGGTGAGGTGCGCCGAGGACAGCACCGCACGGCGGGCGGGCCAGAACTCCCCGTCGGCGGTGCGGACCCCGCCGGCCCGGCCGTGCTGCACCACGACCCGCTCCACCGGCCGGCCGGTCAGCACCCGGCCGCCGCGGGAGGTGATCGAGCTGACGAGGGCCGCCGGCAGCGCGCCGGAGCCGCCGAGCGGCGTCGTCCAGCCGTACTTCGCCCGGCCGGCGGTGATCGAGAAGGGCAGGATGCCGGTCCCGGGCCGGCGGACGTCGGTGATGGTGGCGAACGACAGCCACATCAGCAGGTCCCGCGAGCGGGCGTGCTCGAACCGCTCGTCGATCACGTCGCGGGCCGCGCGGCACCGGAGCGCCTGGTACGCCGCGTCCGCCGCCGAGGACGCCGGGTCCAGGACCCCGCCGTTCCACCGGCCGTGCGCGGCGGACAGGCCGCCGTCCCAGTCGGCGAGCAGTTGCAGGTACGCGTCCCCGTCGGCGGTCGACCAGCGGCCGAGTTCGGCCGCGGTGGCCGCCCGGTCCCGGGACATCACCAGCGCGTCCCCGTCCGGGAGCGGGAGCACCACGGCCGGGTCGGTGTGCACGTAGCGCAGCCCGTGCCCGGTCAGGCCAAGCTCGTCGTCCCGGATCACCGGGTTGGTTTGGATCAGCACATGCGCGCTCGAGCAGGAGTCGTGCCGGAAGCCGGGGAGTGTCAGCTCCTCGGTGACGGTGTTGCCGCCGACCTGCGGCTGCTCCTCGAGCACGACGACCTCGAGGCCCGCCGCGGCCAGGTAGGCCGCGCCGATGAGGCTGTTGTGCCCGGCGCCGATGACCACGACGTCGACCGCGGGCTGGGTCATGCGACCTGCGCCAGGCCGCGCGGGAAGGTGTGCAGCCGCTCGGCGCCGTGGTCGGTGACCAGCAGCAGCTCCCCGGTCTGCACCCCGAGCCGGCCGTCGGCGCTGACGACGTTCGGCTGGACCACGACGGTCATCCCCGCCTCCAGCGCGAGGTCGGGTGTGGGCCGGATGGCGCGGCTGCGCGAGCCGATGACCGGCGGCAGGTAGCCGCCGCCGAATCCGTGCACCAGGTCGTCCACCGTCGTGAAGCCGGCGTCCTCGATGACCTCCGCGGCGGCGACGAGTTCGGCGGCGGTGGTGCCCGGGTGCAGCCGCTGCTCGATCGCGGTCAGCGCCTGGTCGGCCACCTCGTGCAGCCGGCGCACCAGCGGGCTCGGCTCGGCGCCCACCGTCGCGGTACGCAGCAGCTGACCGGCGTAGTCCGGGGCGACCGCGGCGCTCAGCTCGAAGGTCAGGACGTCGCCGGGCGCCACCGGACGGGAGCTCGGCCATTGCGCCGGCACCGACCGCTGCGGCGCGGCCATCGGGGTGACCCCGAGGTAGTGGATGTGGTGCAGCCCGCCGCGGGAGACGTAGGCGTGCTCCAGCCGGGCGACCAGCTGATGCTCGGTGCAGCCCGCGACGTCGCCGTGCAGCAGCGCCGCCGCGGCCAGGTCGGTCAGCTCGGCGGCCTGCCGGAGGGCCGCGATCTCCTCGTCGGACTTGCGCAGCCGCAGCCGGTTGTGGGCGGCGGACAGCGCCTGGATGTGCCGGCCGGCGGTGAGCTCGGCGTATTGGTCGTGCGGCAGCGGCCCGATCAGCCCGACCGGCCGGCCCTCGGCGCCGCGTTCCCGCAGGAGCGCGACCAGGGTGGCGGCCGGGCGGTCGCCGGCGAACCGAACGTCGGCGCCGGTCGCGTGCCGGCGGGCGTCGGGCACGTGGTTGAAAAAGCTCACCAGCAGCACGTCCGGCTCGCCCGGGGTGACCAGCACATGCGCCTCCCGGGTCACCGGCCATTGGGTCAGCCAGGAGACGGCGCTCCCCGACCGGTTGGCTCCGTAGAGCACCGCGTGGGCTACCCCGGCCTGGGCCAGGACAGCTTCGAGAGCCGAGCGCCGGCGCAGCAACTCCGTAACAGTGAATCCGGCGAACCGCGCGGCGTTCACGTTCAGGCGACGGGGCTGGGCACCGTGGCGCCACCGAGGTAGAGCCGGGCGATCTCGGGGTTGCCGAGCACCTCCGGTCCGGTGCCCTCCAGCCGCACCTGACCGCTTTCCACGACGACCGCCTGGGTGGCCAGCGACAACCCGGCCCGGACGTTCTGCTCGACCAGAAGGACTGTGCGGCCGTGCTCCCACATGGTCCGGACCTGCTGCAGCACGATGCGCAGCGTCTTGGGGTCCAGCCCCATCGACGGCTCGTCCAGCACCACCAGCTTGGGGTCGAGCATCAGGCAGCGGGCGAACTCCACCAGCCGCTGCTGGCCGCCGGACAGGGCGCCGGCCTTGTCCGCGGCCCGGTCGACCACGATCGGGAACAGCTCCTCGATGCTCTTGCGCCGGCGGCTGACTTCCTGCCGGTCCCGCAGCAGGAACCCGCCCATCTCCACGTTGTCCCGTACGGTCATCTCGGGGAACAGGGTGTGGTTCTGCGCAACCTGCACGACCCCGAGCCCCAGCATCTGCCGGGGATTACGCCCGCCCACCGGCTGACCGTCGAACCGCACCTGGCCCAGCCGGGGGGACAGCTGCCCGCTGATGACCCGCAGGATCGTCGACTTGCCGGCACCGTTGGGACCGACGACGCAGGTGATGCTGCCCACCGGCACCGAGAAGGTGAGGTCGCGGAGCACGTCGCTGCCGCCGTAGCCCGCCCAAACCCCCTGCAGCTCTAGCAGTGCGGTCATCGGCTGTGCTCCTCATTGCTGGCCACGTTCGCCGCGCCGAACCCGGTTCCGACCGGGATGCTGACCGCCGCCTCGTCGTCGTCGTCGACCGCCCCGCCGAGATAGGCGTCCAGCACCCGCGGGTCGTCGCGGACCTGCGCGGGCGGGCCGAAGGCGATGACGGCGCCGCGTTCCATCACCGCGACGACGTCGCAGATCCCCATCACGAACTCCATGTTGTGCTCCACCACCAGGAAGGTGACGCCGCGCTGGTTGAGCTCGCGGATCCGGTCGGCCATCTGCCCGATCAGCGTCGGGTTGATCCCGCCGGCGGGTTCGTCCAGCAAGATCACCTGGGGTTCCTGGGCCAGCACCATCGCGAGTTCCACCAGCTTGCGCTGGCCGTAGGACAGGGTGCCGGCCGGCTCGTTCGCCAGCCGGGACAGCCCGACGAAATCGAGCAGTTCGGCGCAGCGTTGCGTGCTGTAGCGGGCCTTGCGCTGCGCGCGGGGCACCCCGCGGCTGCCCACCAGGATGTTCTCCAGCAGGGTGAGCCGGGCGAAGATGCGGGTCAGCTGGAAGGTGCGTCCGATCCCCAGCGCGCTGACCTGGCCGGGTGCCGCGCCGGTGATCTGCTTGCCGGCGAACAGCGTGGTGCCCGAATCGGCGCTGTTGTAGCCGGTGATGACGTTGAACATCGTCGTCTTGCCCGACCCGTTCGGGCCGATCAGGCCGGTGACCGAGCCCTTTTCCACCGCAAACGAGCAGCCGGCCAGCGCCTGGATGCCGCCGAAACTCTTGCGGACGTCCCGCACCTCCAGCAGCGCGCTCATCGGACCACCCCGCCCTTGACTTCCGCCGACGCTCTGGCCACCTGCGCGGCCGGCGGCGAGCTGGTCCGCGGCTCGGTCCGGGCCCGCAGCCACTTACGGAGCAGCCCGGCCAGGGACGGGACAATGCCCTCGGGCAGGAACCGGATCACGATCAGGAACAGCGCGCCGAACATGATCAGCGCCAGGCCGCCGCCGGTGAACTTCAGGGTCAAGTACTGCTGGACCGGCTCCAGGATCAGGGCGCCGATCACCGGCCCGCTGACCGTGCCCAGGCCGCCGATGAAGGCCATCAGCGCGATCGTCACGTCGAAGATCGCCTCGAAGGCGAACGGCGGGTAGATGCTGCCGAGGTAATAGGCGTAAATGGCCCCGCACATGCCGGTGATGAACCCGGTCAGCATGAAGGTCGCGAGCTTGACCCGGGTGGTGTGCACCCCCAGGCCGCGGGCCCGGTCCTCGTCATCGCGGATCGCCAGCAGTTCCAGGCCGAACCCGGACCGCCGCAGCGCCCAGGACAGACCGATCGCCAGCAACGCCACGACGAGCGCCGCCATGTAGAAGTAGTTGTTGTACGTCTGGGCATTCCACGGCGGAATCGGCAGTTGCATGCCGGAGGACCCGTTGGTCAGCGAATGCAGGTTGTAGGCCAGCAACTGAAAGATGAAGAAGATGGCGATCGTGACGACCACGAAGGTGTGCCGGCGGGTGCGCAGCGCCAGCCAGCCCACCGGCAACGCCACCAGGGCGGCGAACAATCCGGCGACCGGCACCAGCGCGAACAGCGCCACGCCGCCCTTG
>DASYGP010000033.1:0-17367 GCA_035999615.1 Mycobacteriales bacterium
CGAGCTGGAGGCCGTTCACGCCGCCCTGGCCGACGCCCTCGGCGCGGTCGAAGGGACGTGAGGGCAGCCACAGTGGTGCGCCGCGCTCGACTCGACGCCGAGCTGGTCCGGCGCGGTCTGGCCAGGAGCCGCGAACAGGCCGCGCAGCTGATCACCGATGGGCGGGTCAAAGTCGCGGGAACCCGCGCGCTGAAGGCCGCGACCGGCGTCGGCCCCGACACCCCTGTCACCGTACGGGCCGTCACCGACACCCCGGACTACGTCTCCCGGGGCGCGCACAAGCTGGCCGGGGCGCTCGCCGTGTTCGGGCGCGCCATGCCGCCGCTGACCGTGGACGGGAAAACCTGTCTGGACGCCGGGGCCAGCACCGGGGGGTTCACCGACGTGCTGCTGCGCGCCGGCGCGGCGCGGGTGGCCGCTGTCGATGTCGGGTACGGCCAACTCGCGTGGCCCTTGCGTCAGGATCCGCGGGTCGAGGTCCTGGAGCGGACCAACGTGCGTTCCCTCACCCCGGACCAGATCGGCGGCCGCGCGGCGCTGACGGTCGCGGACCTGTCGTTCATCGGTCTGCGGGTGGTGCTGCCGGCACTGGCGGCATGCACCGCACCGGACGGGGATCTGGTGCTGCTGGTCAAACCGCAGTTCGAGGTCGGCCGCGAGCAGTTGGGCGAGGGCGGGGTGGTCCGGGAGCCGGACCTGCGGGCGGCCGCGGTGATCGCGGTGGCGAAGGCCGCACGGGAACTGCGGTTGCAGGTCCGCGGCGTGGTCGCCTCCTCGCTGCCCGGGCCCTCCGGCAACGTGGAGTACTGCCTGTGGCTGGCTGGCCATGCGGCCATCGCGCCTGAGCCGCAGGAGGAACAGGCGCTGGACGCGGCCGTCGCGCGTGCGGTGCGAGAGGGGCCGACGTGACCCGGCGTGTGCTGCTCGTGACGCACACCGGCCGGCCGGCCGCGCGTGAGCGGGCCGGTTACGTCGCCGCTCGGCTGCTGCAGGCCGGCGTGGAGGTGCATGCGCTCGCGACCGAGTCGGATGAGGCCAACATGGCGGGGGTTTCGCCGGCGGGCACCGACACGTCCGCGGCGACCGGGATGGAGCTGGTGCTGGTCCTCGGCGGGGACGGCACGCTGCTGCGGGGCGCCGAACTTGCCCGCAGCGCCGACATTCCGCTGCTCGGGGTGAACCTCGGGCATGTTGGCTTCCTGGCGGAGGCCGACCCCGCGGACCTCGACGGCACCCTGGAGCGGGTGCTGGCGGCGGACTACGTCGTGCAGGAACGCATGACGGTGGATGTGGAGGTCGAACGCGACGGCGTGATCGTGGAGCGGGGCTGGGCGCTGAACGAGGCGGCCATCTCCAAGACCGATCGGGCCCGCATGCTCGAGTGCCTGCTCGCGGTCGACGGGAGACCGGTGTCCCGGTTCGGCTGCGACGGGGTCGTGTGCGCGACGCCGACCGGCTCAACGGCGTACGCGTTCTCCGGCGGCGGCCCCGTCGTGTGGCCGGAGGTTTCTGCCCTGCTGGTGGTCCCGATCAGCGCGCACGCGCTGTTTGCGCGGCCGTTGGTGACCTCGCCGGAGTCGGAGGTGGTGGTGGAGGTGCTCGCCGGGAGCAGCGATGGAGGTGCGTTGCTGTGGTGCGACGGCCGCCGGGTGGTGCCCGTCGCGGTGGGAGATTTGGTACGGGTGCGCCGTGGCGCCCGTCCTGTCCGGCTGGCCCGGCTCCATGACCGGCCGTTCACCGACCGGTTGGTAGCCAAGTTCTCCCTGCCGGTGGACGGCTGGCGCGGGACCAGCCACGGCGCCGGCGGCGCCGCCCCCGACCCGCCCGCGCTCTAGTCTCGCGGCGTGCTCGAGGAGATCCGGCTGTCCGGACTCGGCGTCATCGCCGAGGCTGTCCTTCCGCTGTCCGCCGGGCTGACGGTCCTCACCGGTGAGACCGGGGCCGGCAAGACGATGGTGCTGTCGGCGCTGGGGTTGCTGCTCGGCGGCCGCGCCGACGCCACCCTGGTCCGGCCTGGGGCGGACCGGTTGACCGTCGAGGGTCGCTGGCGGCTGCCGGGCGGGCATCGGGCCCTGCTCCGCGCGGCGGAGGCCGGCGGCGAGGCGGACGAGGACGGCACGCTGCTGGTCCGTCGTACCGTCGCCCCTGACGGACGCAGCCGCACCCACCTCGGCGGCGCCGGCGTCCCGGTGGGGGTTCTTGTCGAGGTCGGGGAGGACCTGGTCGCCGTGCACGGGCAGGCCGATCAGCGCCTGCTGGTCCGCCCCGGCGCGCAACGTGACCTGGTCGACCGGTACGGGGGGGCGGCGCTCGCGGCGCTGCTCGAGCGCTACCAGGCCGCGTTCGGCCGGCGCCGTGCAGCGGCCGCCGAGCTCGCCGAGCTCACCGGGCAGGCCCGGGAACGGGCGGTTGAGGCCGACGGGTTGCGGCACGGGCTGGACCGCATCGAGGCACTCGATCCGCAGCCGGGGGAGGAGCAGGGGCTCGCCGCGCTGATCAGCCGGCTGGCGCACGCCGACGCGCTCGCCGCGGCAGCCGCCGCCGCGCAGGCCGGCCTGCTCGGCGATGAGCGGGACCCCCTCGCGGCGGGCGCCCAGCAACTCGCCGCGCAGGCGGCCAGGACGCTGCGCGGGGCCGCCGACCACGACCCGGAGCTGGCCAACCTCGCCGAGCGGCTCGATGAGGTCTCGGCCCTGCTCGCTGAGCTCACCACCGACCTCGGCGGTTACGGCACCTCCCTCGGAACCGAACCCGAAGCGCTGGCCGAAGCCCAGGAACGGCAGGCGGCGCTGACCGCGTTGACCCGCCGGTACAGCCCGCAGGACCCGACCGGGGCTGGTCTGCTCGCCTGGGCCGGCGACGCCGCGGCCCGGCTCGCCGCGCTGGAGGGCGACGACGGTCGCCGCGCTGGGCTGACCGCGGAGCTCGTCGGGCTGGAGCAGGAACTGTCGACCCGGGCCGGGGAGCTGACCGCGGCCCGGCGCACCGCCGCCGAACGGCTGGCGGCCGCCGCCACTTCCGAGTTGGCCGGGCTGGCGATGGCGGGCGCAGCGCTGATCGCCCGGATTCAGCCGCAAACGCCGGGCCTGCACGGGGCGGATGACGTGACCTTGCTGCTGGCCGCGCATGAGGGGGCCGCCCTGCGCCCCCTGGGCCGAGGCGCCAGCGGCGGGGAGCTGAGCCGGTTGATGCTGGCCCTGGAGGTCGTGCTCGCCGGCGCCGATCCGGTGCCCACGCTGGTTTTCGATGAGGTGGATGCGGGCGTCGGCGGACAGGCCGCCGCCGAGGTGGGCGCCAGGCTGGCCCGGCTGGCGCGGCATCATCAGGTTCTGGTGGTGACGCATCTTCCCCAGGTCGCCGCCTGGGCGGACCTGCACGTCCGGGTTCGTAAGGAAGGCGATCGCGGCGTGACCGTCAGCGATGTGCAGCAACTCGACCCTGCCGAGCGCATCGAGGAGCTCGCCCGGATGCTGGCGGGGATGGCGGACAGCAGCGCCGCGCAGGAACACGCGGACGAATTGCTGACCCGCGCGGCCGCGGCGAAATCGCAGCAGGCACAGCCGTAACTCCCCTCACGGCGTGGCGGCGTGACGGCGCAGCCCGGGTTTGGCACCTTCGCAAGCATGCCTTCCCTGCACCTGGCCGCCCACTGGCCGGGAACCCGACCGGCGGCCGCACCGGCCCCGGGCGTGCACGGGCGGGCCCGGGTGGACCGGCGGACCGCTGCCGTCGTGTCCCGTATCCGGCCGGGGGAGATCGCGGTCCTCGATCACCCGGACCTGGACCGGCGCAGCGCCGAGGACCTGGTGGCCCGCGGGGTCGCGGCCGTGGTCAACGCCAGCGCCTGCGTGACCGGTCGCTATCCGGCGCTGGGGGCGCAGGTCCTGGTCGATGCGAACGTGCCGCTGCTGGATGCCGTCGGGTCCCAGGTCCTTACCGCTTGCCGTGACGGTCGACTGGTCTGCGTCGACGGGGATCTGCTGCTGGCCGGGGATCTGGTCCTCGCCCGCGGCACGGCGCAGACCCTGGACACGGTGCGGGCCAGTCTGGCCAGCGCCCGCACCGGGCTCGCCTCCCAAACCGAGGCGCTGACCGCCACCGCCAGCGAGCTGCTGCGCCGGCATTCCGGCTTGCTGCTGGAGCCGGTGCCGGCCCCCGATCTGGTAGCGGACATCCGCGGCCGGCCGCTGCTAGTGGTGCAGCGAGGCCCGAACGATCGGGCCGGCCTGCGCTCGCTACGCGCCTGGATCCGCGAATCCCGCCCGGTGCTGATCGGGGTGGGAGCGGGCGCCGCGGTGCTCCTCGAGGGCGGCCTGCGCCCGGAGATCTTGGTGGGGAGCGCCGCGGACCTGCCCGCGGCCGCGCTCCGGGTGGCGAAGGACGTCATCGTGGCGGAGATCCCCGACGGGCAGCCCGCCCGGGCGGCCGTAGAGACGCCGGGCCGGGTGCACGTGTTCCCCTGCCTCGCCGGCGGGGAGTACGCCGCGCTCGTCCTCGCTGAGGCGCTGGACGCGCCGGCGGTGGTCTGCGTCGGGGCCCGGCAAGGGTTGGTCGACCTGCTGGATCACGGCGCCGACACGGCAGCGGTCACCCTGCTGGGGCGGCTGCGCGCCGGCCACCGGTTGTTGGATGCCCGGGCGGTGGCCGCCTTGCACCGGCGGCGCATCTCCCGGCTGGTGCTGGCGGCGCTGTTACTCACCGCCGTCGCAGTCGTGGTGGCGGCGCTGACCGCCGCCGGCGACGGCCGGCTGCTGCTCGACGGGGCGGCCTCGGCCGGCCGCGGCGGCCTCCGCGCCGTGCAGCATGGCTGGGATCTCGTCCACCGGTGATCGACTTTCGCTACCACCTGGTCAGCATCGTCGCGATCTTCTTGGCGCTGGCCACCGGCGTCGTCGTCGGGGGAGTGGCCTTGGACGCCTCCCGGGTGCACGACCTGCAGCAGCAGGCCGCGAGCGCGCAGCGCCAACGCGACGGTCTGCGGGCTGATCACACCCACGATCAGCGGCAGGTCAGCGCCGACACGGCGCTGGTCGCGGCGATCACTCCGCGGCTGACCGCCGGCGCGTTGCACGGCCTGACCGTGTCGGTGGTCCTCGCGCCGGGTGCGAGTGACGCCGAGCAGGCCGCCGCGATGCACATCGTGGCGCAGGGCGGGGGAGTGCTGGCCGCCACCGTCCGGCTGGCCCCGGCGCTGGCCGTGCCGGCCCAGAGCGATCTGGTGGACGGAGTGACCAACCGGGTGGTGCCCGGCGGGACCAGCCTGCCGGCAGGGACGGCCGCGGCCCGAGCGGCGGCGGTGCTCGCGGCCGCGCTGACCGGCCGGCCCGGCACCGGCGCGGCCGGCCCGCCCCTCGACAGCTCACAGGCCCTGTCCGTGCTCCAGGCCTACACCGAAGCCAAATTGCTGACCCTGCCCGGGCCGGCGGGTCCGGCCGGCGCGCCGGCGTTCACCCCCGCCGGCACCGTGCTCCTGGTCCTTCCCGCGGCCGGGGCCAGCGACAAGGGGACACAGGCGTTTGACACCGCGCTGGCCGGGGACCTGACCCAGCGCGGCGCGGACACCGTGCTGGCCGCGCCGACCGGGTCGTTGCCGGCCGCCCTGATTTCCCCGCCGATGCCCCGCATCAGTACCGTCGACGGGATCGAAACCCCGCAGGGACAGCTGATCGCGGTGCTCACCCTCGCGGCGGCCGGTCACGGCCACCCCGGGAACTACGGCGCCTCGACGGGGGCAATTCCGCCAATGCCGTCGGCCGCGCCCGTGTCGCAGCACTGAACCCGTCGCCGGTGTTACCGTGAACCCCCGTGGCGAGGCCGGTCCCGGCCAGGGCAATCCGCCCCACGAGCCGCCACGGAAATGAGTGTTCGGTGCCTCAGGCGCACATCACCCGGCATGTGTTCGTGACCGGCGGGGTGGCCTCCTCGCTGGGCAAGGGGCTCACCGCCTCCAGCCTCGGCCGCCTGCTGAAAGCCCGCGGCCTGCGGGTGACCATGCAGAAGCTGGACCCGTACCTCAACGTGGACCCCGGCACGATGAACCCGTTCCAGCATGGCGAGGTCTTCGTCACGCGGGATGGTGCCGAAACAGACCTCGACATCGGCCACTACGAGCGGTTCCTGGATACCGCGCTGGCCGGGCACGCCAACGTCACTACCGGCCAGGTGTACAGCCAGGTGATCGCCAAGGAGCGGCGCGGTGACTACCTGGGCGACACGGTGCAGGTCATCCCGCACATCACCAACGAGATCGTCTCGCGCATCCAGAGCATGGCGGGGCCCGACGTCGACGTGGTGATCACCGAAATCGGCGGCACCGTCGGGGACATCGAGTCCCTGCCCTTCCTCGAAGCGGCCCGGCAAGTGCGACACCTCATCGGACGGGACAGCTGCTTTTTCCTGCACGTGTCGCTGGTGCCGTATCTGGCGCCGTCGGGCGAGTTGAAAACCAAGCCGACCCAGCATTCGGTGGCGGCGCTGCGCAGCATCGGCATCCAGCCCGACGCGCTGGTCTGCCGGTCTGACCGCCCCATCCCAGACGCCCTCAAAAGCAAGCTGAGCCTGATGTGCGACGTCGACCGGGAGGCGGTTGTCGCCGCCCCGGACGCCCCGTCGATCTACGACATCCCCAAGGTGCTGCACGCCGAAGGCCTGGACGCCTACCTGGTGCGGCGGCTGGGGCTGCCGTTTCGGGATGTGGACTGGACCGACTGGAACACCCTGCTGGAGCGGGTGCATCACCCCTCCGGGCATGCGGTGATCGCGCTGGTCGGCAAGTACGTGGATCTGCCCGACGCCTACCTGTCGGTCTCCGAAGCACTGCGCGCCGGCGGTTTTCATCACGACGCCCGGGTCGAAATCCGTTGGGTCACCTCCGATGACTGCGCATCCGCGGCGGGTGCGGCGCGGGCGCTGGAGGACGTGGACGGGATCCTGGTCCCCGGCGGCTTCGGGGTCCGCGGCATCGAAGGCAAGGTGGGCGCGCTGCGCCACGCCCGGGAGAACGGCATCCCGACGCTGGGGATTTGCCTGGGCCTGCAGTGCATGGTGATCGAGGCCGCCCGGCACCTGGCCGGGCTGCCCGACGCGAATTCCGCCGAGTTCGAACCCAACACCCCGGATCCGGTGGTCGCCACCATGGCCGATCAGGTGGGGGTCCTGGCGGGGGAGATGGACATGGGCGGCACCATGCGGCTGGGGGACTACCCGGCGGTGCTGACACCGGGGTCGCTGGCCGCCGTCGCGTACGGCACCGAGCACGTGGTCGAGCGGCACCGGCACCGCTATGAGGTCGCCAACGCCTACCGGGAACGCCTCGAGCAGGTGGGGTTGCTTTTTTCCGGAACCTCGCCGGACGGTCGGCTCGTCGAGATCGCGGAGCTCGCCAGCTCGCTGCACCCGTTCTATGTCGGATCGCAGTTCCACCCCGAGTTCACCAGCCGCCCGACGAAGGCGAATCCGCTGTTCGCCTCGTTCGTCGGCGCGGCGCTGATCGCCAACGGGCAACGTACGGGTCAGCTGCCCGTCGACCTGCCGGAACTGACCCGGGCGTGAGCCGATGACCGGCAACTACCGGGTGCTGCGCAGCCGCCGCGTGTTCGAAGGTGGAGTCATCGCGGTCCGCAGCGATGAGATCAGCATGCCCGGCGGCGGTTCGGGCACCCGCGATGTCGTGGAACATCCCGGGGCAGTGGGCATCGTGGCGCTCGACGATCAGGAGCGGGTGGTCCTGGTCCGGCAGTACCGGCACCCGGTGGGGCGCCCGCTGTGGGAGCTGCCCGCCGGGCTGCTCGATGTCGCCGGCGAACCGGCGCTACAGGCCGCCGCGCGGGAGTTGCGGGAGGAGACGGGCCTGCGCGCCGACCGTTGGGATGTGCTGGTCGATGCGCTGAGCTCGCCGGGCATGACCGATGAGGCCTACCGCATCTATCTGGCCCGGGGCCTGCACGACGGCGAGCGTCCGGTCGGGGCCGACGAGGAGGCGGAGATCGTTGTCGCCCGGGTCCCACTGCAGGACGCGGTGGGACAGGTGATGCGCGGGGACATCCGCAACGCGATGGCCTGCCTGGGGTTGCTGGCCACCGAATGGGGGCGCCGGAGCGAGTTCACCGAGCTGCGGCCGGCGGATGCCCGCTGGGACGACCGCCCGCCCCTGGGCGGCGATTCCCGCTAGCGCTGGCCGCGTCCCGCGGCGTCCCCGTAGCCGTGTCCGTTAGCCCTGCCCCGCGGCGTCCCGCGGTGATCATCGTGTCGGATCCGGGACATTCCTGAGCGTGGCCGCCGACACGATGACCTTGGTACGCGCTCGCCGCGGTGTCCCACGTCGGTCGACGAGGCTTCCCCCCGCGTCAGGCAGGGACGTCGACCAGCACCTTTCCCACGGCGCCTGCCCGGACCGCCTCTTGAGCTGCCGCCGACTCCTGCAGCCGGAAACGGTGCAGCGGCAGACCCGCGTCGGCTCCCACGCGGAGCGCCCCGTCGGCCAACGCAGCCGATATCGCCGCGACCGCCTGGCTTTTGGCGCTGTCCGGCATCGTGTAGAGCAGCACGAACTGCCAGCGGGCGTTGCGGCTCATCAGGTCGCGGACCGGCAGGGCCGCGAGCGGGTTCTGCTCCGAGGCGTACGCCGCGATCGCGCCGCCGGGCGCCACCACGGCGCAGTCCAGCGCCGCATTCGTCGAGGGTGCCACCTCGACGATCACATCGACGCCGTCGGGGGCGGCCCGGTGAACCGCTTCCACCGCGTCGTCGGCCCGGTAGTTGATGATGGAGTGCGCGCCGGCCGCCTCGGCGAGCGCGGCCTTTTCGGGCCCGCTGACGGTGGACAGCACCCGCGCGCCGGCCCACCGGGCGAGTTCAATCGCCGCGTGGCCGACCGCGCCCGCGCCGCCGGCGACCAGCACCGTTCGGCCGGTGAGGGCGCCGGCCGCCAGCTGCTGCGGGCCGCCTTCGGCGATGGTCAGGCAGCGGTGCGCGGTCAGCGCAGGCACGCCCAGGCTGGCGCCGAGCTCGAGGCTGGCCCCGTCGGGGAGCGGCACCGCCTGCAGCGCGGGAAGCGCCACCAGCTCCTGCGCGGTGCCGTCGGCCCGTCGCCAGGCCGCCTCCCACAGCCAGACCGCCTGGCCGGTGGAGCGATCGGTGACACCTGGACCGACGGCCTCGATGGTGCCGGCGCCGTCCTGATGCGGGACCAGGTCCACCCCTTGTGGCGTGCCGGGATACGGGCTGCGCCGGGCCTTCCAGTCAGTGGGGTTCACGCCCGACAGGGCGATCCGGACCAACACTTCGCCGGGGCCCGGCTCCGGCCGCGACCGGTCCACGAGTCGCAGCTCGGCGCCATCCTCGGGTCGGTAGACGATCGCTTTCACGTGCGCTCCTTTCCAGCCGTCAACGTTTGGGCCCGCGATGGGCGTAGGCGCCTTGCCGGTGCGAGCCGGTGGGCGTGACGCGCGGCGCATCCCGAGAGCGAAACGGCCGCCAACCGGTCAGGGACAGCGCGAAGGCCACCACCGCCGTGGCTACCAGTCCCACCGCGAGCCCCCCGGCGATGTCCCCGGGGTAGTGCAACCCGTCGAAGACGCGGGCGAAGCCGATGAGGACAGCAAGAAGTCCCAGCAGCACGCCCCAGCGCACGCTCAGGAAGACGGTGACCGCCAACGCGATCGTGAACGCGGCGGTGGCGTGATCGCTGGGGAATGACGCCCCGGCCGGATGCGGGACGAGCAGGTGCACGTTCGGGTGCGTGGTGAATGGGCGAGGCTCGGGGTGCAACGCCGCGGCCAGCAGCCCGAGCAGGTACCCCACGCCGAGGGTAACGACCATCGGGAGCACCACCACGGCCCAGCGCCGCCGGCGGCCCTGATCCACCAGCAGCACGGCGAACAGCGCGAACATCACGAAGATGGCGTACTGAGCCGCGTCGATCATGATGCGATCGAGCAGCGGATGGCCCACGGACAGGTTGTTGATGTCCAGCAGCCATGGGTAGTTCACCGTCTGCTCCTTCTTCGTGCGCTGCCTGTTCTCACCGTAGTCGGGCGTCCCCGCCGATCAGGTCCGGCCCGCGGTGCTCCGCGATGGTCTCCTGGCCGACCGGTTCAACGCGCCGGCGGTGGTGATGAGCGGCACGTGGCTGAACGCCTGCGGGAAGTTGCCGACAAGCCGCTTCGCGACCGTGTCGTATTCCTCGGACAGCAGCCCCAGGTCGGTGCGCAGGTCCAGCAAACGCTCAAACGTTTCCCGGGCCTGATCGTGTCGGCCGAGCTGCGCTTGCGCCTCAGCCAGCCAGAACGTGCACGCGAGGAACGCGCCCTCACGGCCGGGCAGCCCATCGCCGGAGGCCTGCGGGTCATAGCGCAACAGCAGGCCGCCGTCCATGTTCAGGTCATGAATGACGGCATCGACGGTCCCCGCTATTCGTGGGTCGTCCGCCGGCAGGAAGCCGACCAAGCCGATGTTGAGCAGGCTCGCGTCGAGGTAGGGACTGCCGTAGGACTGGGTGAAGGTGTTGCGCCCGGCGTTGTAGCCGTGGGTGATCACATCGTCGTGGATGTGCGCGCGTAGGCCCCGCCAGTGGTCGAGCGGTGCGGGCAGACCGAACTGTTCGGCGCCCTGAATGGCCCGGTCGACCGCAACCCACGCCATCACCTTGCTGTAGGTGTGATGCCGGGCGGGGCCACGCATTTCCCACATGCCGCTGTCCGGCCGGGACCAGGCGGATTCCAGGAAATCGAGCAGCGCCACCTGCAGCGCCCAGGAGGGGTCCTCCACGGCGCTGCCGGCAGGGCCGCCCGCTCGGTCGCGGGCGGCCCGCCCGCTGCGGCTGTTGGCCCGGGTGTCCGCATGCGCGCCACCCTCATAGGCCACCGGCAGCCCGGCGACCCGGGACTGGTGCAGGGCGTCGAGCACTTCCCCGTAGACGTCCAACTGCAGCTGGTCCACCGCAGCGTTGCCGACGCGTACCGGGGCCGCGCCCTGGTATCCCGTGAGCCACGGCAGCTCGCGCTCGTCCAGCCGACGCTCCCCGGCGACGCCGTACATGATCTGCAGGTCGGCCGGGTCCCCGGCGACGGCCCGGAGGAGCCAACGGCGCCAGGAGGCCGCCTCGGCATGGAATCCGCCCTCCAGCAGGGCCAGCAGCGTGATCGTCGCGTCCCTGAGCCAGCAGTACCGGTAGTCCCAGTTGCGGGGGCCCCCCAGTTGTTCGGGCAGGCTGGTGGTCGGCGCTGCCACGATGCCGCCGGTGGGCTGATAGGTCAGACCCTTGAGGACCACCAGGCTGCGCCGGACGGCATCGTCATAGGGGCCGTGGTAGGTGCAGCTGCTCATCCAGCGTTCCCACCACGCCTCGGTGTCGTTCACCGCCCGGTCGGCGTCGACCCGCGACGGCGGGGGCAGGTGGGAGGGCGACCAGGTGAGCACGAACGGGACCCGCTGCCCCGCCGAGATCGTGAAGGTGGAGCGGGTGCTCATGTCTTCGCCGTGCAGCGGCGCCGGCGTGTCCAGATACAGCGCGTCCGGACCTGCCACCAGCGCGAGACGCCCATCGGCCAGCCGGCGCACCCACGGGACGACCTTGCCGTCGCCGAAGCGGACCCGCAGTTCCATCTGCATCTCGACCCGGCCGGAGATGCCCTCGACGAGCCGGACCACGTCGCTGGCCTGCCCTTTCGGGGGCATGAAGTCCACCACCCGCACCGCGCCGGCGCTGGTCTCCCAGTCGGACTCGAGCACCAGGGTGTCGCCGCGGTACCGCCAGCGCGACGCGCGGGTGGCCCCGGCGGGGGCCAGCAGCCACCGCCCGGCCTTCGGGGTGTCGAGTAAGGCGGCCAAGCACGCCGAAGAATCGAACCGGGGGAGGCACAGCCAGTCGACCGATCCATCTCGCCCGATGAGCGCCGCACCGTGCGCATCCCCCACGAACGCGTAATCCTCGATCGGCAAGGCCATGGCAAGACCTTCGCATGTCCGGCCACGCACCCCTCAGGTGGCCGGCTTCGCTCTCCCCGCAGCCACCTCTACACTCCGGTCATCATCGCTGTGACCTGCGCAAACGCGAGGAGAACGACGTGCGTGTCGGAGTGCCCAAGGAAATCAAAGACAACGAGTATCGCGTGGCTATCACTCCGGCCGGGGTCCGCGAGCTGATCGGGCAGGGCCACCAGGTGGCGGTGGAGAAGGATGCCGGCGCGGGGTCGCGGATCACCGATGAGGAGTTCGCCGCGGCCGGCGCGACACTCATTGGCGCCGCCGACGATGTCTGGGCGGACGCCGAGTTGGTGCTGAAGGTGAAGGAGCCGGTCGCCGCCGAGTACGAACGGCTCGGCGCGCATCCGGGCCAGGTGCTGTTCACCTACTTGCATCTCGCCGCCTCCCGGCCATGCACGGATGCCCTGATTGCGGCCGGCAACGTGGCCGTGGCCTACGAGACTGTGCAGCTACCGGACCGGTCGTTGCCGCTGCTGGCCCCGATGAGTGAGGTAGCGGGCCGGATGGCGCCGCAGGTCGGGGCGCATTGCCTGGAGCGGGGCGCGGGCGGCAGAGGCGTGCTGATGGGCGGGGTATCCGGGGTGTACGCGGCGAAGGTGGTCGTCCTCGGGGCCGGCGTGTCCGGGATGAACGCCGCGGCAATAGCCCTCGGGATGCAAGCCGAAGTCCTGCTGCTGGACAAGAACATCGATCGGCTGCGGCAGGCGGACCGCATCTACCAGGGCCATCTGCAAACCGTCGCGTCGAACACCTTCGAGATTGAACGTGCCTGCCTGGACGCGGATCTGGTCATCGGCGCGGTGCTGGTGCCCGGCGCAAAGGCACCCACCCTGGTGCCGGACCACCTGGTCGCCCGGATGAAGCCCGGCAGCGTGCTCGTGGATATTTCCGTCGATCAGGGCGGCTGCTTCGAATCGACGCGGCCGACGACGCACAGCGACCCGACCTTCGCGGTGGCCGACTCCCTGTTCTACTGCGTGGCCAACATGCCCGGTGCGGTGCCACATACCTCGACCTACGCGCTGACCAACGTGACCCTGCCGTACGTGGTCGAGATCGCCAACCACGGACTGTCCGCGGCCGTTGCCCGCGACCACGCGTTGGCCCTCGGCGTCAACATCATCGGCGGACACGTGGTGTACCCCGAGGTGGCCGAGGCGCATGGCATGGCCGCAGTGCCGCTGGCGCAGGTGCTGGCGGCAGCCTGAGCGCCGACCCGCTGCAGCAGAGCATCCGCGGCTATCTGGACCACCTCGCGGTGGAACGCGGCTTGGCGGCGAATTCGCTCAGCGCCTACCGGCGGGATCTTCACCGCTACGACCTGCACCTGCGAGCCCGGGGGATTGCGGACCTGGCCACCGCCGGCACCGCCGACGTGGAGGCCTTCGCGGCCACGCTGCGAGCCGGGGACGATGCGCACGTCCCACTCGCGTCGGCGAGCGTCGCACGGGCCTTGGTGGCGGCCCGCGGCCTGCATCGCTTCGCCGCCCGTGAGGGCAGCGTGCCGGCGGACGTGTCGGCTGAAATCCGGCCGCCGACGCCCGACCGGAGACTGCCCAAGGCGTTGGACGTTGAGGAGGTCGAGGCATTGCTCGAAGCCGCCGGCTTCGACCAGACTCCCCTTGCCCTCCGGGATCGTGCCCTGCTCGAATTGCTCTACGCCACCGGTGCCCGGATCAGCGAGGTGGTGGATCTCAGCGTTCAGCAAGGCGCCGCGGCGCGCGGAGAAGGCGGCGGCACCGGCACCCTGCGGCTGCGCGGAAAGGGCGACAAGGAACGGCTGGTCCCTGTCGGCCGGGCCGCGCTCCGCGCGTTGGACGCGTACCTCGTGCGGGCCCGGCCGGGGCTGGTCGCGGGCCGGGTGGACCGGGCGGCGCTGTTCGTCAACGCCCGAGGCGGCCGGCTCTCGCGGCAAAGTGCGTGGGTGGTGCTCCGGACCGCGGCCGACAAGGCCGGGATCCGACGCGACGTATCCCCGCACACGCTGCGCCATTCGTTTGCCACGCATCTGCTCGACGGAGGCGCTGACGTGCGCACCGTGCAGGAGCTGCTGGGTCACGCGTCCGTGGCCACCACCCAGATTTACACGCTGGTCACGGTGGACCGGCTTCGCGAGGTTTACGCCGCGGCGCACCCGCGGGCGCTTCGGAGCTGAGCGGGCGGCTCGACACCTAGGAGCGCTCGCCCCTAGGGTGCCATCTGTCGTCATCGCTTCATATCGGCCCAACGCTAAGTCGCTCGAACGTCAAACAGCTAAACAGATTGGTGGTTATGTCGACTTTTCAACAGGAGGACTTCCCGATCGAGGGGGGAGCCGCCGAGGAGGTCTCGATCACGTCGGCGGATTCGCTGGGCCCCACCGGGCGGCCGCTGAAACACATCCCGCTGCCCGCCCCGTTGGATGTGCACGGTCCGGCCCGCGTGCTGGCGCTGTGCAATCAAAAGGGTGGCGTGGGCAAGACCACAACGACGATCAACCTGGGCGCGGCCCTCGCTGGCTTCGGCCGCAAGGTGCTGCTGGTGGACTTCGATCCGCAGGGGGCCCTGTCCGTTGGCTTGGGGATCAGTCCCGGCCAGCTCGACCGAACCGTCTACACACTGCTGATGGACCGCAGTGTCGGCCTCGACGACATTCTGCTCAAGACGCCGGTGGTCGGGATGGACCTGATCCCCAGCAACATCGACCTGAGCGCGGCCGAGGTGCAGCTGGTCGGCGAGGTGGCCCGGGAGCAAACGTTGTTGCGAGCCCTGGCGCCGGCGGTGCCGGACTATGACTACATCCTGATCGATTGCCAACCCTCGCTCGGGTTGCTGACCGTGAACGCGTTGACGGCAGCGGACGCGGTCATCATCCCGCTGGAGTGCGAGTACTTCGCCCTGCGAGGGGTCGCACTACTCATGCAAACCATTGAAAAAGTCCGGGAGAGGTTAAACCCTCAACTGGAGGTTGATGGGGTTTTGGCCACGATGTTCGATGCTCGAACCCTGCATAGCCGAGAGGTTCTGGCGCGGGTCGTCGAGGTGTTCGGCGACTCCGTCTATCACTCGGTGATCAACCGGACCATCCGCTTCCCGGAGACCACGGTGGTGGGCCGGCCGATCACCGACTACGCCCCGTCTTCGCCTGGAGCTATCGCCTACCGTTCGCTGGCCCAGGAGGTGCTGGCCCGATGACGCGACCGGCAGGCCGGCGGGCCGTACTACCCGGTGCCGATGAGCTGTTTCGCGTGACCGGAGCCGCGGCCGCCGCGGTGCAGGCGGGTGCGGTCGCCGCCCGTCCGCAGGCGAGCGAGTCCGGTGGTCCCGACGCGGACACCGCTCTCGCCGACGATGCTGATGCACCGCACGCGCTGCTGGTGTCGGCCGGGCGCTCCGGGCACCGGGCGGGGGAGAGGAGCTCGGAGCGACTGGAGCCGGCACCCGCCCACCGCCCGACGCGCCGGGGTAGCGCCGAGCGCGGTCCGTCCGGGCGGGAGCGCCATGAGGAGAAGATCACTGTGTACGTCTCCGGGTCGGAACTGGTCGATCTGGAACGGGCCCGGCTGACGTTGCGGGCGGACCACGGTCTTGGTATCGACCGGGGTCGGATCGTCCGCGAGGCGCTTGCGGTGGTGCTCGCCGATCTGGAGGCCAAGGGGGAACAGAGCATTCTGGTGCGCCGGTTGCGCGGTCGCTGAGGCGCCGCGAGCCGCCCGACCGATGACATGCCGGCACGCAGAACGCCAACTGCGCGGGACCCAGCCGTCCGCTCAGTAGTCTGCGTGCGCCGGCCGCGGGGTCGCCGCTCGCGAAGACAGGAGAGTCCGTGCTGCGCTATCTCGCGCATCCCACGCAGTTGCTCGGCGTGGTGGTGGCTGTCGTGCTCGGCTTGCTGGGTCACAACTTGGCGCAGGCGTACGCCGCGCGCGCCCTGGGAGACCAGGGTCCGCTACGCCAGGGGTACGGCACGCCTAACCCTCAACGGCATCTCGAGGCTTTGGGGGTAGTAGCTGCACTGCTGGCCTACCACGGATGGACCTTCGCCGCGCCGGTCCCGATCGAGGCGCGTTTTCGGCGCCAGCGGTCACGGGCCACGGTGGCGCTGCTCTGCGGACCAGCGTTCCTGCTGCTGCTGACCTTCGCCGCCGTGGCCTTGCTGCGGGCGACGTCCCAGGGCCGGGTGGCCGAAGGCGCCCTCGCCGCGGCCATCACCGCCGCCGGACTGCTGATCATGAGCTTGCTACCGATCCCGCCACTGACCGGTGGCCGGGTGCTGTTCCTCTATGCGCCCACATCGCCCGGCTGGCAGCGTGCTCGCTATCAGCTCACGGAGACCCAGACCGGAGCGCTCATCGCGTTGGCCATCCTGCTTGTCCCGGTGGTCTTTCAAGGATTGCCGGACATCGTCAACCAGCTCGCGGCGCCAGTCCTGCGGGCCGTGGGCCAGGTCGTGGGGGTTCCGTTCGCGTAGCTTGCCCACGCCCGGCGGGCAGTCGGAACCGGCGCTGCCCACCGAACCGCCCCCCGTGCGCTGCTACCGTGCGGTCATGGCGGTCGAGACCAGCCTCGAGCCGCCGCGGGAGCTCGAGGGGCGCAGCGCGCCGTTCGAGGTGCACCTGGCGGTCTTCGAGGGACCCTTCGAACTGCTCCTGAGCTTGATCAGCAAGCACAAGCTGGATGTGACCGAGGTCGCGCTGGCCCAGGTTACGGACGAATTCGTGGCCCACCTGCGGGCAGCCAAGGCGCTAGACCTGGAGCAGGCCACCAACTTCCTGGTCATCGCCGCTACCTTGCTGGACCTGAAGGCGGCACGCCTTTTGCCCAGCGCTGACGTCGACGATGAGGAAGATCTCGCGTTGCTGGAGGCCCGCGATCTGCTGTTCGCGCGGCTGCTGCAGTACCGCGCCTACAAGCAAGTTGCCGCATGGCTGGCCGACCATTTCGAACAGGAGGCGCGCTGGACGCCCCGCGATGTCGGCTTCCCGGAGGAGCTGTCAGCGGTGCTCCCCGAAGTCATCCTGGGTGTCGGCGCGAGCGGTCTTGCGCAGCTTGCAGCACGTGTCCTGGCCCCTCGGCCCCCGACGCTCGTTGACGTCGACCACGTGCACGCACCCCGGATCAACCTGCGCGAGCACATGGCGGTCCTCAGTGAGCGCCTCACGGCCGTGGGCGTCGCCAGCTTCCGAACGCTGTGCGCCGATTGCCAGGAGACCATCGAAATCGTGGCGCGGTTTCTCGGCGTGCTCGAGCTGTTCCGAGAGGGCAGGGTCAGTTTCGACCAGGTTGTCGCGCTCGGCGACCTTCAGGTGCGTTGGGTCCCCAACCCTGCGCCCGAGGAGGCCGCCTCGGTTGAGGATCATCCGGGGGAGAACCAGGAAAGAGGTCCGGCATGACCGAACCAGA
>DASYGP010000051.1:0-15206 GCA_035999615.1 Mycobacteriales bacterium
TCCGCGAGAACAGGGCGCTCACCGTCGCCTTCATCGGCGCCGTTCAGGAGGCCGCCGTCGAGCGAGACGGCCGACCCATTGAGCCCGACGACGCCGAGGACCCCCGGGTGATGGTGCCGCTACCCATCGGGATCGCCAACATCATCGCGGCTGGACAACAAGCCGGCCGCTACCGAGCTACCCCCAGCGCGTTCGAGACGGCAGCCAGCCTGACGAATCTGCTGCTGCTCAGGGTGCTGAACCGCCCGCAGGAGACCGCCGCGCAGAGCGTGGCGATGGTGCTCGAGCTGTTCTCGGGACCGCTCGGACCGCCGTAGGCCAGCCATCACCCTCATGCACTGAGCCCGGCCGCCGTCCAGCCGTTGACAGGGCACCGTTCATCCCTTTCGGTGAGGCTTACCGTTCCGGTCCCGGCCAGACTGGCGCGGTGGAGGACGTACGGATCGCGCTAGCGGTGGCGCCCCGCCTGTTGAGCGACGTCCTCACCCGCCTGCTCACCGCGCCGGGCCTGACCTGGTCAGATACCGAGGACGCTCCCCCGGAGATCTCGCTCGCGACGACCGATCAGCTCGACCACGCCCACGGCCGCATCGTCATCGTGCTGCCGGACCGGACCGAGGACCCGGTTCAGCTCCTCGTCGACGGTCACGTCATCCCAGGCCCACGGACCCCGCCGGACCAACTTCGCACCTTGATCCTCGAGCTCGCACACGGCATCAGCCCTGAAACCGTCACGCAGAACCACCAATCCGACGAATCCCACCCGGCGGCCGGCCAGCGTCGCTAGCATCGCTCCGAGGGATTTGGGGGCAGGCGTTGGCGCGTGGGGGATTTCACCGGGCCGGTAATGGCGCTGCGCTGCTCCGCGCCCACGAGGTGCCCTTGCGCCGATTCCCGCGGCCGCGGCCCGCACCCGAAGCCGCCGCCTCGCCCGTAATTTCAACATCCGTAAGCATCGCCAGCGCTGCTGCCGCCGCGACAGTCGCGCACTATCGCGGCCCCGACCGGCGCGGCGGCCATCCACTGCCGGCGGGCTACCGGGGCCCGGACCGGCGGGTGCCATCGCCGCCGCTGTGGTCGGCCCGCCTCGTCCAGCGGGTAGTGCTCGGGCTCGGCGCGGTACTCATGGCAACAGCGCTCGGCCTGTCGATCATCGGCACCACCAGTGGTGTCGTCGGCAGCTTCACCATGCTGTCGAACATCGGCAGCCTGCTCCTGCTGGCCGCCGGTGCCAGCCGGCTGTGGGTCTGGCGGCTGACCGGCCGGGTGGAGCGCGGCCTGTCCGGCGCCGGGTTGCTCCTTCTCGGTCTGCTGCCCGCCGTCAACGGCATCAGCGCCATCCTGTTCACGCAACCCACGCTGCGGCTGCTCGGCCCCGGCAGCCGCCTCGCCCTAGGCGTCCCCGCCCTTCTGCTGCTGCTGTTCGCGCCCCGGCGCCGGCCGGTGGACACCCGTACGCGCCCGCTTCGGGCGGCAGCCTTCGCCGGCGCCGCTGCCACTTCCGCGCTGACCTGCCTCACCCTGCTGCGCACCGCCGGGGTGGCGTGGGACTCGCCGACCGGCTGGTCGTCCGCCTTCGTCGTCCTGGCGCTGGGCTGGGCCGCGGTAGCGGTTCGTTACGCCCGCACGCCCGGCTACGGCGGTTTCCGAGGCCCGCTGGCCCGCGGGTTCTCCGGGATGGCGATCGCGCAGCTGCTGTTCGGCATCGCCCTCGTCGGTCGGCATCAGGCCGTACTCCTCGGGGCCGCCGCATACGTGATCGCCGCCGCCGCCCTCTACTTGGTCGGGTTGGACGAGGCAAACGACATCTGGCGGGCCAGTGGCCACCGCAGCCTGCAGGTCGCCGCCGACCTGCACGAGACCCGGACGGTGCTGGCGAGCGAGCAGGCCACCCGGGAGGAGTTGCTGCACGACGCGCGCAGCACGCTGGCCGCGATCCGGGTTGCCTCCGGCACCCTGCACCGGCATCGGGACCGCATCGACGCGGACATGCGCGTCGACCTGCAAGACGCCGTACGCGCCGAGCTCACCCGCCTGGAGCGACTGCTGGACCCGGCGCACGCCCGCGACCTGACCGCGTTCAACGTCCGCGAGGTCGTGGAACCGGTGCTTGCCACGCTGCGCGAGTCGGGGTTGGTGATCCAGGCTGCGGTACCGGGGAACGCCTGGGCCCGGGGCCGCGGCGCCGACACCGCCACAGCGCTGCACAACATCCTGAGCAATGCGGCGCGGTACGCCGGCAGCCCGGTGGACCTGACCGTCGAGGTCGGCGAGCACGACGTGCAGCTCACCGTCGCGGACCGCGGGCCCGGTGTCCCCGCCAGCGAGCGGGAGGCGATCTTCCGCCGCGGCTTCCGCGGGCACTCCTCCAGCGGTGCCGACGGCAGCGGATTGGGCCTTTTCATCGCGCACCGGCTGATGGCCGACCAGGACGGGTCCCTTGCTGTCAGCCCCCGCGACGGGGGCGGCGCCTGCTTCCACCTCACCTTGCCGGCCCTCCGAGCGAGCCGCGTCGCCCGCGTGTAGCACCTAGGGTGCTACAATGTCGGGCGTGGAACGCATCGGAGTCCGCGAGCTGCGGCAACATGCAAGCCGTTACCTGGACCGCGTCAAGTCAGGCGAGGTGGTTGAGGTCACCGAGCGCGGTCGACTCATCGCCCTGCTCGTGCCGCCGGGCTCGGCGCGTGATGCGCGGGAGCGGCTCATCGCGGACGGGCGGCTCATTGCCGCCACTGCCTCGTTGCGACTCCCCCAACGGGTGCGGGCAGCCCAAAACAGCGCGGCCGCACTCGACGAGCTGCGCGAGGACCGATGATCTACCTGGATTCGTCTGCCTTGCTCAAGATGCTGTTTGAGGAGCAAGAAAGCGGAGCCCTCGCACAATGGATTTCGGCACAGACCGGAACTGCCCTCGTCAGCAGCGAGATCGCGAAGGTCGAGGTGATCCGGGCTGTCAGACGGCTGGACCCGGCCGCGGTGCCTGCCGCACGGGCCCTGGTGTCCCAGCTGGACTTGATACCGCTGCGTGGGGCTCTGCTGGACGAGGCGGCGGAAACAGGCGCAGCTCTGCTGCGCACGCTGGATGCAATTCACTTGGCGAGCGCGCTTTCGATCCGACTCGAGCTCACCGCTTTCGTCGTGTACGACAAGCGGCTCGCCACCGCCGCCCAAGCCGCAGGCCTCACACCGATCCAGCCAGCAGACAACAGCCCAGGCTGATCCCGGCGATCCAGCGAGCAGCACGTTCCGCCCTGATGAAGCGGCTGCATCTCCGAATGTCGCATCGTCTAGCGAGTCTGATCGCATAATCTCGCAGTAGCTCGTCTGGCATACAAGATGGCGCCCATCTAATGGGGCGCGCGGAACCCGGGCCATCCACAGATTGGCCGGCAGCCGGCGCGGGCCCGTCCGGCGCGGTTTCCTCAAAGCACCAGCATCGAAGGTGACCAATGGTTCGATCCGCGCGCCGGGCAGCCGCGGGCGGCCGATCCGGCGGCGTGATCGTCGTCGACTTGTCGGCCCCTAGACGGTATGGCCTGACCGCTCGGAGAGCGGTTGCGGGCCGGGGCCTCGCTCACGCAACCTCGTGGGTTGCTGGGCAGGGGCTGCCTGCCCGGCCTATCCGACATGCGTGGGAGGCCCCGGTGACTGGTGAGCGTACGAGTGTTGGTCTGGATGTGCATGCAAGATCGGTAGCTGCGGCGGCGATCGACGGGGTGACCGGTGAGCTGCTGCAGGCGAAGCTGACGCCCTCGCATGCGGAGATCCTGGCGTGGGTCGGGCGTCTGCCGGGTCCGGTGGCGGTGGCGTATGAGGCGGGGCCGACGGGGTTCGACCTGTTCCGGGCGCTGACCGCCGCGGGGATCGGGTGTGTGGTCGCTGCGCCGTCGAAGCTGCAGCGCCCGTCGGGTGATCGGGTCAAGACCGACGCGAAGGACGCGGTCCACCTCGCGCGGCTGTTGCGCCTCGGTGAGATCACCGCGGTTGCTGTGCCGACCGTCTCGCAGGAGGCGGCGCGGGATCTGGTCCGGGCGCGGGAGGACGCCCGCGGGGACCTCATGCGCGCCCGCCATCGGCTCTCGAAGCTGCTGCTGCGGCAGGGGATCGTCTACTCGGGCGGCAAGGCGTGGACCGGCGCCCATGACCAGTGGCTGCGGGCGCAGCGGTTCGAGGCGCGGGCCACGACGCTGGCGTTCGAGTCCGACTACGACAGCGTGCTCACCGTCCTTGCCCGCCGGGACCGGCTGGACAAGGCGATCGGCGAGATCGCCGCTGTCAGTGAGTTCACGCCCGTCGTGCGGCGGCTGGCTTGCCTGCGGGGGGTCTCGACGCTAACCGCGTTCGCGCTGGCAGTCGAGGTCGGGGACTGGGACCGGTTCACCGGCAACAGCATCGGATCGTTCGTCGGACTGGTCCCCTCCGAGCATTCCTCCGGCGCCACCCGCAGCCAGGGGTCAATCACCAAGACCGGCAACACCCATGCCCGCCGGCTGCTGGTCGAAGCCGCCTGGCATCACCGCCCCGCCTACCGGCCGGGGAAGGTCATGCGCGACCGGTGGGAGCTAACGACACCAGCCGCCCGCGCCCGCGGCGATGCCGGCAACCAGCGGCTGCACCAACGCTGGAACACCTTCACTGAGCGCAAGAAGCGGACCGTCGTGGCGAACGTGGCGGTCGCCCGCGAGCTCGCCGGCTGGTGCTGGTCGCTGGCCACCCTCGAATAGCCCCAGGGGCTCACAGACCGCTTCGCCGCAACAGCCGTGATGGCAGCAGCGCGAGGAGTGACCCGCGATTGAACTATGAGCAGCCAGTCCCGCGCCGGTGACGCTCGGCCCTAGAGAAGCGGTCCGCTCCAGCCGAACAGCCCGTCCTGCGGTAACCAACCCGCGCATATCAGTCTGACCGCGCGTCGCCAAGACACGCTCACCACCACGGCACACCGGCGAAGCAGAAGCGCCCGCCCGGACCGCAATCCGGGCGGGCGCTTCACTCTGCCCCTTGACAGCAGGTCACTCCATATCAGTTCACCAACTCCGAGCTGTGGCCGCAAGCAGCACGATGGGGCCGAAGCTCAAGAACGTTGATATACACATGTGGCTTGTCTTGCTGCGCGACGCCACCTTGTAGAACAACACAATCGGTCGGTGCGAGGTATCATCGGGTCATGAGTCGAACCCTCGTGGATGTCGACCCGGACCTCCTGACCGCTGCGAGTGAGGTTCTGGGCACACGCACTAAAAAGGACACCGTTACCGCCGCTTTGCGGGCCGCAGTGGCGGCCGCGGCACAGCGGCGCGAACTCGACATGATCCGGACCGGTGCGTGGGCAGACCCGGAGAACCTGGACAGCGCTCGCACTGACGCGTGGATGCGGTGAGCACCCCCGGCGTACCCGTCCTGGTGGACACCAGCGTCTGGACCCGGATCGCTCACCGGCCCGAGGTCACGGCCGCGATCTCGGCCAGACTCGCCGCCGGGCAGGGGCTCTGCACGTGTCCGTTGGTTGACCTCGAACTGCTGCACTCAGCACGCGGCCCCGCCGAATACGACCAGTGGGCCACCACTCGAGCCCAGGCCTACCCGAGCCTGCCCTTGACGCCAGCAGCCGGCGAAAGAGCACTACAGGTGCAGCGACAACTCGCGCACCTCGGGCTCCACCGGGTCGCGAAACTGCCGGACCTTCTCATTGCCGCTATCGCCGAGATGGCCGGCGCCACCGTGCTGCATTACGACTCCGACTACGACCACATCAAGGCCGTCACCGGCCAAGCCACCGAATGGATCGTCTCTCGCGGCAGCATCGACTAGCCATGACTGCGCCCACGCCAGCCAAGGCAGCCCGGACAAGACCACTGGCTGGAGCCTGCCCGGCGAAACGTGTTCCGGGGAGCCGGGCGGGACGACCGCCTCGCCACCGCCACCGCCCAGGCCGCGGGACCTCACTCCGCTCCAGCCAACAGGCTCCAGCCCGCACGACCCCGACAATCCGGTACACAGCACGCCCGGCTCGGTGGGGGCTGCACCGCGAAATGTCGCATCTCCCGTAGGTGAGATCGCATAATGTCGCAGTAGCTCGTCTGGCATACAAGATGTCGCCGCTCTGATGCGCTGGAGATCCGGCGCTGCTGTTTCCCAGCGACATCGAGTTCACCGACCGCGCCAGCGCCGAGGCGGACTTGCTGCGGACCAATGCCCTGCGGGACGCGCGCGAGGCGGAAGAAGCCGGAGTCCAGCTGCGGCTCCCATGAGCTGAGACGGCTGTGCCTGCCGACGCAGCGTCCCCAAGCGCAACCCGGGCCATCCACAGATTTCGTCGGCAGCCGGCGTGGGCCCGTCCGGCGCGGTTTCCTCAAAGCACCAGGCCTTCTTTGAGGATGAGATGACCCGACGATCATTCGGCAACATCCGCCGGCGCGCCAACGGCCGGTGGCAGACGCGCTACCGCGACCCGGCCGGCCGCGTGAATAGCAGCATGTTCGCCACCCGCCGGGATGCGGATCGTCACCTGGCCAAGATCCGGGCGGACATCGAAGGTGACCAATGGTTCGATCCGCGCGCCGGGCAGGAGCTTCTTCGCGATTACTCCGCACGATGGCTTACTTCCCGGATCTTCCGGGGTCGACCGCTCGCCCCGGGCACGCACGCGTTGTATACCCGCGTGCTGGCTCGGCACATTCTGCCGACCTTGGGTGACCTGCAGCTGCGGCAGTTGACGGTCAGCCATGTCCGGCACTGGCATGCGCAGCTCAGTTCGCCCGCCGGACCTGGTGCCGTGAGCACCGCCAAGGCCTACCGGCTGCTCCGCAGCATCTGCTACAGCGCCGTCGCCGAGAGGGAGATGCTGCGCAACCCGTGCACGATTCGCGGGGCGGACCGGGAATACAGCCCGGAACGGCCGGTGGCCTCCATCGCGCAGGTTTTCGCGCTGGCCGACGCGGTCGGCCCCCGCTGGCGCACCTTGATCTTGCTGGCCACGTTCTGCTCGCTGCGCATGGGTGAGTTGTCAGCGCTGACCCGCCGCGACATCGACCTGGACGCGGGCACCGTCACGGTGCGGGCCTCGGCATCGGTCCTGCCCGGGGGCCGGGTCGTCGGACCGCCGAAAACCCGAGCCGGCCGGCGGACTGTGACAATTCCGGCTGCGATCCGCCCAGACGTCGTCGAACACCTGGAACGTTTCGCGCAGCCGGGCGAGGACGGCGCGGTGTTCATCGGCCCCCTGGGCGGCCCCCTGCGTGAAGGCAACTTCGTCACCGAGGTGTGGGGTCCGGCCCGGCGCGCCGTCGGTGTGCCCGGCTTGCACTTTCATGATCTCCGCCATACCGGAAATAATCTTGCGGCGGGAACCGGGGCCAGCCTCCGGGAATTGATGGTGCGGATGGGGCACGGGAGCACCCGGGCGGCGCTGCGCTATCAGCACGCGACCCGTGATCGCGATACGGCGATCGCTCGGGAGCTTTCCGCGCTGATCGAACAGGTCCGACCTTCCCCGCCGGAGCCCTCCCCCGGGCCGGAAGGCACGGAATCCAGCGACCCGTCGGGGGACTCCGACGGCGCAGCCGAGCCGGGTGCGCCGCCGGCGGACCCCGACCTCGAGCGCCCGGCGTGACCACCCGCCAGCGACGGCATGGTCACGGGGCACCTTCGCTGCCCAACCGGGTTCAGCCGCGCCCGGTCCCCATCTCGAACAGTCGCTCCAGCACCGCGGGTGCGCTCCGCAGCCCGTCGTGCTCGTGCTCGTTGGTGACCCAGGCCCGCGCGTGGCCGACCCGCTCGATGGTCTGCAGCTGCAACTCGGCATCGACGTAGAGGTCGTCGAAGTAGACGGCCGCGCACAACGGGACCTCGTTGCGGGCCAGGCGATCCAGGTTGTAGAGCGGCGGCCAGTCCGCCTTGGCCGCCAGCAGGTCGGCCGCCTCGGCGAACGGCCGCAACGAGCGGATCTCGCGGAACATCCAGGGAAACATCATCTCCGCGGTGAACAGGACCGGCCGTGCATCCTCGGCGAACTCGGGGCGCCGATCGTATTCACGCTGCGCCGCCCAGCCGGTCGCGGCACCGGCGCCGTAGGTGTACTCCTGCAGCGGGTAGAGCACATTGTCGACGAAACCGGTCATGGCCTGCACGTCGTAAAGGAACCGGGGGTGCAACTCCTTCCCCGCCCAGGCGTCGTCGAGCACCCAATGGACGGTCTCGAAGCCGTAGCTCATGCCGAACACCGAGCCGAGCGTGCGCAGCCGGTGCGCGGTCAGCACGTCGCCGTCCGGCAGCAGCACTCGGTTTGCGCCCAGGTGGTCGACCAGGCGCGCGACCGCCGCCTCATCCTGCGGGTAGCGCGCGTAGAACTCGCGGGTCCGGGTCGCGGCGCGGGAGAACGTCCGGGCGTAGACGTCCTCAGCGGTCGCGGTAAGGCCCGGGATACCGCCCGCCACGTAGCAGTGATCAAGCCCCTGCGGCGCGGCGGACAGGTAGGTGAGAGTGACGAACCCGCCGTAACTCTGCCCGAGGGTGTCCCAGCGCCGCTCCCCGATCAGCGTGCGGCGCAGCGCCTCGGCGTCGGCGACGATCGCATCCGCCCGAAACAGACTCAGATAGTCGGCCACCTGCCCGGCGGAGCGCTCCCGGGTGATCGCCGCGGTGATCGGTGTGCTGCGCCCGGTGCCGCGCTGGTCGAGCAACACGACCCGGTGGGTGCGCAGCGCGACGTCGATCCACCCGGACCGGTCCAGCGGGCGCGGCGACTTCCCGCCCGGGCCACCCTGCAGGTAGAGCAGATACGGCAAGTCGTGGTCCCGCTTACCGGGATCGACGATCTCGCGCGCGAAGACGTCGATCGTCGCGCCGTCAGGCGCGCGGTGGTCAAGCGGAACGGCGAGGACATGTTCGCGTGCCAGGTAACCCGGTAACCGAATCATGGCGCCGATCGTGCCTTATCCACCCGCCGCGGCATGCCGCAGCCCACTCGGCCGCCGTCGACCCGTTGGCTCCACGGGCCGTCATCGCGCCGGGGCGCCCCGTAAGGGACACGCCTCGTCAGATGTCGATGACGCGGACGAGCGCTTCTAGTCCGATGAAGTCCTTGCCGTTCCGGGTGTAAAGGTCCAGCCCGTTGGCGTGCGCGGTGGCTGCGATGAGTAGATCCGCGAAACGGCTGCGCGGTTTGCGGCCCTCGCCGACGATAGCCGCGACGACGAGTGCGTAGCTTCGGACGGCCGCCCCGGCGAATGGGATCGGCTCGAGGTGCGCTTCGACTTCCTGCAATCGCGCCTGTCGCCTCGCGGCTTCGCTGGGCGTGCCCGCGAGGAGTGGTCCAGCCGCCAGCTCGGCTGCCGTGATCGCCGAGATCGCCATCTCGTCCGGCAACGCCCGAACGACTGCCGGATCGTGCCAGTCCACAACAACCGAGGTATCGAGCAGCCCGACGGTCATCTCAGAGCCCCTGGTCGATTACCTCGTCGAGGTCAGCGCGAAACTGATTCCGGTCGATGCGCACGTTGGCGCTCGCCAATGCCGCTACCTCGTCCCGCGAGATGAACGGGCGGCGCCCGGCCTTGAACGGCCGAAGCTCGGCGACCGGCTGGCCGTTGCGGGTAACCACAAACGTTTCGCCGGCGGTGACCGCTTCGATCACCTTCGCGTTCTCGTTGCGCAGCTCGCGTTGCGCGATGGTCTTGGCCATGCCACAGCGTAGCAATGTATGCGACGGTACGCTACAGGCGGTCCAGGCGGCATCCGCGGCGCGCGGCAAGACGAGGCCCAGCCGTTCGGGGCGACTGGCAGAGCCATGGTCGGCTTGGTGGCCACACGACTTTGCCGACTCGCGGCCACGTGCCTTAGTCATCTTACGCGACTTTACTCCCTAGCGATAAATATGTCTAAAGCTAGTAAGGTGAGGACATGCGAGCGTTGACGAACCCCTACACACCCAACGCTGGGGCAGAGCCGCAGGCCGTCCTAGGTCGTGACGCTCAGTTGGAGTGGTTCGATCTGCTGCTCGCACGGATAGAACGCGGCCGGACCGAGCAGTCGATGATCATCACGGGGCTTCGGGGGGTAGGCAAGACCGTTCTCTTGGGGCAGTTCCGGAGCAAGGCCCTTGAGCGGGAATGGGTGGTGGTCGAGCTCGAGGCGAGCAAGCACGACGAGACCGAGTTCCGCCGCGGCATCTCCGCTCGTCTGCGCACGGCACTGCTGGAGCTATCGCCCAGGGCGCGCTGGACCGACCGGTTCCAGCATGCTGCGGCCGTCCTGAAATCCTTCACGATCAGCGTCGACGCCTCCGGGACCATGTCAGCAGGCCTGGATGTAGAGGCGGCCGAGGGCTTCGCTGACCACGCGAATCTCAGCATGGACCTCACCGACGTCTTCCTGGCCCTGGGGGAGGCGGCCCGAGAGAAAGATCGCGGGGTCGTCCTGCTGTTCGATGAAATCCAGTTTCTGAGCCGTCAGCAGCTGGAGGCCCTTATTCAGGCGCTGCACAAGATGGTCCAGCGCAAGCTGCCCATCACGATGGTGGGGGCGGGGCTGCCGCAGATGGCGGAATTAGCAGGGGAGGCAAAATCCTACGCTGAGCGGCTGTTCAAGTTCCCGGAGATCAACACCCTCTCGGCAGACGATGCTCAGGAGGCACTGGCAAGGCCCGCCCAGGAGGAAGGGGTGACGTACGCCTCCGCAGCCCTTGATGAAGCGGTGGCGATCACGGGGGGGTACCCGTACTTCATCCAGGAGCTCGGCTACGCCACGTGGACCGTGGCAGCGGGTCCCGAGATCACGCTCGAGGACATCCAATCTGCGGAGCCGGCCTACGAGACCAAACTGGACGCGTCGTTCTTCCGAGTCCGCCTCGACCGCGCGACCGCCCTCCAACGTGCCTACTTGCGGGCCATGGCTGAACTGGGCCCTACAGCTCAGAAGGCGGCTGACGTCGCAGAGGTGATGGGCCGCGCGTCGACGAATCTGGGCCCAACCAGAGCCGAACTGATCAACATGGGTCTGCTGTACACACCTCAGCACGCCTATGCGGCCTTCACGGTCCCGCACTTCGACCGCTTCCTGCTGCGGGCGATCCCGATCCTCGAGGTGCCACCGCACCGACCTCGTCGCCCGCGCTGATGACTTGGGCCCCCAATGCGCGGCCCATGCCTGTCCGGTCGACAGCAAACTGATTCGGGTGAATCCGGCCAAGAGTTCGGCTGGCCCGACCGTCAAGCGCCATCCCGCGCGACAGGGCGCGATGTCCAGCGACCGAAACGCTAGCAGTCTATAAAGCGATCTACTGAAATAGTAGATCCTATTATAACTCCAGAGAAAATGGAGCGGGCGATGGACGCTGTGCTGAACCCCTAGGCGCCGGGCGCTGGTCGGTGACCGCCCGCACTCGTTGGGCGTGCTGATCAGCAGGGGTCCTGGCGGGTGGCGCTGGAGCGCGTCAACCTGGGCAGAACGGCCCAGCCACTGGTGCTATACGGGCTGCTGGGCGTTGGAAAGTCAGTCCTGCTAACCGACTTTGCCAAGACCGCCCGCGGACATGACTGGATTGTGGCCCAATTCGAAGCAGGGACCAGCAAGTCGTTGCGCGAGGCGCTAGGCGAAGCCGTCCATGGCCCACTGGCTGACTTGGCGCGCCCTTCAGCAGGCAGAAAACTGCTGAAGGCCTTGAAGACCGCGAGGAGCTTTAAGGCCTCCTACGACGCGACTGGATCGTGGAATTTTGGCGTGGACCTCACGGAGAAGGCAGGTGGCGGGGCAGATACCGGCGTCCTGGAGACCGACCTCGCCAAGCTGGTGCAGGACCTGTCCTCGGGCGGCCGAGGAAGAGGGAGTCGGCTTGGCATCCTCATCGACGAAGCGCAGGACCTCTCGGCTGCGGAGTTAGTCGCCATCTGCGCTGCAGCTCACACCGCGGGTCAAGACAGTTGGCCCGCTCTGTTCGCGCTCGCCGGGCACGTGTTCCTCCCACTCCGCAACTGGGCAATCTGGAAGCGCAGACCCGACGCGGTCGAATCCGGGCTCCTACCGCCCAAGACGGGCTCGATCAGCAGTCCGGTCTCGGCCCGAGAAGATCCCACCGGTTCCCGGCGACGTCGTTGAAGACGGCGACCTGTCCATACGGCTCGCGCCGCGGTTCGGTGACGAAGTCAACGCCCATGCTGCACATGCGCGTGTACGTCGCGTCGAAGTCATCGACCCGCAGGAACAGTCCGACGCGGCCAGCGAATTGCTCGCCAATTGCTCGCGACTGGCGTTCACCGTCCGCTTGGGCGAGCAGCAGGGCGCTCGTCGCACCGGGAGGGCGTACGACAACCCACCGCTTGGACCGCCCGTCGTTCGTGAGCGCTGGCGAATCCTCAACGAGCTCGAAACCGAGGACGTCAACAAAAAACCAGATGGCACGGTCGTAGTCGTCCACGATCAGAGCGAACTGTTCGAGGTGCATAGACGATAGGAAATCACGATCGCTCGGGAGCCTGAATGGGCGCGCGAGAGCACGAAGGCGGTCGTCGGGGTTGTGCTTCGTCCGCCAGGGCTCCCACCTCGACTGCCACCAGACGCGAGATGCGTAAAAGGTCTCCGGCATGGGCGAGCCCCCGAGGACGACCTCCGCCGGCGCGAGCCGTGGGATGCCCGGAACCGGGCGGGATCGAGCCGCGAGCATGATCTCCGCGAACGGCCGGATCCCCATCGGGAGCAGGGTCCGGTCTGGCCGAGCAAATGGCCCGCGACGCCCGGCCAGGCTCGACGTGGCAGGGGTCAGGTCGCGTGCGCGTCCGGGGTGTACACATTGCCGGCGGCGGCCGCAGCACGGAGCTGGACGTCATCACGGACCCACGTCTGCGGGGCCGTCCACCACGCGTTCCCGGCAGTGAGTCGTTGCGTGACCTCGCCTGGTTTCATCGCACCGCTCCTCCGCACGTCCTGCGGAGTGATGTACCCCATCCTCCGCACGTCTTGCGGAGAAATGTGCCCGCCGCTCGGGGGCGCGCCGCGAACGGCGGTATGCCCTGCGGCGGGCGCGAACTGGCCGCCGATCCGCCAGGAGGCCAAACGGCGGACGGGGGGCGGGATTGGCCGCCGAGGCGGCGCCCCCAGGGGCCGGCGCATCACCGTGCCGTGCGCGCAGCCGTTCGGGCAACGTCGGCCAGCTCGTACCTGCTGGACCACGCGCCGCGGGCACCAAACGCCAGCTGAGTGCTGCGAGCTGCCCGGGAGCACCGTCCCGGGCAGGCGGCCTGATGTGCCGCCCATGACGGGTCGGGAAGCAGGCTCGTCATGCACCAATCCCGCCGAACTCGCCAGTACCCAGCCCTCACCTGGGCGACGACGAACCCGCTAAACCGAAGTTCCGTGATCTTGGCCGACTGGTAGGTCGCTGATCTGCGGGTTTGTCGTTGGCGGGCTTGGTGTTGCTGGCTACTTGAGGTGCTTGGGGATGGGGGTGTTGAGGAGTTCGAAGGCTCGGCCTTGGTGCGGGGTCGGGGTGGCGAGCAGGTCGAAGCCGGCCTCGTTGTGGCCGGCGAGCTGGATGTGGTCGCGGGTCAGGGTCGCGAGGTGCTTGAGCAGGCTGCTGATGCTGTGGACGGGCAGCTGGTCGGCGGTGGTTTTGGTGCCGGCTTTGCGGTCGGCGGGCGGTGAGCGTCGGGGGGGCGACCGGGTCGGCGGGTTCGGGCCGGTTCTCGTCGGTGAACGTCAAGGGGGCCCAGGCTTGGCGTAGGTGCCAGACCAGATGCGCCGAGAGGACCAGGTCATCGTCGAGACGAACGCTGCGCGCCAGGCGGAGACACAGGCGTCGGAGGAGGACCGCGAGCAGACCGGGCACGACTTGCTGATCTTTCTCGGCCTGTGACGAGCAAGCCGCGCGAGGTCGCCCTGACGCGTCAGCGGTAGTCGCCTTCCTGCTCCGTGAGCGCGGGTACCAGTCCATCGACAAGTTGCCGTCGGTGGACGTCATTGCGTCGTCGGCGATGGCCCAGACGCTCTTCAGCGCCGGGGAGAAGGGCACCACCAATCGGCAGAGGCAGAATCGTCACAGCGTCGACGTGCGACGTGTCGAACACCAGGCCGTCGTGTTCAGCAACGGGCAGCCTGGTGTGGGCAACGCCACGCGCCGTTCCGGCCAGGGACTAGCATCTGACCATCTAGATGGTCACCGGGAGCTGGACATGAGTGCACGAACGGTCAGCGTCGCCGAGGCGAAATCACACCTGAGCGAACTCATTGCGGCAGTCGAGGCCGGCGAGGAAGTGGTCATCACCAGACGCGGCAAGCCCGTGGCGAGAATCGTGGCGCGACAGATGTCGAAGGAGCGGATCGACATCGATTGGCTGCGTGCGATGACCAAGGACATGCCTTTTCAGCATGAGGATGCCGGCACATTCCTGCGCCGGATGCGCGACGACGACCGCTACTAATGATCTACCTGGATTCGAGCCTGGCGGTCACACTCATCACCGCAGAGGCTCACACCGCCGCGACGCAGGCGTGGCTCGTGCGCCAAGAACCCGCCCTGTTGGCCGTGTCGGACTGGGTCGTCACCGAGGTCGCCTCCGCGCTATCCCTCAAGCAGCGCACGGGTGAACTCGACGACGCTTCGCGACAGCGCGCGCTCCGCACCTTCGACAGGCTGGTTCGGAGCTCATTTCACCTGCTGGACGTCCCTCGATCGGCCTTCCACAGTGCGGCCGACATGGTGCGCCGCCCCGAGCTTGGAGTGCGCGCTGCTGACGCCTTGCATCTGGCGGTGGCGCGCCACCATGACGCGCGGCTTTGCACCCGCGACAGCCGGCAGGCCGACGCCGGCCGACGTCTGGGGCTCGACGTCCTCCTGGTGACCGCCTTGAGCTGACCGTCCCAGATAGCTGACCAGCCGAGCGGGGCCCCAATCGTGGCCGCCGGCGGCCCAACGCTGAGGCCGTCTGGTGTGGCCCAGCTGTGGCCCTCGGACCATCTGGCCGATCACCCGTCCGTCGGCAAGCAGCCGCGAGCTGCGGAACCGCCGAAGCCCACCGCGGGTAGGCACAACCCGGCCCAAGCTCACGATGCGATTTTCACCTTCTCCTTTGAAAAAGGTCTCTTGGTGCCCGCTGGAAGGATACTGTCCCGGTTTACGGGGGAGATGTTGATCCGCAACGGTGGTTGGTCGCCTTTGGCGTTGCGGGGAGTTAATGGCGAAACCGGCCCCGAAGTTCAACGCCATTGGGGAGACTCAT
>DASYGP010000089.1:0-1727 GCA_035999615.1 Mycobacteriales bacterium
TCCGAGGGCACGATCCTGGCGAAGTCGCACCGCCAGGAGGCGACCTGGACGCGGGCCAGGCTGGCGGCGTCGCCCGCGCGGGCCGGCCGCACGAAGCCTGCCGGCCCCGCCGGACCCGCCGGGTCCGCGGAAACCTCAGGCGAAGCCGGGCTCACTTGTCCGGGTGGGCGATGAGCGTGATGTCGCGGGCCGCGCCGGTCGAGGCCGACGTGGCCATCGCGGCGTAGACCTGCAGCGCCGCGCTGACCGGCCGCTGCCGCTCGGCGGGCCGGTAGGAGCCCAGCGAGGCCAGTACCCGATCGCGGCGAAGCGCCAGTTCGTCGTCTGGGACGTCCAGGCGCAGCTCGCGGCGCGGGATGTCGATCACCACGGTGTCACCGTTCTCGGCCAGCGCGATCGTCCCGCCCGCGGCCGCCTCCGGCGCGACGTGGCAGATCGACAAGCCCGAGGTGCCGCCGGAGAACCGCCCGTCGGTGATCAGCGCGCACGCCCGGCCGAGCCCCTTGCCCTTGAGGAAGCTGGTCGGGTACAGCATCTCCTGCATCCCCGGGCCGCCGCGCGGGCCCTCGTAGCGGATGACCACCACGTCGCCGGCCGTGACCGTGCCGTCGAGGATGCCGGCGACCGCGTCCTCCTGGCTCTCGAACACCACGGCCGGGCCGGAGAACGTCCAGAGCTCCTCAGGAACGCCGGCGGTCTTGACGATCGCGCCGTCCGGGGCCAGGTTCCCGTACAGCACGGCCAGCCCGCCGTCCACGGTGTAGGCGTGCTCGGCGTCCCTGATGCAGCCGGACACGCGGTCAACGTCCAGCTCGTTCCAGCGGGCCGACTGGGAGTACGGCCGGGTGGTGCGGACGCCGCCCGGCGCGGCGTGGTACAGCTCGACCGCTTCGGGGGCCACGGATTCAGATCCCAGGTCCCACGCGTCCAGGAACTCCCGCAGCGAGGCGCTGTGCACGGTGCGCACGCCGCGGTTGAGCAGCCCGGCGCGGTCGAGCTCGCCCAGGATCGACGGGATGCCGCCGGCCCGGTGCACGTCCTCCACGTGGTAGGCGCTGCTCGGCGCGACCTTGCACAGGCACGGCACCCGGCGGGAAAGCTCGTCGATCTCCTTGAGGCCGAAGTTGACGCCGGCCTCGTGCGCGGCCGCGAGCAGGTGCAGGATCGTGTTGGTCGAGCCGCCCATGGCCACGTCGAGCGCCATCGCGTTCTCGAACGCGTCCCGGTTCGCGACCGCCCGGGGCAGCACCGACTCGTCCCCGTCGGCGTAGTACTGCCTGGTGATCCCGGCGATCAGCGCCCCGGCCCGCTCGAACAGGCCGCGCCGGGCGGCGTGGGTGGCCAGCGTGGTGCCGTTGCCCGGCAGGGCCAGGCCGATCGCCTCGGCCAGGCAGTTCATCGAGTTCGCGGTGAACATGCCGGAGCAGGATCCGCAGGTCGGGCACGCGGACTCTTCCATCTCGAGCAGCTGCTCGTCGGACACCGACGGGTCCGCCGAGGCCACCATGGGGTCGATCAGGTCGAGCTTGCGCCCGGTGCCCGCGGCCAGGCCCGCGGGCGCGCCCGCCTCCATCGGGCCGCCGGAGACGAACACGGTCGGGATGTTCAGCCGCATGGTGGCGATCAGCATGCCCGGCGTGATCTTGTCGCAGTTGGAGATGCAGATCATGGCGTCGGCGCAGTGCGCGTTGACCATGTACTCCACCGAGTCGGCGATCAGCTCCCGG
>DASYGP010000141.1:0-7681 GCA_035999615.1 Mycobacteriales bacterium
ACCGCCGCGGCGAACGCCGCACCCTCCAGGCCGCCGACATCGAGGCGTTCCTGCAACACCGTCAGCCCGAGTAGGCAGCCGGCCACCGGCTGGGCGGTTGCGGCTGCGGGCATCGACTCCGACAAGTGCCCGGCGTGATAGGCGTGCTGCTGGATCACAAACGCGGTCAACCCCACGGCCGCGAGCAACCAGGGATGCCAGGTGCCGAGCACGCCCAAGTGGTCGTGCGCCGCGGCCTGCAGCGTGCCCCGAATGAGCATGTCCGTCAGGCCGGCGCCGGCGCCGGCCGCCAACGCCAGGGCGGTGGCCCGGCCACTGTCCCCCCGGTACCGCAGCAGAATCCCCAGGATAACCATCAGAGCGGCCACGACCCCGGTGGCCACGAGCGAGCTGACGAGCGACGCCTGGCTGTGGCCGCCGTACGGGCGGCCGACCCCCAAGAACAACCCCAAACCGCCGACCGTGGCCGCCACGGCAAGCCAGTCGCCGCGGGACAGCCGCTGGTGCAGCCACCACGCGGACAGCGGCAGGCCGACCAGCAGACTGGCGGTGGTCACCGGCTCCACGACGGTGAGCCGTCCCAAGGACAGCGCGGCCGCCTGCAGAGCAGTGCCCGCGGCGAGCAAGCCGACACCGCCGACCCACAACCGGCGGCCGCACAACCGGCGCAGCAGGGTGCGACCGAACCCGCGCACCGGCTCACTCGCGGCGGCCCGGTGCATCACCACCGCGGCGGCGCCGAGGCACGCGGCGGCGGCGAGGGCGAGGGCAATGACCGGCAACATGTTCATCCAGGGTAGGCGGGAAATCCGGCTGCGGTCGCCCCGCCGGTCACAGACCGACCACGCCCGGGATGGTCAGCAGCGCGCGCCGACGGCCCGGGACGGGGCGTTCAGGTCGAGCAGGTAGGCATCGACGGTCTTGACCACGCACGGATTGCCGGTCGCCCGGTAGGCGGTGTGCCCGTCGCCGTCGACGGTGAGCAGCACCCCATGATCGAGCTGCCCGGCCAACGACCTCGCCTGCGCGTAGGGGGTCGCCGGGTCCCGAGTCGTCCCGACGACGAGAATGGGTGGTGAGCTGCTGGCACGGACCGGGTGCGGCACGGTCACCGGTGCGGCCGCCCAGGACAGGCACCCCAGGCCGGACCAGGCGATGGTCCGGCCGAAGCGCGGATCGGTGCGGGCCAGCTCGGTGGCGAGCGCGGCGTAATCCTGCACCTGCCGAGGCCAGGGCCGGTCCAGGCAGTTCACCGCCAGGTTCGCCTCGGACAGGTTGGAGTGGTGGCCGGCGGCGTCCCGCTCGACGTAGGCGTCCGCGAGCCGGAGCAGCACGCTGCCGTCACCGCTCGCCGCCCGCGCCAGCGCGTAACCCAACGCGGGCCAACCCTGCTCCTTGGAGTAGAGCGTGATCAGCACCCCCAGCGTGAACTCTCCCGAGCCCAGCTGCCGAGCGCCCACCGCCAGCGGAACGGCCCGAACCGCCGCGGCCAGCCGGTCATAACCGGCCAGCACGGCCGCCGGGTTCGCGAGGTGCGCGCCGAACGAACACTGCCCATTGCGCGCGCACCACCCGGCGAAGGCCGAGAGCGCGGCCTCGAAGCCGCCGGCTTGCGCCCGCAGCATGCCGACGGCGGTCTGCGCCGGGTCCAGCGCACCGTCGAGTACGAGGGCGCGAATTCGGGTGGGATAGGCCTGCGCGTAGGCCGCACCGATCGCGGTGCCGTAGCTGTACCCCAGGTAGCTCAGCCGCTGCTCGCCGAGCCCGGCCCGCAGCGCGTCCAGGTCGCGGGCGACGTCGGCCGTCGCGAGATAACCCAACGCCGGCCCGAGCGCCTTCGCGCAGGCCAGTGCCTCGGTTTGGGCGGCCCGGACGAGCTGACGTTGCTCGCCGGGGTTCGCCGGATACGGCGGTAGTTGGTCCTGGGCGTCCAACTGAGTGTCGGTCAGGCAGTGCACCGGCATGCTCAAACCCACCCCCCGCGGGTCGAAGCCGACGATGTCGAAGCGGGCGCGCACCTCGGCGGGCAGCACGTCGGCGTGGTCGCGCACGAACGCGACACCGCTCTCCCCGGGACCACCGGGGTTGACCAGCAGCGACCCGATCCGCTGGCTGCGGGGACCGGTGGCCGGCAGGCGCAGCACCGCGATCGGCACGGTGTGACCGGCCGCCTTCGGGTCCCGGCCGGACCAGTCGAGCGGCACGGTCAGGGTGCTGCACTGCGCGGTCCCGCACGGTGTCCAGCGCAACGTGGCCGCCGCCGCGGGGGGACTGGACCGGACCGGAGCACTAACCCCACCGCGGTGGTCGGGAGCCCGGTCCAGTGCGGCAAGGACCGCGGCTCCCAGCAGCGCGAGGACCCCGGCGAATGCGGCGAACCGCGCCGCTGGCCGCCCCGTCACCGCGTCACGGTACGGGGCGCAGGTTCCAACCCAGCACGGCCGGACCGCCGTGCTCGTCCCCGAGGACCCCCACACCGGCCGGACCGAGCACGAGCAGCCGACCGCCGTCGATGGGCAGGTTCAGCCATCGGGCGGCCAGCGCCCGCAGCAGATGACTGTGCGCGACCAGAAGCACATCCCGGTCCCCGCCCAGAGCTGGGATGACCCGCTCGGCGAGCAACGCGTCGACCCGCCGACGGACCTGTTCGGGCGCTTCACCGCCCGGGCAGCCGTCCCGCCACAGATCCCAGTCGGGGCGTTCGGCCCGGATCGCGTCGCTGGTGACCCCGTCATAGTCGCCGTAATCCCATTCCATCAGCCGCGGGTCGAGCGCGGCCGGTTCCATCAGCCGCGGGTCGAGCGCGGCCGGTTCCATCAGCCGCGGGTCGAGCGCGGCGGTGACACCGGCGAGGACCGCCGTCTCCGCGGCCCGCACCAGGGGGCTGCTCAACACCAGGCTGAAGGGCGCGGACCCCCGCAGGGCCGAAAGGAACGGGCCAATGGCCCGCGCCTGCGCCCGGCCCTCCTCGGTCAGCGGAATGTCGCTGCGCCCGGTATGCCGGCGCTGCCGGCTCCAGGCCGTTTCCCCGTGGCGCAACACGTACAGCGTCATACGGCCGCCAGCCACAGCGCCGCCGCAGCGCCCAGCAGGCCACCGCCCACGCTCAGCGCGAGATAGCCGTAGCGGCCGTTGCCGACGAGTTGCAGGGTCTCGACGGAGAAGGTGGAGAACGTGGTGAGGGCGCCACAGAACCCGGTGCCCAGGATCCGACGCGGGCCGGCACCCAGACCGTGGTGCAGTCCCGCGCCAGTCAGCAAGCCCAACAACACGCAGCCGATCAGGTTGACCAACAGCGTGCCCCACGGCAATCGCGCGCCGAACCGGCTGCTGATCAGCACGTCGGCGGTATAGCGCGTCGCGGCCCCCAGGGCCGCGGCGCCGGCCAAAGCAAGTTCGGTCATCGGCCTTCCCCCAGCCGCAGGCCGGCGGCCGCCGCCGCGATGCCCAGCACCACGCTCGCGATCAGGTACGCCAGCGCCAGCCCTACCCGGTCGACTGCGACCAACCGATCCGACTCGACGGCGAAGGTGGAGAACGTGGTGTATCCGCCGAGCACCCCGGGGCCCAACAACGGTCGCACCCACCCGGGCGCCGAGCGCTGGGTCAGCACGCCCAGGAGCAGCCCCAGCAGCAGGCAGCCGCTGACATTGACCAGCAACGTTGCCGTGGGGAACCCGGTGACACTCGCCGGCCAGGCGCGACCCAACGCGTCCCGCACCAGAGCGCCGCCGGCCCCACCTACGGCGACCAGGACAACCGATCGGCCCATCACGGGCAGCACGTATCCGAATCGCCCTGGAAGGACGCAATCCGTCGGCGCACCGACGAAGGCTAGCGGGCACCCCCGTCGTGCCCGGCGAGTGGGCTGCCGGTTTCAACGCCGGCGCCCGCGGGGTATCTCACCTCGATGACCGCCGAACTCCCCGATCCTTCGACCAGTGCCACACCCCGGCCCGGGGAGGCGGCCGGGAGTCCCGGGATCAGCGCCGAGCATCCCGGGGAAATCGTGCGGGTGCGGGTGACTGCGGCCAACCCCGACGGGGACGATGCGACGTCGGTCGCGTCCGCGCATCCAGGCGTGCACGCGGCCCGCTGGGAAGCCGGCGTGCTCGTCGCGGAGGTGGGGCCGCCCGCCGATCGGGCCACCCTGGCCGCGTTCTTGGCGGACGCGGGGTTCGGCATCGGGGACGGCTGAGCCGGCAACAGCAAGCCGCCCCGGCTGGTTACCATCCAGCCATGACCGCCGCTGGCCAGCCGATACGCCTGTCCGCCGGCGACCCGGCACCCGATTTCGAGCTGCCCGACGCCGACGGAACTCCCGTGGCCCTGAGGGACTACCGCGGCAGAACCCTGGTCGCCTACTTCTACCCGGCCGCGATGACTCCCGGCTGCACCAAGCAGGCGGACGATTTTCGCGACCAGTTGACGGCGTTGAACGATGCGGGCATCGACGTTGTCGGAATCTCCCCCGACAAGCCGGAGAAGCTGGCCCGGTTTCGGCAGGCGGAGCAGCTGACCTTCCCGCTGCTGTCCGATCCTGAACGGACCACGCTCACGGCCTACGGCGCGTACGGGGAGAAGAGTCTTTACGGCAAAACGGTCGTTGGGGTGATCCGATCCACCTTCGTGATCGATCCGGGGGGAATCATCGCCACCGCGCAGTACCACGTGAAGGCGACCGGTCACGTCGCCAGGCTGCTGCGCGAGCTGGCTGTCTCCCAGCCCGAATGACCGGCCCGGCCGCAGCCACCCGTGGGTGGCCGCCGACCCGGGGCTGCCAGAATGCCCGCGAGCGAGAGTGGCGGAATGGCAGACGCGCCGGCCTTAGGAGCCGGTGCCTTCGGGCGTGCGGGTTCGAGTCCCGCCTCTCGCACTGAAACCGGCAGGCGGCGCTATTCGGCTCCGGCGCCGCAGGCGGCGATTCTACTCAGCCGCGGGTGGGCAGCGACTCGACCACGGCTTGGGTGCGCCGACTCACCTTGTGCCCGACCGATTCCTTGCCGCCGGTGTCGACGGCGGCGATGAGCAGCCCCCCCAAGATGGACAGGTTCTTCAGGAAATGCAGCTGCTGCATCTTTTTGGTGGCGGCGTCGTCTGCTTCCCAGAAGCGGTGCCCGGCGGCGGTCGTCGGTACCAGGCTCGCCGCCAGACCGAGCGCGGCGAGTCGCGGCAGCCGGCCGGTGGCCAGGCACACGCCCCCCACGACCTGCGCGATGCCGTTGGCCCGCACGAGCTGTTCGGTACTGGACAGCCCGACACTTTCGGCGATCGCCGAGGCGTTCACGTTCTCCGCCGCGGGGGCCTTGCTGGCCGGGTGCCGAGCGGCGTCCAGACCGCCGGTGACGAACACGGAAGCGAGCATAGGTCGGGCCAGGCGACGGACAAGCACAAGAGACCTCCGGTGTCGAGAATCGGTACTGGTCCCCTACCCCGTCTCCGGCGCACTACGCCCCCCCGACCGGCGGGCGCTCAGGGCGCTCAGGGCGCTCAGGGCGCTCAGGGCGCGACGATGTCCCGGATGGCGCTCAGCGCGGCGCTCGCGTCGTCGACCTGGCCCAGCCTGCGCGTGGTCTCCGCGATGAGCTTGGCTAGCAGGGCGGGCGCCGCACCCGCGGACACCTCGCTCCGGCTGAGCACGATGCCACCCACCACGTGCTCGCAGATCAGCGGTGTGGCCAGGACGAACACGTTCTCGCCCGCGGTCAACCGGCCTGGCGTCGAGCGCCGAAGTCCGCGTCCCGGGCGCCCAGCGTCCAGCTGGAACCCGGGAATGCGGGTGAGCAGGTCGATCAGCCCTGGCCAGCCCAACTCGCGCAGCACGGAGGCAAGGATGGGCGTCGTCTGGGAAGGGTCCACCGGATCGATGAATCCCTCCGGCAGAGGGCTGGGCGGTGAGCCGATCACTGCAACGGCAGGACGAATGAAGGCACCAGCGGGACGGCCTCGCTGGTCTTGCGGACCGCCGTCCCTGAGCTGAAGAACTCCAGGGTGTGCACCCCCCACATCCACTCACTCGCCGACCACTGCACCCCCGTGATCCCGGTGGCGTCGACCCGTTCCGCTTCGGCCTGCATCCGGCCGAGCGCGGCCTCGCGGGCGTCGTAGTAGCCCTGCGTCCATTGCGGCATCTCGACGTTCCGGCCGGCCTGTTTCATCGTCTGCAGGAAACCTTGCTGCGCGACGTGCCAGACGCACACGCCCATCACGAACTCCACCGGGACGTGCCCGGTCTGCAACAGCGTGTAAAAATCCTGGACCCCAAGGTGGCTGGTGAACGGCGCGCCGTCCGGCCGGCGGAACGCGCCGGGGTGGGTCTTCGAGGACACGGCCGTGCCGACGGCGATGAACTCGATGTGTTCGGCGCTCATCCCGTGCTGCCGGAAGCTCAGCCTGGTCCCGACGATGCCGTCGGCGCCGACCTTGGCCGCCTCCGCGATCATCCGGGCCATCGCGTTCATCCGCGCGGTGTACATCGCCTGGGTGAGGACGGTCAGTTCGACCGACTGGCGCAGAGTCTGCTGCTGCCAGCCGATGTGAAACACCGAGCTGCCCATCACGAACTCCAGCGGCCGGAAGCCGGCGGCCTCGAGCAGCGCGAACTCGGACACAGACAGGTCGCTGGACCACACCTTGGATGCTTCCCCCAAGCGGGCGGAGGCGACAGCATCGGGTTCGAAGGCACTCATGGGACCCCTCATTGGAAGAGATGTCTGGACGGTGTCATATCCCGCGATGGATCCGCCATCGCGGGATCGCCGCGGCCAGGGCAGGCAGCAACGCAAGCTCGGTCGCGTCCGGGTCGGTCCAGGCGTAATCGGTGTGTTCCCAGTTCCCCGGCCGGGCCGGGAACGGGGCGGGGGTGCGCGCCAGCCATGTGGTGTAGCTCCAGCCGCAGTCGGCAGGGCAGCGATCCTGATAGCTGCTGATGAGCTCGAGGAGCTCCGGATCAAATCCGGCCACCTCCTCGGCGGCTTCGCGCAGGGCGCCGTCCTGCGCGGACTCCCCCTCGTCCAGCGCCCCGCCGGGCAGCCCCCAGCTGCCACCGTGATGGCTCCCTACCGCGCGGTGCAGCACCAGCAGGAGCGGTCCCGGTGCCACGATCGCGAGACCCGCGGCACCAAAGGTGCCCCAGTGCCGCCCGGCGGGACACTCCACCCAACTCATGGCGTCCCCGGACGCGTGAAACTCACAGCGTCCCCGGACGCGTGGCTGCCCCGAAGGCGGCGTCGAGTCCGGTGAGGTCGAGGACCGGCCGAGGGCTGCGGTGGTCCGGGTCCGGCGCCAACCCCAGCCGGGTCAGCGCGGCAAGGATGTCCGCTCCGACTTCCTCTACCGGCTGTTCGGCGTCCACCGATACCAGGATGGCCCGCTCGCGGTACCAGGCCAGGATGGGGCGAGTCACCTCGTCGTAGACCTCGATCCGGCGGCGGATGACCTCCTCCGTGTCGTCTGACCGACCCTGTTCTGCGGCGCGAGCCAGCAGCCGCCGTACCAATTCTGCGTCTTCGATTCTCAGGTGCAGTACGACCTCAGCGGTCATCCCCAGCTCAGCCGCGATCGCGTAGCAGGCGCGGGCCTGCGGCATGGTGCGGGGCATTCCGTCCAGGACGTATCCCCCGCCGCCCCTCGCCGCGACGAACGCCTCCCGGACCATGTCCAGGACCACCTCATCGGGCAC
>DASYGP010000167.1:0-3483 GCA_035999615.1 Mycobacteriales bacterium
AGCGTCGACTTGCCGTGATCGACGTGGCCGGCCGTGGCGATGACGTACACGTCAGCCGGCGCCCGGGGACCCGGCGGCGCGGCAGACCGCGGCCGCGAGAACGTCGTCGTGCTCCGGGGGGATGGCGCGCAGATCCAGCAGCAGGCACCCGTCCTCGACTCGACCCACGACCGCGGGGTCGCCGCAGCGGAGGCGAACGGCGAGATCGGCGGGGAGCGCCAGCGCCCAACCCGCCAGCTGCACGCCGGGGGCGCCGCCGCCACCGACGATCCCCGGACTTGTAACCGTCCGCACATCAACCCCCCGCCCGGCCAGCACGTCGGCCAGCTGCTGGGTGCGGATCCCCAGCGCCCGCTCGTCCAGGTGGAGGGCGTCATGGGTGGGAGTGGCCGGGCCGCTGAGGGTTGCCTCCAGCGCTGCCAGGGTCAGCTTGTCCACGCGCAGCGCGCGCGCCAGGGGATGCCGGCGCATCCGCGCCAGCAGCTCTGCGCGGCCCGCGACGATCCCCGCCTGCGGGCCACCGAGAAGCTTGTCGCCGCTCCCGGTCACCACCGCCGCGCCGGCCCGCAGCGCGGAGGCCATGTCCGGCTCCTGCGGCAGCAACGGGTCCGGCCCCAGCAGTCCGGAGCCCACATCGACCACGACCGGCGCCGGAAGCTCGGCCAGCTCGGCCACCCCCACCTGGGAGGTGAAACCGCTGACCGTGAAGTTGGACGGGTGCACCTTGAGCACACAGCCGGTCCGCGGGCCGATCGCCGCGCGATAGTCGTCCAGCGTGGTCCGGTTGGTGGTCCCCACTTCGCGCAGCCGGGCACCGGTGGCGGCCACGAGGTCGGGCAACCGGAATCCGTCCCCGATCTCCACCAACTCGCCGCGACTCCAGATCACCTCCGGGGTACGCCGCCCACACAACACCGTGACCACCAGCAGAAGCGCTGCCGCGCCGTTGTTCACGACCAGCACGTCCTCCGCCGGCGGCACGGCCCGGCGCAGCGCAGCCAGCGTGCCCCGGCCGCGGCCCGCGCGCCGGCCGGTCGTCAGGTCGAACTCCACATCGACCGGGCCGGCGGCGGCCAGCAGCGCTTCAACCGCCGCGGAGGACAGGGCGGCTCGCCCCAGGTTGGTGTGCAACACCGCGCCGGTGGCATTCAGGACCGGACGCAGCGACGTGGCCCGCGCGGGGAGTGCGGCGAGCACCACCTCCATCAGCGCGTCCGGGTCCAGCCCGTCGGTCCGGATCCGCTGTTGCGCCTGCTGGACAGCGGCTTTGACGGTCGCGCGGCCCAGTCGAGCGATGGCCGCGGTCAGCCGGTCATCGGCCAGCACCGTGTCCGTGCGGGGAACCCGACGGCGCGGATCGCTGGCCTCCCGGGCGTGGGTCACGGCCCGAGCATAGGAAGGGCGCGGAGGGGAGTTGGCGTCGACACCTGATGGCGGAGGCGGACGGGAATCGAACCCGCCAGGTCGAGAACCTCGGCCTCGACGGTTTTGAAGACCGCGCCGCCCACCAGGACGAGTACGCCTCCGCCGCTAACGCTACCGGCCCCACGGTGAACGCCGCCCACCGCCTAGCGTAGAAGCGTGCAGACCTACCGACTGACCCAGTACGCCCACGGCGGCGGTTGCGCCTGCAAGATCCCTCCCGGCGAGTTGGAGGCCGTCGTGGCGGGCCTGACCGGCGCACCGTGGCCGGAGTTGATTCTGGGCCTGGATGACGGGGACGACGCGGCCGTGGTCCGCATCGCCGGTGGTCAAGCGGTGGTCGCCACCGCCGATTTCTTCACGCCGGTGGTGGACGACGCGTACACCTTCGGGCGCATCGCGGCCGCGAACGCCCTGTCCGACATCTATGCCACCGGTGGGTTCCCGGTGGTGGCGGTGAACCTGCTGGGCTGGCCGCGCGACGTGCTGCCGATGGAGCTAGCCGGCGAGGTGCTGCGCGGGGGCCTGGACGTCGGCCGGTTGGCGGGGTGTCCGGTCGCAGGGGGGCACAGCGTCGACGATCCGGAGCCGAAGTACGGCATGGCGGTCACCGGGATCGCCGATCCCGACCGCCTGCTGCGCAACGACGCCGGGGTGGCTGGGCTGCCGCTCACCTTGACCAAACCATTGGGCGTGGGCGTGCTCAACACCCGACACAAGGCGACCGGTGAGGTGTTCGCGAACGCGGTCGACTCGATGACCTCGCTGAACGCGGATGCCTCCAGGGCCGCGCTCGCCGCCGGGGTCCGCTGCGCGACAGACGTCACCGGGTTCGGTCTGCTCGGCCACTTGCACAAACTGGCCCGCGCCAGTGGCGTCACTGCCGTCGTGGACGCGGCTGCCGTGCCTTATCTGGACGGGGCCCGCGCCGCCCTGCGGGACGGATATGTCTCTGGGGGCACCCGCCGCAACCTGGAGTGGGTCCGGCCGCACCTGGACAGCGCCCTGCCGGAGGAGGAGCTGCTGTTGTTGGCCGACGCGCAGACCAGCGGTGGGCTGCTCATTGCCGGCGAGATCCCCGGTCATCCGGTGATCGGTGAGCTCGTGGCGCGCGACCCAGGAGGGGTGACCCTGCGGGTGCGATGAAGCCGTCGTAGAGTCGGAAATGCCAGGGTCGCCGACAACGCCACGAGGCATTGCCGAGGCCCCCTCGAAGGGAGCGGCTGCATGGGCGGACGTGCGTGGATCGAGGGCTGGCCCGTCTTCCGCCAGCTGACCGGCACCGATCCGTTGGGCCGCGGCAGTGCCGCGCAATCGCCACGCACCGCGGCGCTTCAACCGCGCACCGCAACCGCCGACAAGGTCGTCAAGAGCATCTGCCCGTACTGCGCGGTGGGCTGCGGGCAGAACGTCTACGTCAAGGACGGGCGGGTCAGCGCCATTGAGGGGGACCCTGATTCCCCGGTGAGTCGCGGCCGCCTGTGCCCCAAGGGAAGCGCCTCCGAACAACTCGTGCATGCCCCCGGCCGGTTGACGAAGGTCTTGCATCGCAAGCCATACGCCACCGAGTGGGAACAGATGGACCTGGAGGAGGCGACCGACCGGGTTGCCGACCTCACGCTGAAGGCCCGGGCCAGCCACTGGCAGGAATCCGACGAGCAGGGTCGGCCGCTACGCCGCACCACCGGAATCGCCTTCCTCGGCGGCGCCACGCTCGACAACGAAGAGAACTACCTGATCAAGAAGCTGTTTACCGCGGCCGGAGCGATCCAGATCGAGAATCAGGCACGTATTTGACACAGTGCCACGGTCCCCAGTTTGGGGTCCTCCTTCGGTCGGGGTGGCGCCACGACATTCCAGCAGGACCTGGCTAACAGCGACTGCATCGTCATCCAGGGCTCGAACATGGCCGAGTGCCATCCGGTCGGGTTCCAGTGGGTGATGGAGGCCAAGGCCCGCGGGGCAACGGTGATCCACGTCGACCCGCGCTACACCCGCACGAGTGCTGTCGCCGACATTCACGCGCCGATTCGGGCCGGCGGCGACATCGCCTTCCTCGGC
>DASYGP010000031.1:0-9516 GCA_035999615.1 Mycobacteriales bacterium
ATCTGCCGGTCGATCTGGACCGCGGGCCGGGCCCAGTCGATCCGGGCGCTCTCCACGGTGATCTTCGGGGCCAGGCTGATTCCGTCCGCCGGCTGCGGCTCGGCCCGGAGCGTGCCGTCGGCGAGTGCGTCCAGGGTGGCTGTGAGCAGGTGCGCGCCGGCCTCGGCGAGCCGGGCCAGCAGCTCCCCGGCGGTGTCGCGGGGGCGGATCGGTTCGGTGAGCAGCCCGTACACCGGTCCGGTGTCGAGGCCTTCCTCGAGCTGGAACACGCTGGCGCCGGTGATCTCATCGCCGTGCCAGATCGCCTGCTGGACAGGGGCCGCCCCCCGCCACGCCGGCAGCAGCGAGAAATGCAGGTTGATCCAGCCGAGAGTCGGCACGGCCAGCGCGGCAGCCGGGACCAGCGCGCCGTAGGCCACCACCGGGCAGCAGTCCGGGGCAATCTCGCCGAGCGCGGCCAGGAAGTCGGGGTCGGATGGGCGCGGCGGGGTGAGCACCGGGATGCCGTGCTCCGCGGCCCGCTGCTTGACCGGGCTCGGCGCGATGCCGCGGCCCCGGCCGGCGCGGGCATCGGGCCGAGTCAGCACCGCGACGACCTCATGGCGGGGGCTCTCCACCAGCGCCTGCAGGCTGGGGAGTGCCACGGCCGGGGTTCCGGCGAAGACCAGCCTCACGGGCCGCGAGTCTAGGTGCGCGCCGGCCGGCCGCCGACCACCCGCACGGTCAGCCGGCGGTCAGCCGCCCGGCCGGCCGGCCGAACACCGACCGCCCGGCCGAACACCCGCCGCTCAGCCGCCCGGTCAGCAGGCGGTCAGCCCAGCTCCACCGGGTCGAGCTGGACCCGCACCGCGCCGGGTTCCTTGCGCGCGGTCCGGGTCGCGCCGGCGTCGTGCAGCGCGGTGGCCAGCGCCGGCCCTTCCTTGCGCGGCACCCGGATCAGGGCCCGTTCGCGGGGGCCCTCCTCCGGCCCCGCCGGGTACGCCCGGCCCCCGCCGGGCAGCGGCACCGGCCCGAGGACATCCGCGGTGGGCGGCAGTACGGCGTGCCCGAGCAGCGCGGCGATCGCCTCGGGAGTGCCGTCGATGGCCGCCATCCGGACCGCCGGCGGGAAACCGAGCGCGCTACGTTCGGCGATCTCCCGCTCCGCGTGCCCGGCGGGGTCCCACCGGACCAGCGCCTGCACCGGCGGGGGCGCGGCGTCGGCCAGCACGATGATCGGCGCCCGCGGGGCGGCCAGCGCGGCCGCGTTCAGCCAGCGGCGCAGCGCCTCCTCCCCGGCCCGCAGATCGGGGCGGCCCAGCAGCGCCCAGCCATCCAGCAGCAACACCGCGGCGTATCCCTCCCCCGCGGCGACCGGTTCCGCGCCGGGGGTCGCGACGATCAGGGCCGGTTCGGCGCCCACCGCCGCCAGCACCTGATCGCGCCCGGAGGTGCGCACCGGGACGCCGGGCAGCGCCCGGCCCAGCTCCTCCGCGGTCCGGCGCTCCCCGTACGCCGCGGCGCGCAAGCGGTGCCCCTCACACACCGGGCAGGTGAAGTTGGCCGAAGGCCGGCCGCACCAGCGGCAGGCGGGGATGGCGTGGCTGGAGGCCAGCGCAACCGGGCCGGCGCAGTGGCGGCAGCGGACCGGGGTGCGGCAGCTGGCGCAGGACAGCCCGGGCAGGTAGCCGCGGCGCGGCACCTGGATCAGCACCGGTCCGCGTTCGAGCGCGAGCTTCGCCGTCCGCCAGGCCAGGTTCGGCAGCCGGGCGCTGTCGGCGGCGGCGTCGCGGGAGCGTTCGAACTCCCCGCCCGCCGCGGTGACGGTCGGTGCGACGGACCGCACCGTGGCCCGGTCGGCGCGCAGCGGATGCGCCCACCCGGTCATGATCAGCTGCTGGGCCTCCGCGGACACCGCATGCCCGCCGAGCACCACGGCGGCGTCCTGCTGCACCGCCCGGAGCAGGGCCACGTCCCGGGCGTGCGGGTAGGGGGCGTGCGGATCGGCGTGCAGGTCGTCGCCGTCATCCCAGACTAGGACCAGGCCGAGGTCATGGACGGGCGCGAAGATGGCGGCCCGGGTGCCGATGACGACCCGCGCGCGGCCGCGGCGGACGGCCAGGAAGCGGCGGTAGCGCTCGGCCGGGCCGTCATCGGCCCGCAGGGTCAGCGCGTCCGGAAGCAGCTGCGCCACCCGGTCCACGTCGCGGGTGTCGGGCAGCACGACCAGCGTCCCGCGGCCGGAGCCGGTGACCGCCCGGACCAAGGCCGCCACCTCCGCGGGCCAGGTCGATCCGGGCAGCGCCGACCAGATCGCGCGCGGGCTGCGACCGGCGCGCAGGGCCGCGAGCAGCGCCGGGCCACCGACATACCGCGCGAGTTCCGTTCCAGCCGATTCGAGGGATACGGCAGCCTCTGTCCCAGCCGTCCCTGTCCCGGTGCCCGTCTCGGGGTCCGGCGGCGTCTCCGGGTCCGGCGGCGCGGCGGCGGTCTCCGTGCGGGCATGCCGGGGGGGAATGGCCAGCCGCAGCACGTCGGCCATGCTGCCGGCGTAGCGGTCGGCGACGGCGCGGGCCAGGACCGCGATCTCCGGCGCGAGGACCGGTTCCGCGGACAGCACCCGGGCCAGGTAGGCCAGCTGGCCGGCGTGCTCGCTGCTCTCGGCCCGGGCCAGGACGTAGCCGTCGACGAGCCGGCCGGAGAAGCGCACCCGGACCCGGCAGCCGGGGACGCACCGCAGGTCGTCCTCGGCCGCGATGAGGTAATCGAAGGGCCGGTCCAGGTGCAGCAGCGGGGTGTCCACCGCGACGCGGGCGACGGGATGGCTGGCGGCGGGCACGCGTACGCGGGCCGGCTGGCGCCGGCCGCTTGCCGCGCGGGGGCCCGCGGTGGAGGCGCCCGCCGGGCGGGCGCCGCCGGGCGCGGGAGGGCTGGCCATGGCAGGCAGCCTGCCAGCCGTCACCGACAGCGGCGGCCGGCCCGTCCCGCGTTTAGACGCCGGCCGCGGACTGGAGCGCCTCGACCCGGTCGGTGGCCTCCCAGGTGAAGTCCAGCTCGGTCCGGCCGAAGTGACCGTAGGCCGCGGTCTGCGCGTAGATCGGGCGCAGCAGGTCGAGGTCGCGGATGATCGCGGCCGGCCGGAGGTCGAACACCTGCAACACCGCGTCCTGGATCTCATCGTCGGGCAGCACCCCGGTGCCGAAGGTCTCGACGAAGACCCCGACCGGCTGCGCCTTGCCGATCGCGTAGGCCACCTGTACCTCGCAGCGGGTGGCGAGGCCGGCCGCCACCACATTCTTGGCGACCCAACGCATCGCGTAGGCCGCGGACCGGTCCACCTTGGAGGGGTCCTTGCCGGAGAAGGCGCCGCCACCGTGCCGGGCCATCCCGCCGTAGGTGTCCACGATGATCTTCCGGCCGGTCAGCCCGGCGTCGCCCATCGGGCCGCCGATCTCGAAGCGGCCGGTCGGGTTGACCAGCAGCCGGTAGCCGTCGGAGGGGATGGACAAGGCTGCCAGCTCCGGCTCGACCACGTGCTCGCGCACGTCCGGGGACAGCAGCGTGTCCAGGTCGATGTCGGCCGCGTGCTGGGAGGACACCACGATCGTGTCGAGCCGCGCCGGCCGTCCGTCGACGTATTCGATCGTGACCTGGGTCTTGCCGTCCGGGCGCAGGTAGCCGACGGTGCCGTCCTTGCGGACCGCCGAGAGCCGGCGGGCGAGCCGGTGCGCCAGCGCGATGGGCAGCGGCATCAGCTCGGGGGTGTCATCGCAGGCATAGCCGAACATCAGCCCCTGGTCGCCGGCGCCCTGCCGGTCCAGCGCGTCCTCCACCGACTGCCCGGTACGCGCCTCGAACGCCTGATCGACGCCCTGCGCGATGTCGCCGGACTGCGCGCCGATCGACACGCTGACCCCGCAGGACAGGCCGTCGAAGCCCTTCTTGGAGCTGTCGTAGCCGATTTCCAGGATCTTCTCCCGGACCAGGCTCGCGATCTCGACGTAGGTGGCGGTCTTGACCTCCCCGGCGACGTGGACCTGACCGGTGGTGATCATCGTCTCGACGGCGACCCGGCTGTTGGGGTCGTCCTTGAGCATCGCGTCGAGGATCGCGTCGCTGATCTGGTCGGCGATCTTGTCCGGGTGGCCCTCGGTGACGGATTCGGACGTGAACAGACGGGTAGCCACAAGACTCCTCGGGCAGATTGGACGGTCGCGCCAGTCTACCGGCGCAAAATCCTGTCGGGCCCCCCGCGCCTGTCGGACCTCCCGCGCATCCTGGCGGGCATGAGCACGCGCATCGAATACGACTGGGAATGGCATGAGGCGCGCCTGCGGGCCGCGAAGAGTTACTGGGTGGTGACCACCCGCGCCGACGGCCGGCCGCACACCGCGCCGGTGTGGGGGGTGTGGCTGGACGGCGGGCTGTGGTTCTCCACCGCCGCTGACGCGGTCAAGGCCCGGAACCTCGCCCGCGATCCCCGGCTGATCGTGCATCTGGATTCCGCCGATGACCTGCTGCTGGTTGAGGGTCAGGCGGAGCCGGTCACCGACGCGGACCGGTTAGCGGCGGCGGACGCGGCGTATGCGGCGAAGTACCGGATGACCGACGGCACCCCGGTCGGCCTCACCGTGGTGCCCGGCTCCGTCATCTTCCGGGTCCGCCCGCAGACCGGGATGACCTGGCTGGAGCCGGCCTTCGTGCAGACCATGACCCGCTGGCGTTTCGGCGCGGCCGGTGCGGCGCCCACCTCGGAGGTGATGACCTATGGCTGAGGCCGCGCTGCTCGCGCGGCGTGTCGCTCCCGGCTCAGCGGCTTCAGTGCCGCAGGCTGGTCGCATGTCAGCTGTTGCGTTCGCCGTTCCCCCCGTCTCGTTGGGCGTCTGGTGCCACCGGTGCGAGGACGAGGTGTGGCACTGCCACGGCGTGCTGGTCGTGCACCAGGACGGCAGCACGCATTGCCTGGAGGACCCGTCCTGCCGCGCCGATGCGGTGCAGCACGGGTTCGTCGGGCCTTGCGAGCAGCTGCTCGTCGGTTGCGGCTGCTGAGGCGCTGACTCCCCGTCAGCCGGGACTCACGCTCAGCCGGTACTCAGGCTCAGCCGGGGCTCAGCCGGGGAGGCGGGCGACGACGGCGTCCCAGACCGCGTGCGCGAGCAGGTCCTTGCTGGTCGCCGGCACCTCGATTTCGGTGGCCGGATCGGCCGCAGCGGCGCCGCGCCGGGGTTCGCTCGTGGCTGAGGGGTGCGGCCGGGCCAGGATCATCGCCGCGTTCTCGTCCACCTCGAAGCCCACCCCGTCCCCGACCCGGTTGAGCACCAGCAGGTCGCAGCCCTTGGCCGCCAACTTGTCCCGGCCGCGGGCGAGTAGCTGGGCGGGGGTCTCGTCGGTCTCCGCCGCGAAACCGACCACGACCCGGGCCCGCTCCCCCACCGGGAGGGCGGCGAGCTCGGCCAGAATGTCCGGGTTGCGGACCAACTTCAGGTCGTTCGGCTCCTCCGGACCCCCCTTTTTGATCTTGTGGGTGAGCCGCTGCACCGGCCGGAAATCGGCCACCGCGGCGGCCATCACGACCGCGTCTGCCCCGGCCGACGCCTCGAGGACCGCGCCGCGCAGCTCGTCGGCCGATCCCACCGGAACGACCAGCACCCCGGCCGGGGCCGGCACCGCCAGGTGCGCCGACACCATGGTCACCTGCGCACCGCGGGCCGCGGCGGCCCGAGCCAGGGCCACCCCTTGCCGGCCCGAGGACCGGTTGCCCAGGTAGCGCACCGGATCCAGGTGCTCGCGGGTCCCACCGGCGCTGACTACGACTCGGCGGCCGGCCAGGTCGGCCGGCAGGCCGCCCCGGGCGAGCACCGAGCGGGCCAGCGCCGCGATGTCGGCCGGTTCGGGCAGCCGGCCGGGGCCGCTGTCCGCGCCGGTCAGCCGGCCGTCCGCCGGTTCGATGATGACCGCGCCGTAGGAGCGCAGCAGCGCCACGTTTGCGGCGGTGGCCGGGTGCAGCCACATCTCGGTGTGCATGGCGGGTGCGTAGATCACCGGGCAGCGGGCCGTGAGCAGCGTCGCGGTGAGCAGGTCATCGGCGCGGCCGTGCGCGGCGCGGGCCAGCAGGTCGGCGGTGGCGGGGACCACGAGGATCAGATCGGCCTGCTGCCCGGTCCGCACGTGCGGCACCTCATGCGCGTCGTCCCACACCCCGGTGTGGACCGGGTGGCCGGATAGAGCGGCGAAGGTGGCCGCGCCGACGAACCGCAGGGCGGAGTCGGTGGGGATCACCGTCACGTCGTGACCGGTCTCGGTCAGCGCGCGGAGCACCTCCACGGCCTTGTACGCCGCGATGCCCCCCGCGACCCCCAGCACCACACGCGGGGCGGCCGGGGACGACGCCCCTACCGGGGTCGTCATCAGGGCTACTCGGCGACGCTCTCGTGCGTCAGCAGCCCGGCGTTGATCTCCCGCAGGGCGATGGAAAGGGCCTTCTCCTGATGACCGGGGGGCACCAGCGGGCCGACGTATTCCAGCAGTCCCTCGCCCAGCGAGTGGTAGTAGGAGTTGATCTGCCGGGCGCGCTTGGCCGAGTAGATGACCAGGCTGTACTTGCTCGCCGTGTTGGTCAAAAGCTCGTCGATGGGCGGGCTGGTGATGCCCTCGGGATGCGCGACCGTGCCGGACAACGTGGTCTCCTACCAGCGGGGGGTGAGCTGCCGGATTACACCGGCGATCGCAGTAAGGCTACCAGCCGATCGGCGGCGTCCTCGATCTCCGCGTTGACGATGACCACATCGAACTCGTTTTCGGCGGCCAGCTCGGCGCGCGCGATCTGCAGCCGGTGCGCCAGCCGGGCGGGGTCCTCGGTGGCGCGGCCGGCGAGCCGGCGGCTCAGCTCGGCGAAGCTCGGCGGCGCGAGGAACACCAGCAGCGCGCCCGGCATCGCCGCGCGGACCTGCCGCGCGCCCTGCAGGTCGATCTCGAGCAGCGCCGGTGTCCCGGCCGCGAGGTGGGCGTCGACCGCGGCGCGGGGGGTGCCGTACAGGTGCCCGGCGTATTCGGCATGCTCGAGAAATCCGCCACGCCGGACCTCCGCACGAAACGCGGGCGGGTCGACGAAGTGGTATTCGACGCCTTCGGACTCGCCCTGCCGCGGCGGCCGGGTGGTCCAGCTGACCGACAGCCACACCTGCGGGTGGCGGGCCCGGACATTTGCGACGACGCTGCCCTTGCCTACCCCGGAGGGACCGGAGAGCACCACCAGCCGCGGTTCAGTCACCGCTGTCGGGGGTGAACTCGCGGGCGAGCGCGGCGCGTTGCTTGGCGCCGAGCCCGCGGATGCGCCGGCTCGGGCTGATCTCGAGACGCTCCATGATGGCGGCCGCGCGTACCTTGCCGATCCCCGGGACGGCCTCCAGCAGCGCCGCGACCCGCATCTTCCCGATCGCCTGGCCGTGATCCCCGGCGACGCTGCCGCGGGCGATCACCGCGGCCAGCGCGGCGGCGACGTCCAGGCCGGGGCGGCGCAGGTCGGCGCGGACCGCCGCCCGGACCCTGCGAGCCTCGGTGGCGCGCGCGAGCGCCTCGGCGCGCTGCGCGGGGGTCAGCGGCGGGAGCGGCACGATCCTCCTGGGACGGCGGGGTGGGCACGAGCTGGGCGGTACGGCGGGCACGTGTGCGGCGGCAAGGCGCACGAGCGGGGCGGCGAGCTATGCCGGGCAACCTAACCATCCCGTCACGAAGGGGCCAGACCCTCCCCCGTACGGTGCTCGGGTGCCCGCCCGGACCGATCAACGATCACCCCGCCGGGTCCGTGGTCCCGCGGTGCTGCGGAGCCGGGAATTCGGGCTGTTCTACGCCGGCCAGGCCACCTCGATGCTCGGCGATGCGATGGTGCCGGTGGCCCTGTCGTTCGCGGTGCTGGCCCGGTTCCGGGACGCCGGATCGCTCGGCCTGGTGCTCACCGCGGAGACCGCCCCGCTGGTGCTGACGCTGCTGCTCGGCGGGGTCGTCGCCGACCGGGTCTCCCGGCGCCGGTTGCTGCTGGTGATGGACGTGATCCGCGCGGTGGTGCAGGGCGCGGCCGCGCTGCTGCTGGCCGGCGGGAACTGGTCGCTGTGGCAGCTGGCCGCGCTGTTCGCGGTGCACGGTGCGGCCACCGGCCTGTCCTCTCCCGCGTTGATCGGGATGGTGTCGGCCACCGTGCCCGAGGCCGGCCGGCAGCGGGCCAATGCGCTGCGCAGCCTGGCCCAGTCCGGCGGAGCGGTGGCCGGGCCGGCGATCGCCGGCCTGGTCGCGGGCATCGGTAACGGGGCGCTCGCGATCGCCCTCAACGCCGGGACCTACGCGGTCAGCGCGGGATGCCTGGCGGCGATGCGGCCGATACCGGGACGGGCCCGGGAGGAGGGCGGCGCTGGGGTCCGCTCCTATTTGAGCGATCTGCGCGGCGGCTGGCAGGAGTTCCGTTCGCGTACCTGGATCTGGGTGATTGTCGCCCAATTCGGGCTGTTCCATCTGCTGGTGTTCCCGGAGGTGCTGGTTCTCGGCGCGGTGGTCAGCAAGCGGTCCCTCGGCGGGGCCGGCGCCTGGGGGGCGGCGCTCGCTGCGTTCGGCGCCGGCTCGGTGGTCGGCGGCCTGCTGATGCTGCGATGGCACCCGCGCCGGCCGATGGCGGTGGCGGTCGGGTTCGGCTCGGCGTTCGCGCTGTTCGCGGCGGCCCTGATCGGGCCGGCCCCGCTGGTGCTGGTGGCCGCCACCGGGGCGGTCGGCGGCATCGGCTTCGGGGTGTTCGACGCGCTGTGGAACACCGCGCTCAGTGTGCATGTGCCGGCTGAGCTCCTTGGCCGGGTCAGCGCCTACGACTGGTTCGGCTCGGTGGCGCTGCTACCGGTGGGCTACGCCATCGTCGGGCCGCTGGCCGGCTCGCTCGGGGTTGGCGCGACCCTGCTGATGGCGGCGGTCAGCTGGACGGTCCTGTCGGTTCTGGCGCTGCTGGTCCCCTCGGTGCGGCGGCTCAGCGCCGGGACTGGGTGACGCCCGCCTGGGCGGACTGGCCGGGCGGGTGGGCTGGGTTGGCTGGCTGAGGTGGCGGTCCAGCGCCACCAGAGGCAGCCAACGGGGCCGGGCCGGCCTGCGGATCGCCGAGCGGCTGGCGTGGCTGGCCGGGAGGGCTGGGGTGGCTGGGTGAGGTGGCGGTCCAGCGCCACCAGAGGCAGCCAACGGGGCTGGGCCGGCCGGCGGCTGGCCGGACCGGGCTGGGGTGGCTGCGTGGGCGGCGGTCCAGCGCCACCAGGTCCAGGGTGTTGGAGGGGACCCCGTGGGGGTTTACCGAGACGGGAGAGGTCCGGGTCCCCGATGGTTGATCCATGAACGAATAAAGGGCTCAGAGCCCACCAAGCGCGAAGAACCAATACGCACGATGCCCTCGCCGCGGCCGATCCCCGAGGTAGCCAGGGAAGCGTTCCGGGAGGAGGCCGAAGGCCACGGCAGAGATCGTTAGCCGGCCAGGAAACGCTCCACGATGGCCGGCGGAATGGGCATGGCAGA
>DASYGP010000049.1:0-4381 GCA_035999615.1 Mycobacteriales bacterium
GCTGGTGCTGTTCGGGGCGGTCCGCGCCGCGGCCGAGGCCCGCGGCCCGGAGGTCGCCCTGCTCAAGCTGCGCGGCGCGCGGCCGCGGCAGCTGTTGCTGTTCGGCTTGGCCGAACCGCTGTTCCTCATCACGGCCGCGTCACCCATCGGGGTGGTGCTCGCGGTCGTGGGGGTGCACGTGATGGGCGCGGTGCAGTTCGTCGCCGGGACCCCGGTGCGGCTGGGAGTGCCGGCGCTCCTGGCCGGGACGGGGGCGGTTGCCGGGGCGGCGGTCGCGACGGCAGCCTCGGGATTGCGCATCGTCCGCCGTTCGGTCAACGAGCAGTGGCGCCGAACGCACCGGCGGCCGGGGTGGCGCCGGAACCTGTCGTCGGCCCTGGGCTGCCTCGCCGCGGTGCTGGCACTCGGGGCGGTCCTCAGCCGGTCGGGGTTTGGCCGGCCCGGTTCCAAGGTGGCCGCCGATCCGCTCAGCTTGGGGGTGCCGGCCCTCCTCTCGGTGGTCGTCGCCCTTCTTGCGGCGAGCGCTCTCCCGTGGGTGTGCCGAGCCTTGTTCACGCGGACGTCGCAGGGCGGCCGCCGCGGCTCTGGTAGACCCGGCGGCCGAGGGCTCGGTGGCTTTCTCGCAGTCCGGCAAATCGCACGGCGACCCTCCTCGCTCGGGGTTGTTGTCGTGTTGGTCCTCGCGTTCGGCTTGGCCACCTTCGCGTTAAGCGCGCATAGCGTGGCCTTGCGAAACCAACACGACGTCGCGGCCGCAACCGTGGGCGCCAGCGAAGTGCTGACGGTGGCCGTACCCCGCAACGCCGACCTTGCCGCCCTGGTTGATCGCGCCGACCCCAGCGGCGCTCAGGCGATGGCGGTCATCGAAGGTCGACAGCAATATGGCGCGCACCGTCAGCTGCTCGGGGTACAGCCGGCCCGGTTCGCGGCGGTGGCCGCCTGGCGCAGTGACTACGCCTCCGCGTCTGCCCAGAAGGTGGCGGATGCCATCACCGTCCAGGGCCTGAACGTGGTGCTGCTGCGGGGGGCGGCGCTCCGCATGCGGCTGCAAATCACCGCGCTCCGCGGCGCGCCGCAGGTCCTCCCGGTGCTGTCGGTACTCGCCCCGGACGGGCTGCATGCGTCGACAGGTGCGGCGCTCCCGCCATCCGGGACTGTGGAGGCGAGCTGGCCCACTCCGGCCTGCGTGACCGGATGCGAATTGGGGAGCCTCACCCTGCAGCGGGCAGACCGGTTCGGCCTCACCGACCTGCAGGGCGACATCACCGTGGCCAACATTCAGGAGCAGGACAGTTCCGGTACCTGGCGCGATGTCCCGGCCGGGCTCACCCTGCCGCAGGGATGGGTGCCGCAGAAGGCGCCGGACGGTCCGTACTACTCCCGCAGCACCATTGGGGGCGGTCGACTCGGCTACGCCTTCCGGCTGCCGCATGAAATCGTCCCCACCCTCTCGCCGCGCTCGCTGCCCGAACAGGTCCCCGTGGTCGCAACCACCGGCGCCGGAGTCGGTACGCAGGATCCGCAGATCACCGGGCTGGACGGACAGAACCTGGCCGTGGATCCGCGATTGGCCGCGGCGGTGCTCCCCCGCGCCGGTCGCTCGGGTGTGCTGCTGGACCGGGCATTGGCGCTACGGGCCGCGGCGGTCGGCACGGTCGACACCTTTCAAGAGGTCTGGCTGGCGCCCGGTGCCGACCCGCAGGTGCTGCAACGCCTGGACGCCGAGGGGGTGCAGGTCGTCCAGAACCAGTCGATACGCCAGGTGGAGGCGGGACTGGCCCGGCAGGGACCGCCGCTGGCGTTGCTGCTGTTCCTGGTGGGAGCGGGGGTCGCGGCGCTGCTGGCATTGGCGGGGGCGGCGCTGAACCTGACCTTGGCGGCCAGGCGCCGGGGATTCGAACTGGCGGCGTTGCAAGCCCTCGGGATCGGGCGGCGCGCGCTGCTGACGTCACTGCTGGTCGAGCAACTGACCCTGCTCGGCGTCGGGGTAGGTCTAGGCATGGGCAGCGGGCTGTTGTCGGCGTCACTGGCTCTGCCTGGGGTGCCAGAGTTCACCGTTCCGCCGCTGGCCCCAGACCTGCTCTACGCGCCGCCGTTCCTGCTGGTGGTCGGTCTAACCGTGCTGCTCGGTGCCGCCGTGGCCATCGCGGTCTCGGTGTCCAGCGGTGCGCTGGTCCGCCGGGTTCGTCCCGAGCTGCTTCGCGAGGCGGCGCCGTGAGTGCCCCGGAACTCGATCTCGACCTGCGTCCCGGTCTTGCCGTCCGCTGCCGGAACCTGTGCGTCGACTATTTTCAGGATGGCACCCGAATCGCCGCCGTGAAGCATGCCAACCTGGTCATCGCTGAGGGTGAGAGCGTCGCCATCGTCGGGCCCTCCGGGTCAGGAAAATCCAGCTTGCTCACCACGATCGCGGGTCTGCAGACGCCGACCGGCGGCCAACTTGAGGTCCTCGGAACGCGCCCGGACCGCATGTCCGGCAGGCAGTTGGCCGAGCTACGGGCCCGGGAAATCGGTGTGCTGCTGCAGAACCCGGCTCGCAACCTGCTGCCGCTGGCGACGGCAGAGGAGAACCTGCTGGTGGTGCAGCAGCTCCCCGGCCATGCGGCCGGCCGAGCCGAGCAGCGCACCCGCGCGACTCAGCTGCTCGCGCAGGTGGGGCTCAAAACGTCCGGCACAAGGAAGGTGCGCGACCTGTCCGGCGGTGAACAGCAACGTCTGGCGCTAGCGGTCGCGCTGGCCAACCGACCCCGGTTGCTGCTGGCAGACGAGCCCACCAGCCAGTTGGATCGCGGGACCGGGCGGGCCGTCGCGCTGCTGCTCCAGGAGGCCCATCGGGCGCACGGCATGGCGCTGCTGGTGGTCACCCACGACGACCAGGTCGCCGTGCTCCTCGACCGCACCCTGCACCTGCGGGACGGGCGGCTCGCGCCGGAGGAAAGCCGATGAGTGGCCCGGTCGACATCACCCCGCCGGCCCCGGCGCCGCGTCCAGACGATCATCGCCCCCGCGGGCAGGCGGCCCTCACCGGTCAGCATCTGTCGCTGCGTCGAGGCGACCGGGCGATCCTGCGCGACGTTTCCCTGAGCGCTTTACCGGGCGAGCCCCTTGCGCTCAGCGGACCGTCCGGATCCGGCAAGAGCACGCTCCTCGCGGTACTGGCCGGCCTGATCGGCCCGGACACCGGCACGGTTCACCTTGGTGAGGCACCCGTCCGTCCCGACGACACCAGTAGCCGCAGGAGGATCGGGCTCATCCTGCAGGGGTACGGGCTCATCGGACTGCTCACGGCGGCCGAAAACGTCGAGGTGGGACTGCGGGCCCACGGCACGTCGCCACGAGAGGCACGGGAACGCGCCGCCGTCGCCCTCGCCGCGATGGGGCTGGCCGGGCGTGAGCATCACCTCGTGGAAGACCTGTCCGGCGGCCAGCAACAACGGGTGGCCGTCGCCCGCGCACTGGCCGCGGAGCCGGCGGTGATCCTCGCCGACGAGCCCACCGCCGAGTTGGACCACGACACCCGCGACCAGGTGCTCGCCGTGCTGTTCGAGTGCGCCGACAACGGCGCGGCGCTGATCCTGGCCACCCACGACCCGGACATCGCCGAGCAGTGCCCGGCGCGGCTGCATCTGGTGGACGGAAAGGTCGGGACGGGCGACTGGTCCCGCTCGTGAAGCCGACTTGAGCCGCCGGCCCCAGCGCCAGCGCGGAAGTAGTAGAAAGGCAGCGTGAATTCGCCGAAGACGCCGGGTCGGAAAAAGTTCCTCGAAGTGTTTGGCCTGCGGATGGCGTACGTCGAGGTCGGCACCGGCGATCCCATCGTGTTCCTGCACGGCAATCCGACCTCGTCCTACCTCTGGCGTGATGTCATGCCGCATCTTGCTGATCGCGGCCGGTGCCTTGCCCCTGACCTGATCGGGATGGGCGATTCAGACAAGCTTCCCGATAGCGGACCGGGCAGCTACCGGTTCGTCGAGCATCGCCGCTACCTCGACGGGTTGCTCGAGCAGCTCGCGCTCGGTGACCGGGTCACCCTGGTGGTGCACGACTGGGGCTCGGCGCTCGGCTTCGACTGGGCCAACCGCCATCGGGACCGGGTCAGGGGCATCGCCTACCTGGAGTCAATCGTCGCCCCGACCAGCTGGGACCAGTGGCCCACGGCCGCGCGGGGAATCTTCCAATCAATGCGCTCCCCCGCTGGGGAGGAGATGGTGCTGGACAAGAACGTGTTTGTGGAACGGATCCTGCCGGCGTCCATTCTTCGGGAGCTGGCCGACGATGAGATGGCCGCGTATCGGGCGCCGTTTGTGGAGCCGGGTGAAGGACGGCGCCCCACGCTCACGTGGCCGCGGGAGATCCCGATCGACGGCGAGCCCGCTGATGT
>DASYGP010000097.1:0-9776 GCA_035999615.1 Mycobacteriales bacterium
GAACGTGTTCCGGTACGGGCAATGCAACCAGCAGATCGGCTGCTCCGGACCGGTGCTCTGCCGGATGATCAGCTGCACGCCGCCGTGGCACTTCGAGAACTGCACGACCGACGTGGCGACCGACAACAACACCACGGACCACTCGGCGCCCTGCCTGCCAAGCGCCTACACGGCGATCCAGCGGCGCTATGACCAGCTCGGCGGTCCCGGCTCGGTGCTCGGTGCCAGCATCGGCCCCGAATACGGCGTCCCCGGCGGCAGCGCGCAGGCCACCGTGACCGGGCGGCTCTACGACTCGGCCGCGGGGGTTTTCTGGCTGCACGGCGCCATTCTGGCCACCTTCGACGCGCGGGGCGGCCAGCAGGTCTTCGGCCTGCCGACGTCCGACGAGACCGGGATCATCGGCGGTGCGTACGTCTCGTTCACCCTGCGGGCCTGGATCATCAGCTCGTCGACGGGCACCTGGCCGGTGCGCGGCGGCACGCTCGACCGCTGGTACGCCGATGGGCGGGATCGCTCCGCGGTCGGGCTGCCCACCGGCGACCCGGTGGCGATCGCCGGCGGCGCCACCGTCACCCGCTTCCAACACGGGTTGATCACCAGCGGACCGCCGGGATCGTTCTCCATCTCCGCCCCGATCGTCGCCGCCTACGACCGGTTCGGACCCCTCACCTTCGGCGCCGCAACCGGGCAGGCGACAGCCGTCGCCGGCGGCCACGAGCAGCGTTTCGTGCGGCAGGCGGCGATCTTCGCCGGCGGGGCCGGGGCCTTCCTGGTCCCCGGGCAGATCCTGGCCGCCTACGACGCGCACGGCGGCGCCGCCGGGGTGCTCGGCTTTCCGCTCGCCGATCCGGTCGTGAGCGCCGACCGGCGCGCCACGGTGAGCCGGTTCCAGTCCGGCGCGGTGGTGAGTAGTGCCGCGGTCGGCACGCACGAGGTCCACGGGCCGATCGCCGCCACCTGGCAGGCGGACGGGGCGGAAGGTGGATCGCTGGGCTTGCCGGTCACCGACGTGCAGACGGGGGCCGGTGGCGTTCAGTTCAGCGACTTCGAGGGGGGACGGCTGACCTATGACCCGGCCACCGGACAAGTGACCCGCAGCTAGCCGACCAGCTAGCCGACCAGTTAGCCGGGGCCGGCCCCGCCACCGGTCTCCTCCGCCTCGGGGGCCAGCCCGGCCAGATCGTGCAGCTGCGCCCGCAGCCACCGGCCTACGTCATTACGGCGGACCACCCGCGCGGCCTCCCGTCGCCGCGCGCGGCGCAGGTCGAGCGGCATGGTCAGCGCCTCGTGCAGGGCATCAGCCTGCTGGGCCAGGTCGAACGGGTGCAGCGTCACCGCATACCGGCCCAGCTCGCCGTGCGCGCCGGTCGCCTCGGACAGGGCCAGCACCATGTCGTGCTCGTTGACGACGACCGCCTCCTTGGCCACCAGGTTCATCCCGTCGGCCACCGCGTTCACCACCAGCACGTCGCAGCGGCGGTACGCCGCCGCGGCAAGGGGCATGTCCGAGACCAACCGCAGGTCGACCGGCTGCCAGCTCCCGGTCCCATGGCGGGTGTTCACCGCGGCGGCGGCGTCGGTCACCTGGGCCAAGTACGTGGCGTATTCCTCCACGTCCTGACGGCTGGGCTGCAACAACGCCAGGAACACGACGCCGCCCGCCAGCTCGGGGTGCTCATCGAGCAGCAGCGAGAAGGCCTCGAAGCCGCGGACGATGTTCTTGCTCGGATCGGTGCGGTCCACCCGCAGCAGCAGCCACCCGCTGCCCAGCTCACGGTCCAACTCGGCGAGATGCGCGTTCGCGGCGTCGCTGGCCGCGATCTGCTCCAGCGCGGCGACATCGATGCTGATCGGGTAGGAGCGGGCGCGCACCGTCCGGCCCTCGACGGTCACGCAGGAGCTGTCCAGGTCAACCGGCAGGCCCAGCAGCTCCTGCACGCACAGCAGGAAGGAGCGGGCATCGCTGGCGGTGTGGAAGGCCACCACGTCGCAGCCGAGCAGACCGCGCAGGATCGGCTCCCGCAGCGCCGGCGGCAGCACCCGCCAGTTTTCCGGACCGGGCCACGGGATGTGCACGAAGTGGCTCAGCAGCACATCCGGGCAGGCCCGGCGCACCAGTTCACCGACCAGATAGAAGTGGTAGTCGTGCACGAACACGCAGGCCCGGCCGCCCGCGCGGCGTACCTGATCGATCACCGCGTCGGCGGCCAGCCGGTTCGCCTCGACGTAGCCCTCCTCGAACGCCCGATGCTCGGCCCGGCCCAGCGACGGCTCCACGGCGAGCCCGTACAAACGATGTTGTATGAACCACAGCAGCGGGTTGGCGACGATTCCGTAGAACGGTTCGTGGACCTCAGGGGGGACCTCGACCAGCCGGATGCGGATGCTGGCTTCGGCGGCGTCGGCCGGGGGATCTGCCACCAGGTGCGGTTCGGGGGCCAGCATCAGCTCGCGGACGCCGCCCGGCGCCTCCCGCGCCACCTGCACGTCCTCACCGTCCGACCCGACGAAGATCCACACGACGTCGGCCAGCTGAGCGCACAAGCCGGTCAGCGCGGTCACCAGCCCGCCGGCGCCGGGAGCCGCCTTCCGGCCGCCGCCCGTGCGGGTGAACGAAACCGGGCCGCGGTGGGAGAGCAGGACGGTCGGCAGCTCGAAGGGGGATGGGGGCGCCACGTCACCTCCCTGCCCCGCACCGGCGGCCCGGATGCCCAAAACAGCGAGGGAATGCCGGGCCTGGTCCGGGCGCTGGCTCGAAGGGGTCCACTCGTACAAAGGAGCACGTTATGGCCAAGGCGGTCTGGAACGGAACGGTCCTCGCCGAAAGCGATCAGACGGTGATCGTCGAGGGCAACCACTACTTCCCGCCCAGCTCGGTGCGCGACGGGTTGCTCAAGGCCAGCGACACCACGAGCGTCTGCCCGTGGAAGGGCACTGCGCACTACTACTCGGTCGACATCGACGGCCAGCTCAACCCGGACGCGGCCTGGTATTACCCGGCACCCAAGGACGCCGCCGCCGAGATTCAAGATCACGTCGCCTTCTGGAAGGGCGTGGAGGTCAGCGCCTGACAGCGGTCCGGCCGCGCCGTGGTCGACGCTAGGCTCGGCCGGGTGGTGCCCGGTCCGGTTCTCGTGGTCGACTTCGGAGCGCAGTACGCCCAGCTGATCGCCCGGCGCGTTCGGGAAGCTCGGGTGTACTCCGAGATCGTGCCCTCCTCGATGTCGGCGGCCGACATGTTGGCCAAACGGCCGGCGGCGATCGTGCTGTCCGGGGGCCCGGCCTCGGTCTACGCCAAGGACGCGCCGCAGGTGGACGTGCGGCTGTTCGACGCCGGCATCCCGGTATTGGGGATCTGTTACGGCTTCCAGTTGATGGCGCAGGCGCTCGGCGGCCACGTCGCGCACACCGGACGATCCGAATACGGCGCGACCCCGCTGGAGGTCGCCGGCGGTGAACTGTTTACGGGGGTGCCGGCGGCGCAGCAGGTCTGGATGAGCCACGGTGATGCGGTGACTTCGGCACCCGCCGGATTCGCGGTGACCGCCTCCTCGCCGGGAGCGCCGGTCGCCGCGTTCGAGAACCTGGCCCGGCGGATGGCCGGGGTGCAGTTCCATCCCGAGGTCGCGCACACCCCCTGCGGCCAGCCGGTGCTCGAACGCTTCCTGCACACGGTCGCCGGGATCGCGCCCAGCTGGACCACCGCGAACGTGCTCGACGACGCGGTCGAGGCCGTGCGCGCCCAGGTCGGCGGGAAGAAGGTGATTTGCGGCCTGTCCGGGGGCGTTGACTCCGCGGTCGCCGCCGCCCTCGTGCAGCGCGCCGTCGGGGAGCAGCTCACCTGCGTGTTCGTGGACCACGGGCTGCTGCGAGCCGGGGAAGCCGAACAGGTCGAGCGGGATTTCGTGGCAGCGACCGGCGTCCGCCTGCACGTGGTCGACGCCGCCGAGACGTTCCTGCGCGCGCTGGCCGGGGTGATCGACCCCGAAGCCAAGCGCAAGGTGATCGGACGCGAGTTCATCCGCGCCTTCGAGGGGGCAGTCGCCGACGTCGGCGGGGACGTCGAGTTCCTGGTGCAGGGCACGCTGTACCCGGATGTGGTCGAGTCCGGTGGTGGCACCGGTACGGCCAACATCAAGAGCCATCACAACGTCGGCGGCCTCCCCGAGGACCTGCGCTTCTCGTTGGTCGAGCCGCTCCGCGCGCTGTTCAAGGACGAGGTCCGCCGGGTAGGCGCCGAGCTGGGGCTGCCCGCCGGCATCGTGTGGCGCCAGCCGTTCCCCGGGCCCGGGTTGGGCATTCGCATCGTCGGGGAGATCACCCGCGAGCGGCTGCGGGTGCTGCGCGCCGCGGACGCCATCGCGCGCGCGGAGCTCACCGCCGCCGGGTTGGACCGCGACATCTGGCAGTGCCCGGTGGTGCTGCTGGCCGACGTCCGCTCGGTGGGCGTGCAAGGTGATGGCCGCACCTACGGCCATCCCGTCGTGCTCCGGCCGGTCAGCTCGGAGGACGCGATGACCGCGGATTGGACCAGGGTGCCCTTCGAGGTGCTGGCCCGCATCTCCACCCGCATCACCAATGAGGTGCCCGAGATCAACCGGGTGGTGCTCGACGTCACCAGCAAGCCGCCCGGCACCATCGAATGGGAATGAGCGCATGGGAGTGAGCCGGTGCCGGGCGGCGGCCCCGGCGAAGACTCGATGAGCTCCCCGTTCGACGCCCGGGGCGTGGTCCGCGGCAGTGACGGCGTCCGGCGCTACCTCGATCTGCCCCCGTCGATGGTGGCGGTCCTGCGGACCTCGGCCGATCGCTGGCCCGAGCAGGAGGCGGTCGTCGAGGTCGGCGGCGAGCGGCTCTCCTACGCGCAGCTGTGGGAGCGGGCCAGCCGGGTGGCGGGCGGCCTGCGGGCGGCGGGCGTGCGCCGCGGCGATCGGGTGGCGATCCGGCTGCCCAACGGGGTGCCGTGGGCACTCGCGTTCCTCGGCACGCTGCTGGCCGGTGCCGTCGCCGTCCCGATCAACACCCGGCTGCTCGACCACGAGGTCGCGTACCTGCTCGCCGACAGTGCGGCCAGCCTTGTCCTGGACCGCCCGGATCTGCCCACCGGGACGCCGTACGCGGATCTGGACCTGGCCGAGACCGACCTGGCGGCGCTGTTTTACACCTCCGGGACCACGGGCGCGCCGAAGGGCGCCCGGACCACGCACGGCAACCTGCTGGGCATCGTCGAGTCCACCCGGCGGATCCGGCCGCTCCCCGACGGCGGTGTCGGGCAACGCAACCTGATCTCCGTGCCGCTGTTCCACGTGACCGGCTGCAACAGCCAGTTCCTGTCGATGCTGCATGTGGGCGCGTGCGCGGTGCTGCTGCCGGCGTTTCGCACGAGCGCGTTCCTGGACGCCTTGGAAGGCGAACGCATCACCATGTCCACCTCGGTGCCGGCCATCTACTGGTTGGCCCTGCAGGACGAGGGGTTCGGCCGCCGTGACCTGTCCCGACTCGCGATGGTCTCCTACGGGGGCGCGCCGATGGCGCCGGAGCTGGTGGCCCGGTTGCGCGCCGCCCTGCCGCACGCGCGGCTCGGCAACGGCTACGGCCTGTCCGAGGCGGCCGCCGTGGTGACCTACCTGCCGCACGAATGGGCCGAGAGCCACCCGGAATCGGTGGGCTTCGCGATCCCGGTGGATGACCTGCGGGTCGACGGTCCGGCCGGGGAGCTGCTGGTCCGCGGGCAGAACGTGGTCGACGGCTACTGGAACAACCCGGAGCAGAGCGCGCTCACGTTCGTCGACGGCTGGCTCCGCACGGGGGACATCGCCCGCATCGACGCCGAGGGCCTGGTGACCGTGTTGGACCGGGCGAAGGACATGGTGTGCCGCGGCGGGGAGAACGTCTATTCCATCGAGGTGGAGAGCGTTCTCGCCGAACATCCGCTGGTGGGCGAGGTGGCGGTCGTCGGCGTGCCCGACGAGGTGATGGGGGAGCGGGTGGGGGCGGTGCTCGTCCCCGCCGGTTTCGACCCGGCCAGTTTCGACTCGGCCGGTTTCGACTCGGCCAGTTTCGACATCGCCGCGGTCATCGCGCACGCCCGGACCCGACTGGCCGACTTCAAAGTGCCGGAGTGGTACGGGTTGCGGCCCGAACCGCTGCCCCGGAACGCGGGCGGCAAGGTCCTGAAGCCCCAGCTACGAACCGGGCTGCGCTGGGAGCGGGTCCCGCGCCGTCCCGGGGCCGTCGTCCGGGTCCCGGATCCGGATCCAGACATCCCGAAAGGGCGCTGATCGCAGCACGGTGAGCCGCGGGTCGGGGACGTCCATGATCCGCCCGGTCACCAGCGGGCGTAGCGAAGCCAGGCGCGGGTCGGCCAGCACCCCGTCGAGGGCGGTCCGGTCCCCACCGAGGACCACCGCGCTCAGCGTCGCCGGCAGCAAGATGCGGACAGCCGCGTCCGCCGCGGCGGAAAGGGCCACTGCCGACTGGCCGGCCCGGCGGCGGGCGAAACGCTGCTGGGACCAGCCGCCGGCGGCGGACCGGCCGTGCACCGGCCGGCTCCCCACCTTCGACGACACCAGCCGCGGTCCCTCGAAAACCCCGGCGGCGTAGCCGCCGAGCCGCACCAGCAGCACTCCTACCCGTCGTTCGGCGAGGCAGTGCGCCACCAGCGGGCCGTGTAGGGGCGGGTACGGCACGTGGATCTCCGCCACCGCCCCGTCGGCGCCGACGACGCGCACCAGGTCCGCCGCGCGCTCCTCGGTGACCTCGCCGTGCCGGTCGGCGAAACCCGCCAGCCATCGGTCGATGCGCTCCGGGGCGACGGCGACCCAACGGCCACCGCCCGCTGCCGGCCGCATTTTCAACGAATCGCCTCTCGAAAGGTGGCGTCGCCCGGGTGGGGCAGCGGTTTTTGGGCACACTGCCAGACGGGGACGGCTCCTTGGAGGAATGCGTGACGGACACCCAGCTGGCGGCCGGGGTCGAGCAGCGCTGGTGGGGGGCCCACCTGCGCGAGGTCCGCTGGCAGGGAGAGCTCGCTCGATTACTCGCCGACCCGGTCTGGCGCGGCGCCTCGGTCCCGCGCGGTGACGGCGGCCCGGTGCTGCTGCTGCCCGGTTTCCTCGCCGGCGATCAGTCACTGGCCGTGCTGGCGGGCTGGTTGCGGCGGGTCGGCTACGCCCCGCGCCGCGCCGGGATCGCGTTCAACGTGCGCTGCTCCGACCAGGCGATCGACCGGCTGGAGCTGGCCCTGCATCACGTGTACCTGGGCACCGGGCGCAAGGTCGTGCTGATCGGGCACAGCCGAGGCGGGCACTTCGCGAAGGCGCTGGCGCACCGGTGCCCCGAGATGGTCTCGCAGGTGATCTCGCTGGGCGCGGGCCTTGATGATCCGTTCTCCATCTCCGAACCGACCCGGATGGCCGTCGCGGGAGTCCGCCACGTGATCGCGCGCCGCGACCCCGACCGGGCGGCGAAGGGGTGCTTTACCCGCAGCTGCGCGTGCGGCTTCAACCGGGACTTCACCGCCCCGTTCCCGCCGGGCATCCCGTTGACGTCGATCTACTCCAAGGGGGATGGGGTGGTGCGCTGGCCGGCGTGCGTGGTCCCCTATGCGCGCTGCGTGCAGGTGACCGGCAGCCACATCGGCCTGGCCTTCAACCGGCACGTCTACCGCGAGATCGGCCGTACTCTCGCCGCCGAGGTACCCAGCGGCGGCTAGGGCGAGCGGCGCTGGGCCCGAGGGCCGGCGAACGGCAGCCCGGACAGGCTGCGCCCGGTCCGGAGCGCCCCTACCGGCAGGCCGAGCGCGCGGGTCAGTGGCTCGCTGCGCGCCGCGGCGCCGGTGAGCGCGCGCCCCGCCCGGACCGGCGTCCGGGCGGCCAGCCAGTCCACGAAAACCCGATGCGAGACCTCCGGCTGCTCCAGCAGGTAGGCGTGCGCGGCGGCCGGCACCACCGCGAGCGTGGCGTCCGGGATCCGGGCCGCGAGCAGCCGCGCATTGGCCAGCGGCGTGAGCCGGTCCTCGGCGCCGTGCAGGACCAGAGTGGGCGCCTGAATCCTGGGCAGCCGGGCAAACGTGTCGTGATAGACCGAGGCCCACCAGTGGCTGGTCACGCCGCGGACCGAAGACCGGTGCCGGCCCACCAGCCGGACGTATTCGCGGACCAGTTCGGGCTCCCGGCGTCGGAATGCGGGCGTGAACAGGGCCGCGCCGAGGACCCCGGCCCGGGCGCTGACCCCGCGTCCGCCGCCGGTAGCTAGCCCGGTGACCACCGCCGGGGACGGCAGCACCGCCCGCGGTCCGCCGGCCGAGGTGCCGCCGAGGATCAGGGCCCGGACCCGGTCCGGGAAGCGCAGCGCCAACTCCTGGGCGATCATCCCGCCCATCGACAGCCCGTACACATGTGCGCTGTCGATCCCCAGTGCATCGAGCAGCGCCACCGCGTCGCCGGCGAGCTGGGGCATCGAGGTCAGTCGCCACGGCGCCGGTGAACGGCCCGCCCCGCGGTTGTCGTAACTGATGCAGTCGAAGCCGTCCGCGTACCTCGCCAGCACGGGGCTGAAGATCTCGCTGCTGATCGCGAAACCGGTGATCCACAACAGCGGCTCACCGTGCCCTTGCCGGTCGTAGTGCAGCCGGGTGGCGGCTAGCTGGCGCCCGACGCGCACGAGCGGCACCCGCTCAGGGCTCCAGCACGTAACTGCCCGGCGCCGGCTGGGCCGGCGGGTATCGCTCGCTGCCGAGCCGCTTGGCCGCCGGGACCCGCGCGCCGGAACGGGGCCCGAGCCACGCCAGGTGATCGGTCCACCAGCTGCCCGGGTGCCGCACCGCCCCCTGCTGCCATTTCTCCGGCGCCTCTGGCAGCTTGTCGTTGACCTGGAAGCTGGCCTTGGGATTCGTCGGGGGGTTGACCAGCGCCGCGATGTGTCCCGCGGTGGACAACGCGAAACGGGACGCGCCGCCCAGCATGTGCACGCTGCGGTAGCAGCTCTCCCACGGGCAGATGTGATCGGTGGTCCCCGCCACCACGTAGCTGTCCACCTCCACCTTGGACAGGTCGATCGGCGTGCCGAGCACCGTCGCGGCCCCTGGATGCACGAGGGCGTTGTCCAAGGTCATCCGGATGAAATCCTTGTGCAGCCCGGCCGGCATCCGGGTGGTGTCGGCGTTCCAGAACAGCACGTCAAAGGCGGGCGGCCGCTTGCCGAGCAGGTAGTTGTTGACCCAGTAGTTCCAGATCAGGTCGTTGGGCCGCAGCCAGGCGAACACCTCCGCGAGCGCGGCGCCGTCGAGGTAGCCCTTCTTCCGCGACTTCTCGACGGCCTCGCGCACCGCCTCCGGGTCCATCAGCGCGCCGATCGTGCCGGCCCGCTCCCAGTCCAGGACGGTGACGGCGAAGCTGGCCGTGGCGATCCGGTCCTGCTGCCCCTGCGCGGCCAGGTGGGCGAGCACCATCGCGGTGATGATGCCGCCGGAGCAGAAGGCCTGGACGCTGGCCCGGTCGCTGCCGGTGATCTCCTGCGCGGCGTCCAGGGCGTCCAGGACCGCCTGGCCGTAGTCGTCGATGCCCCAGTCGGCGTGCCGCTCGTCGGGGTTGCGCCAGGACATCATGAAGACCTGGTGGCCCTGGCTCACGTAGTGCTCGACGATGCTGCGGCCCGGTGCGAGGTCGGCGACGTAGTACTTGTTGATCGTCGGCGGCACCATGAGCAGCGGCACCTCCCGCACGGTCTCCGTGGTCGGGCGGTACTGGATCAGCTCGAAGACCGGGGTGCGC
>DASYGP010000103.1:0-5432 GCA_035999615.1 Mycobacteriales bacterium
TGCGGCCGGTGCCGGCAGCTGCTGTGGGAGCACGCCGCCGAGGGATGCACCGTCAACGGCACCCGGCTCGATGCGCTGCTGCCCGGGGCGTTCGGCCGGCAGGACCTGCCGTGACCACCGCCGTCGAAGTGATCCGGGTCAAGCGCGACGGCGGGGAGCTCAGCGACGCGCAGGTGGATTGGGTGATCGACGCGTACACCCGGGGCGTGGTGGCCGATGAGCAGATGTCGGCGCTGCTGATGGCGGTGGTGTGGCGCGGTCTCGGCCCGCGGGAGCTGGCCCGCTGGACCGCGGCCATGATCGATTCCGGGGAGCGGCTCGACCTGCGGGGCGTCGGCCGGCCCACCGTCGACAAGCACTCGACCGGCGGGGTCGGGGACAAGGTGTCGCTGCCGCTGGTCCCGCTGGTCGCGGCCTGCGGCGCGGCGGTCCCGCAGCTGTCCGGCCGCGGCCTGGGGCACACCGGCGGGACGCTGGACAAGATGGAGACCATCCCCGGCTGGCGGGCCGCGCTGTCCACCGCGGCGATGCGGCAGCAGCTGTCGACCGTCGGCGGGGTCATCTGCGCGGCCGGCGAGCGCCTGGCCCCGGCCGACCGCAAGCTCTACGCGCTGCGGGACGTGACCGGCACCGTCGAGGCGATCCCGCTGATCGCCTCCTCGATCATGAGCAAGAAGATCGCCGAAGGCACCGGCGCGCTGGTCCTCGACGTCAAGGTCGGGTCCGGCGCCTTCCTGCCCGCGGTCGAGCAGGCCCGGGTCCTGGCCCGGACGATGGTCGAGCTGGGCGCGGCGCACGGCGTGCGGACCACCGCGCTACTCACCGGGATGGACACCCCGCTGGGCCGGACCGTCGGCAACGCGCTGGAGGTCGCCGAGGCCCTCGAGGTCCTCGCCGGCGGGGGACCCGCCGACCTGGTCGAGCTCACCGTCGCACTGGCCCGGGAGATGCTGGCTTTGGTGGGGCTCGACATCGACCCGGCCCCCGCCCTCGCCGACGGCCGGGCGATGGACAGCTGGCGGGCGATGGTCCGCGCCCAGGGCGGCGACCCGAGCGCGGAACTCCCGGTCGCCCAGGAGGTGGTGCACCTACGGGCCGACCGCGGCGGGGTGGTCTCCCGGCTGGACGCGCGGGCGGTCGGCGTCGCCGCGTGGCTGCTCGGCGCCGGGCGGGCCCGCAAGGAGGACCCGGTCTCGGCGGTCGCCGGCATCACCTGCCTGCGCAAGCTGGGGGAGCCGGTCCAACCCGGGGATGTCGTACTCGCGCTACATCTGGACGGGGCGCTGCACCGGGCCGAACCGGGACGGCTGGACGCGGCGCTCGAGGCGCTGCACGGTGGGTGGGCGGTCGCCGACAGCGCGCCGGCGCCGGCGGTACTGATCAGGGAGAGGATCACATGATCGAGGCCTTTGAGCGGGACGGCTTCCTGGTGCTGCCCGGGTTCGCCAGCCCGGCGGACTGCGCGGCGCTGCGGGAGCGGGCCGCCCGGATCATCGCGGAAGCGCCGGTCCGCGAACAGGTCAGTGTGTTCACGACCGCCGAGCAGGAGCGGGTCAGCGACGAGTGGTTCCTCGGCTCGGGCGGCGAGGTACGGCTGTTCCACGAACCGGATGGGGTGACCGTGAACAAGATCGGTCACGCGCTGCACGACCGCGACGAGGTGTTCTCCCGGTTCTCCCGCGACCCGCGGCTGGCCGGGCTGGCGGCCGACGTCGGGCTGGTGGCGCCGGTGCTGCTGCAGTCGATGTACCTGGTGAAGGCACCCCGGACCGGTGGGGAGGTCGATCTGCATCAGGACGCGACGTTCCTGTGGACCGACCCGATCACGGTGACCGGCTTCTGGTGGGCGCTGGCCGACGCGACGGTGGACAACGGGTGCCTGTGGGCGATGCCCGGCGGGCACCGGACCACCCCGCTGCACCGCCGGTTCGTCCGGGCACCGGGCGGCGGCAGCGCGTTCGAACGCCTCGGGGAGCAGGTGCCGCTGCCCACGCCCCCGGAAGGTCTGGTGCCGCTGGAGGCGGAGGCGGGGACCCTGGTCGTGCTGCACGGGCTGCTGCCGCACTGGTCCGCGCCGAACCGCAGCGACCGGCCGCGGGATGCCTACTCGCTGCATGTGGTGGAGGCGGGTGCCCGTTACCCGGCGGACAACTGGCTGCAGCGTCCCGCTCACCTGCCGGTGACAGGCTTCGCGGCATGAACGCGAACGACATCCGGCCGGCCCCGAAGGCGTTGCTGCACGACCACCTCGACGGCGGGCTGCGGCCCGAGACGATCGTGTCGCTGGCGGCCGAATGCGGCTACCGCGGGCTGCCCACCGACGACCCGGCCAAGCTCGCCGCCGGGATCCAGGAGGCCGCGGACTCCGGTTCGCTGGAGCGCTACCTCGACACGTTCGTGCACACCGTCGGGGTGATGCAGACCCCGGCGGCGCTGCGCCGGGTCGCCCGGGAATGCGCCGAGGACCTCGCCGCCGACGGGGTCGTCTACGCCGAGGTGCGCTTCGCCCCCGAACAGCACGTCGAGGAGGGCCTGTCGCTGCCCGAGGTCGTCGACGCGGTGCTGGCCGGATTCGCCGACGCCGCGGACATCACCGGGGCCGGCGGCTTCCCGCTGAAGGTGCAGTTGCTGCTGACCGCGATGCGGCACGCGGCCCGGTCGGTGGAGGTCGCCGACCTGACCGTCGCCTACCGCGGCCGGGGCGTGTGCGGCTTCGACATCGCCGGCGCGGAGGCGGGTAACCCGCCGACCCGGCACCTGGATGCCTTCCAGCGGATGCAACGGGCCAACATGCACTTCACGATCCACGCCGGGGAGGGTTTCGGCCTGCCCTCGATCTGGGAGGCGCTGCAGTGGTGCAACGCGGACCGGCTGGGGCACGGGGTGCGGATCGTGGACGACATCACCGCCGGGCCGGATCATCCGGTGCTCGGGCAGCTGGCCGAGTGGGTCCGCGATACCCGCACCCCGCTGGAGATGTGCCCCACCTCGAACGTGCACACCGGGGCGGCCCCATCGCTGGCCGAACACCCGATCGGGCTGCTGCGCCGGCTGGGCTTCCGGGTGACGGTGAACACCGATAACCGGCTGATGAGCGGGGTGAGCATGACCAGCGAGATGGCGGCGCTGGTGCAGGCGTTCGGCTACGGCTGGGCCGACCTGCGCTGGTTCACCATCAACGCGATGAAATCCGCGTTCCTCCCGTTTGATCGGCGCCTCGCGCTGATCGAAGGCGTGGTCAAGCCGTGGTACGCCGAGCGCCTGGCGGTCGCCTGACGCCCCGATCCCCGTACGGTGTGCGCCGTGAGCACCCGCGTCGTTGACCATCCGCTCGCCGCGGCCCGGCTCGGGGTGCTGCGCGACGCGACCACGGGCTCGCAGGGCTTTCGGGCCGCGCTGGCCGAACTCGCGGCCATGCTGGTGTACGAGGCGACCCGTGACCTGCCGACCGTCGAAGTGACGGTGCGGACCCCCGTTGCCGACGCGCCCGGCCGGCGGCTGGCCGAGACGCCGCTGCTGGTGCCGGTGCTGCGCGCCGCCCTGGGCATGGTGGACGCCGCGCTCGGGCTGTTGCCCGAGGCGCAGGTCGGCTTCGTCGGGCTGGCCCGCGACGAGACGACGCACCAGCCCCGCGCCTACCTGGAATCGCTCCCCGCCCGGCTGGCCGGCAGGCGGGTCCTCGTGCTCGACCCGATGCTGGCGACCGGTGGTTCACTGGAACATTGCCTGCGGCTGTTGACCTCTCGCGGTGCCGGGCCGATCACGGTCGTGTGCGTGCTGGCCGCGCCGGAGGGGCTGGCCCGGATCGAGGCGCTCGGGGTGGACATTGTCACCGCCGCGGTGGACCGCGAACTCAACGAGCGGGCGTTCATCGTGCCCGGCCTCGGGGATGCGGGGGACCGCCAGTTCGGTTCGGTGTAGCCGACCGGCACGCGCTCAGCCGGCGAGTCTGAGTTCAGCGGGCGAGCCCGAGCCACCCCTCGACCAGCGCGCGCAGCGTCGGCAGGTCGCGCCGGCGCCCGGTTTGCAGGTACGCCTTGAGCTTCGGCTCGGTGCCACTCGCCCGCAGGATGACCCGGCGGTCGCCGCTGCTGACGGTGTAGGGGTCTGCGCGGGACTCGGTGAATCCCGGCGGCACAGTAGCTTGCGCCTTCGCCAGCAGGGCCTCGGGATCCGGGCAGCGGATGTTGACCTGCCCGGTGGCGACCTCGATGCCGAGCTCGGCCTCGAGGCCGGCGAGGCGGTCCAGCAGGGTCCGGCCGCGGGCCTTGTCCTGCGCCGCCATCGCGCAGACCAGCAGGCCGGCGCTGATCCCGTCCTTGTCCCGGACCGTGCCGGGGGCCACGCAGTAGCCCAACGCCTCCTCGTAGCCGAAGACCAACTGCCCGCCGTGGGCCCGGACCAGGTGCCGGAATCCGGTGAGTGTTTCGGTATACGGGACGCCCCGGCGCCGAGCGAGCATGGCGAGCGCCGAGCTGGACACCACGGTGGTGGCGACCGGCCCGGGTGTCCGGCTGAGCACGTCGTCGGCGAGCAGCAGCCCGACCTCGTCGCCGGTCAAGGTGCGGGACCCGACCACGACGGCGAGCCGGTCGGCGTCCGGGTCGTGGGCCAGGCCCAGGTCGGCTTCGCGGGCGAGCGCACGCAGGCCGTCCAGGACGCCGGGCTCTTCGGGGTTCGGGAACGGGGCGGTCGGGAAGTCCGGGTCCGGTGCGGCCTGGTTGGTGACCACCGCGGCGGCGGGAAAGCCGCTGCGCCGCAGCGCTTGCGCGAATACCTCCCCGCCGACCCCGTGCAAAGGCGTGTACGCCATCACCAGCGGACCCCCCTGCACCTGCGGCAGCGCTTCGAGATAGGCGGGTACGGCGTCCAGGATCCGCCGCGGCAGGGTGACCGCCGGGAACGGCGCCCGCGGCCCCGCGATCGCGGCCTCCACCTCCGCGGCCTGCTCGAGGTCGAGCTGGGCGCCGGTCCCGTCGTAGACCTTGATGCCGTTGTCGGCGGCCGGATTGTGACTCGCCGTGATCATGATCCCGGCGGTGTAGTCGCCGCGCCGGGTGGCGAAGGCCAGCACCGGGGTGGGCACCAGCCCGGCAGACACGTCAGTGACCCCGCGGGCGCGCAGCTCACGGCCGACGACGTCGGCGAACCGGGCGCTGCCGTGCCGGGCGTCGTGGCCGATCAGCGCGGCAGCGCCAGGCGGCACCCAGCTGGCGATGCCCGCGGCGATCTGCGCGACGGTCCCGTCGTTGAACCGGTCCGGCCCCGCGCCCAGCTCGGCGCGCACGCCGGCGGTGCCGAACGTCAGGCTCACCCGGATAACGCTAGCCCGCGGCCGCGGGGCGCCGGCTGCCCGCGCAGGTCCCGCTCGATCTCCGGCAGGCTGCGGCCCCGGGTCTCGGGCACCGCCTTGATCATGTAGAGGAGCGCGA
>DASYGP010000119.1:0-31152 GCA_035999615.1 Mycobacteriales bacterium
GAACCGTTGTCGCCGAAGATCGGCTTGGGCATGAACGTCACCGTCTTGTCGTTGCGCCACGCGACGTTCTTGACGATGTATTTGAACAGCACCAGGTCGTCGGCGGCGGCGAGCAGGCTGTTGAACCGGTAGTTGATCTCCGACTGACCGGCGCTGCCCACCTCGTGGTGGGCTCGCTCGATGATCATGCCGGCCTTCTCGATCTCCACGACCATCTCGTCTCGCAGATCCGCGTAGTGATCCGTGGGCGAGACCGGGAAGTAGCCGCCCTTGTAGCGCGGCTTGTAACCCTTGTTGCCGCCCGGCTCGTCCCGGCCGGTGTTCCAGGCCCCCGGCGCCGCGTCGATGTAGTGGTAGCTGGAATGCTGGTTCGTGTCGTAGCGGATCGAGTCGAAGATGTAGAACTCGGCTTCGGCGCCGAAGTAGGCGACATCGGCAACTCCCGACCCCTGCAGGAAGGCCTCCGCCTTCTTGGCCACGTTGCGGGGGTCGCGGCTGTACTGCTCGCCGGTCAGCGGGTCGTGAATGAAGAAGTTGAGCAGCAGCGTCTTGTGCTGCCGGAAGGGGTCCAATCGCGCGGTAGTCACATCCGGCAGCAGCAACATGTCCGACTCGTGGATCTGTTGGAAGCCTCGGATCGAGGACCCGTCAAAGCCCAAGCCGTCGGTGAACACGGACGCGTCGAACGCACTCGCTGTCGTCGTGAAGTGCTGCATCACCCCGGGCAGGTCGCAGAACCGGACGTCGACGAACTCGACGTCGTTGTCTTTGACGTAAGCGAGCAGCTCGTCGGGGTTGGTGAACAAGCGAGGGCCTCCAGGCTCGGTCGGGCGCGCGTGGTGTGGCTAAATCTAGCCGCGGCCGGTTTCCCGGCCGTGACCGTCGCGTTTCGGTGCGGTTACGCGCCCGGGTGGGACCGCTCCCCCCGCGCCCCGTGGGGGCGTCCCGCCTACGCTCAACCCATGGTGCCAGCCCGTCCTGACCGGCGCTCCTCCGAGCTGCGCGAAGTCGCCGGCTCGTGGTTGCAGGGTCCGCCGCGGCGCGCCACCGGATACCCCGGTGAGCGGCTGGGATTGCCCCCGACCGGGCGTGGGTCGATCGCCAGCTTCGGGGAGCGTCTGGCGGCGGTGATCGTCGACCTCGCCGTGTCCTCGCTCGTCGGCTTCGCGCTGGTCCGGCCGTCCACCGTCTCGGCGGAGCAGCAGTGGAACCTGGTCTCGGTGGCGGTGTTCGTGCTCACGACCGGCCTGCTGGCTTTCACCACGGGCCGGACCCTGGGCATGCGGCTGACGCATCTACAGATCGTGCGGCTCGACGGTGGCACGGTTGGGCCGCGGGTGTTCGTCCGGCAGCTGCTGGTGGCGTTGCTGGTGCCCGCGTTGATCTGGAACTCGGACAGGCGGGGCATGCATGATCGCGCTTGCCACACCGCGGTTGTCCGGGTGGGCTGACCGGGCCTACCGGGCGCGCCCGCGCGGGACCCGGGTGGGCATCGGCCCCTTGGGGATCGGCAGGCTCGTGTTGGCAACCGCCTTGAGCTTGACGTCCAAGGCCCTGATCGCCGGCGCACGGAGCTGGCGCGGGAGCTTGCCCAGGTGACTGCGTAGCTTCATCAGCGGCAGGTCGCCCTCGCGCGTCCCGACGATGATCTCGTGCACCTGCACGTCCGGGGCGATCCGCCGGGTGCGGCGCGCTTCGCTGGCCAGCAGGTCGCGGACGTTACGGCTGCGTCCCTCCGCGATAAGCACCACGCCGGGGCGGCCCACCACGCGGTGCACAAATTCTTGATTGCGGTTGAACTGCACCGCCTCGGTGATCTTCCAGTCGCCGCGCATCTGCCGCACCACCTGCAGTGCCACCCCCGGGTTGTCCGCGGCTTCGGCGTAGATGCCGCGCTGCGCCCGGAACGCGAACAGGTTCGCCCCGAGCAGAAGCCCGATCACGACGCCCATCAGGGGCAGGAGAACAGGGTGCCCGAACACCACGCCCAAAACCGACAGAATGATGGCCGGCCCGAGGAAGCCCCCCAGCGGCCAGAGCCAGATCAGCGGTTCATGTTTGCGGGCGATCCGGTAGCTCTGGACGAACCGTGCCCGGGTGCTCGGGCCCTTGGGTTCCTGGGGTCCGCCGCGGCCACGCCGCCGCAACCTTGCACGCAGCTTGGACTGGGGAACCGATGCCGGTGTTCGTGCCACCCGCCGAGGATAGTGCGCGCGGCGACCCTGCTACGCGCCGCCGCGGTTCACCCCAGCGCGGAGCTCACCGGTCTCGTCCGCCAACCCGCGTTCGCCGCGTCCAGGGCATTCTGGCCGGCCTCGCGATCGGCGGCCGCTCGGCGGTGATCGACGGCGGCGGCCAGCGCATTGCGGCGAGCCGTGCGCTGACCGCCGTGCGGCCAGAGCAGCAGCAGGGGCTGCTGGAGTAAGGACACATCCATGCGGACCTCCCAGGGGAAAGGCTGCCTCCCGCAGGTTCGAGCATGGCTGTGTCCGCGGCGTTGCCCGGACGTGAACAGGCTGCAACGTCCTGATGCTTTTGAGGGCTGCGGTGCTGCGAGTGCGGTGCTGGGGCTGCGGTGCTGGGGCTGCGGTGTTAGGGCTGAGGTGCTGGTCAGGCGGTGCCGGCGCGAGCCATCCGGGCCTCGGCGTAAAGCCGTCCAGCCCGGTACGACGAGCGAACCAGCGGCCCGCTCATCACCCCGGCGAAACCGAGGCGCTGCGCAGCGCGCTCCAGATCAGCGAATTCATCGGGATGCACCCAGCGGTCCACCGGGTGATGCCGGGGACTCGGCCGAAGGTACTGCGTGATCGTTAGCAGGTCGCAACCCGCGCCCCGAAGGTCCGCCATCGCTTCGTGGACCTCATTGATGGTTTCGCCCATACCCAAGATGAGGTTGGACTTGGTGACGAGGCCCGCGTCCCGGGCCGCGGTGATGACAGCCAAGGATCGCGCGTAGCGAAACCCGGGACGGATCCGCTTGAAGATCCGGGGCACCGTCTCCACGTTGTGCGCGAGCACCTCGGGGGCGGCCTCGAAGACCTTGGCCAGCAGCCCGGGCTCGGCGTTGAAGTCCGGAATGAGTAGTTCGACTCCGCAACCCGGCAGCGCCGCGTGGATCGCGCGAACCGTCTCGGCGTAGAGCCACGCGCCGCCATCTGGCAGGTCATCGCGGGCGACGCCGGTGATCGTGGCGTACCGCAGCCCCATCTGGGCCACCGATTCGGCGACGCGGCGAGGTTCGTCGCGATCCAGTGGCAACGGTCGGCCCGTGTCGATCTGGCAGAAATCACAGCGCCGGGTGCAGGCATCCCCTCCGATGAGGAAGGTGGCCTCCCGGTCCTCCCAGCATTCGAAGATGTTGGGGCAGCCGGCCTGTTCGCAGACCGTGTGCAGACCCTCGCGTTGCACGAGTTCCTTGAGCTCGGTGAACTGCGGGCCGGTCCGCAGCCGCGTCTTGATCCACGGTGGCTTGCGTTCGATGGGCGTCTGCGCGTTCCGCACCTCCAGCCGCAACAGCCGGCGGCCTCCCGGCGCTAGTCCGCCGTCCGCCTCCGGCGCTGTCCCGCCACGCGCCTCCGGCGCTGTCCCTCCACGCGCCTCCGGCGCGGCGGTCACGCCGGGACCCCGAGCAGCGCCGGCAGCTGGCTCTCGACCAGCGGGAGAAGCGCCGGCACCGTCACCGGCCGACCCAGTTCGCGCGTCAGGCTGGTCACCCCCGCATCGCGGATCCCGCAGGCGATGATGGCGTCGTACGCGCCGAGGTCGGGGTCGGCGTTCAGCGCGAAGCCGTGCATAGTGACGCCTTGGGCGACCCGGACCCCGATCGCGGCGACCTTGCGCCGACCATCGCTGGTCCACACCCCGGACCGTCCCTCCACGCGGCAGGTCGGCAAACCCGCAGCCCTGCAGACCGCCATCAGCATCGATTCCAATCGCCGCACGTAGGCAACGACGTCGACCGGGTCGGGAAGGCGCACCAAGGGGTAACCCACCAGCTGGCCCGGTCCATGCCAGGTGAGCTTGCCGCCACGATCAACTTCGACGATGGGGAGGGTGGGATCGATCGGGCGCTCGTCGGCTGCTGTGCGTCGTCCAGCGGTGTAGACGCTGTCGTGCTCCAGCAGCAGGATGGTGTCGGGCTCCTGGCCGGCGACAATCTGGGCGTGCAACTCGCGCTGCAGGGCCCACGCCTGCTCGTAGGGAACTCGTCCCAGTTTGCGAATGCGCACGATCTCAGGCTACCCCCGCTGCGGGCTCATGCTCCGGTCAGCAGCCGAGGGGTGATCCTCGTCTCGACCGCCTGATCCCCGTCGCGCGCTACCCGCCAGCAGAATGCCTCAGCCCGGTCGGCCACGCAGTCGGCCAGCTCGGTCCCGCGGAACAGCAACCCGGTGCCGTCGTCGGTCGCCCAGCCGTCCGGCAGCGTGCCGGCAGCGACGAGTCCTTGATACGCCGGACGACGCTGGGCCTCGCTGTTGTAATGCGGGGTGTTGCTGTGGGGGAGGAGACCCAACCCGTTCGTGACCGGTTGCAGGTCCGGTCCGAAGGAGTCCGTGGTGCCTCCCACATGCCAGCACAGGCTGCCGGCGCTGACCCCGCCAAGGACCACCCCGGCTTCCCAGGCGGCCCGCATCGCCACGTCGATCCCGTGCAGCCGCCACAGCGCCAACAGGTTGGCGACGCTGCCGCCGCCGACCCAGATCACATCGCAGCCGAGCAGGTGCGCGGTGATGTCGGGCACGTTCGGCATCCCGAAAACGGACAGGTGGGTGGGCCGGGCCCCAGCCTCGGCGAGGGCGGCGTAGCACCACCCTTGCCAACGGGGGTCATCGCCGCCTGCAGTGTTCACGATGCACACCCGGGGGCTGGCCACGTTGGACAGCTGCAGGGCGTGGCGCAGCATCGGCCCCACCTCGATCGGTAGCCGTCGTCCGGGTACGTAACCCCCGGAAGTGGCGAGGATGGTGGGGGCGTCAGCAGTCACGGCTGGGCAGGCTAGCGGAGTTGTCCACAGGAGCCCGGCGGGCTCGGCCCAGATTTTGGCAGGCTGGGCCGATGCCGGCGCAGCCTGCCACCCCGGTCGTGCCGGGGGTCACGATCGGATCCGCGATCGAGGGCCGCTCGGCGACGTGGCGAGGCGAGGATGGACTCGGGGCGTGCGACGTCACGATCCTGCCGGTGGGCCCGCAGCCCGGGGTTCGCGCCGCCGCGTTGGCCAGCCTCGCGGTGCTTCGTACGGCGGGGGGCGGCCGGCGTGCGCTGGTCCGCGATGTTGTCGCGACCGTCGACGGGCTGGCGCTGGTGGCCGCCGCCACGGACGGGTTCCCGGCGGGTCGGTTGTCCGGGCTGACTGCCGGCCAACTGGTTGCCCTCGGGATGCCGCTGGCCCGCGAGCTGGCGCTCCTGCACGCCCAGGGCCTCACGCTGGCCGGCCCCGATCTCTCCTCGGAAGTGATCGTTGACCGGAGCGGACGGGCGATCTTGCTTGTGCACGGGTGGGCGCGGCGGCGGCTGGCGGCGTCACCGGGAGTGCCCGCGCACGACCTGCGCGCGTTGCGGGAGCTACTCGCGGGGGCGAAGGGTCCGATGTCTGGGCGCCAAGAACGCCGCTGGCGGAGCTGCTGTGCGCAGCCCACCGCGGCTGGTTGGGAGCGGACCCTGCGCCGGCTGGCTCGGCCGCGCCCGCTGCCCACCCCGACGGGCGCGAACCCGCCGGTGAAGCCGCTTGCCGGGCCGACCGGTCGCCCGACGGGTCGCCCGGCCGGAGCCGGAGCCGGAGCTGGAGCGGGAGCGGGAGCCGGAGCCGGAGCGGGAGCCGGAGCCGGCGTCGCGCCGGCGGCGTTACGGGAGTTGGCGCGGGACGCGAGCAGCCGCGGCTGGAGGGGTCGTTGGCCACGTGCCGCCGGGGCGCGGCTACGCGCACCGGCACTGCTCCTGGCCGCAGCCTGCGGCGTCGCGGCGGTCGGCTGGGCGAGCGCCGGCGGCGGTCATGCCAGCGCCGTGACCGGAGCACCCCCGGTTCAGCTGGCCGCCCCACTTGACCACGCCGTCGGGCCCGCTTCTGACCACACCGGCGGCCCCGCGTCGCCGCGCGCCGGTGTGCGGACCACTCCGGGCGGCCCTTCGAGCCCGGCAGGCGTCGACTGGACCACAGTGCTGACCGAGCTGGATGGGCGCCGCACCGCGGCCCTGGCGGGCCGCGGTGGCTTCGCGGCCGTGGACATCACCGGCAGCCCCGCCGAACGCGCGGACCTGCTGCTGCGAGCCGGCCTGGTCAGCCAGCATCTGGATCCGGTCGGGCTGGCGCCGCACCTGCTTGCGGTGACCCCGAAACGGAGTTCCGCCTCGGAGGCGCTCCTGCTGGTGACCGACGAGCTGCCCGCCTACCGCTTGGAGGGGCCGGGCGGGACGCCGGCGTTCACCGTCGCGGCGCGGGGCCCCCGCACGTTCACCGTCGAGCTGGTCGCGGTTCCGGCCGGGTGGCGGGTGCGGGACGTCGTCAGCGGCGCCGGCTAGGACGGCCGTCGGGGCCAAACAGCGGTCCCGGCGACAGCGACGCGGGACCGGCGAGGGCTGCGCTCGGCGATGGCCGTGCTCGGCGATGGCCGTGCCGGCGACGTTGGTCAGGCGAGGGCGGCCGACAGCGCCTCGGGCAGCGTGGGATGCAAGAACGCGTAACCGGCCTTGCGCAGTGCCGCGGGGAGAACGCGCTGCCCGACCAGCAGGCCCTCGTCGGCGAACTCGCCGAGGGCCAGCCGGAGGGCCAGCGCCGGAGTCGGCAGCACCGCCGGCCGGCGGACCGCCGCCCCCAGTGCCGTCGCGAAGTCGCGTTGGGGCAACGGCGACGGGGCGGTCAGGTTCACCGGACCGTGCACGCCCTCCGCGGTCAGCAGGAAATGAATCGCGCCGACCTCGTCATCCAGGGAGATCCAGCTCTGGTACTGGCGGCCGGATCCGAGCGGGCCGCCGAGGCCGATCTTGTAGAGCGGTAGCTGCTTGGCGAGGGCGCCCCCAGCGTTGGACAGGACGATCCCGGTCCGCAGATGGCAGACCCGGATCCCGGCCCGCTCCGCGGGCTCCGTCGCCTTCTCCCACGCAACGCACACGTCGGCGAGGAAGCCTGACCCCGCAGGAGCGTCTTCGTCGATGGTCCGCGACCCCGCATCGCCGTAATAGCCGATCGCGCTCCCCGACAGGAGCACCTTCGGCAACGGATCAAGGGTCGCCAACGTCGTCGCGAGCAGGCGGGTCCCTTCGATCCGGGAACGCAGCACCGTCTGCTTGTAGGCATCGCTCCACCGCTTGTCGGCGATGCCCGCGCCCGCCAGGTGCACGGCCGCATCGACGCCCGCCAAGGCGGCGGCATCCAGCCGGCCCTCCTCGGGGTGCCATTGCACCTCGCCTGGTTGCCGCGGGGCTCGCCGCGACAGGGTGAGCACCTGATGGCCGCCGGCGCGCAGCACCGGAACGAGGTGGGAACCGATGAGCCCGGACGCGCCGGTGACCGCGATCTTCACAGGGTCCATCCTGCCTCGCTGCGTGGTCTCGGTGCGCGCTGAGCGGCTGGTGGGCCGCGGCCCGCGGGTAACGGCTCACCCGGGGGGAGGCGCCCCAGGCCGTCTTGGCCCCGGGGAACTGGAGCGCCGCCGGGCTCGAGGGGGCCCGGCCGGGTGGATCTGGCTCGGCCCGAACGCGTTAGTGATCATGCAAGTTTGGTCGCAAAAATCGCGATTTCACGACCAAACTTGCATGATCACCGGGGGGAATCACGGAGGGTTGAGGCAACCGTTACGCAGGGTTGACGTGCGGGGCGAGAACCGCCTACAGCCCCAGTTCCGCGGCGAAATCGCCCGTCTGCAGGCGTTCCTTGACGGTGAGCAGGAAGCGCGCGGCGTCCGCCCCATCAACGATTCGGTGATCGTAGGTGAGGGCCAGGTAGACGACGGACCGGACGGCGATGACCTCGCCGAGATCCGGGTCGTCGACGACGACTGGACGCTTGACGACGGTGCCGGTTCCGAGAATGCCCACCTGCGGCTGGTTGATGATCGGGGTGTCGAACAGCGCGCCACGCGAACCGGTGTTGGTCAGCGTGAAGGTGCCACCGCCGAGCTCGTCCGGGGTGACGTCATTGTTGCGGGTCCGTTCCGCCAGGTCAGCAATCTTGCGGGCCAGCCCACCGAGGTTCAGATCGCCGGCATTGTGGATCACCGGAACGAGCAAGCCGCGTTCGGTGTCGACCGCGATCCCCAGATGTTCGGCGTCGTGGAAGGTCACCGTCCCGGCGTCCAGGTCCAGCGAAGAGTTGACCTTCGGATGTGCCTTGAGCGCCTCCACCGCGGCGAGCGCGAAGAACGGCAGGAAGGACAGCTTCACCCCCTCGCGGGTTTCGAAGTCGGCCTTCGCGCGGGACCGGAGCCGCGCGATCTCGGTGACGTCCGCCTCGACCACCGTCGTCAACTGCGCCGAGGTCTGCAACGACTCGACCATCCGGGTGGCAATGACGTTGCGCAGTCGGGACAGCTTTTCGGTCCGGCCCCGGACCTGCGCGGCCGCTGGGGAGGCGGCCGGCCGGGAGGCCGGTGCCGATGCGCCGGCCGCGGCGGCTGACGCGGCGGCGGCGGGCGCAACGGCGGCTGGCGGGGCGCCGCGGGTCGTGGGTGCCGCGGCCGTCGCCGAAGTGTCCCGCCCGTTGACCGCACCGCGGGAGGCATCCAATACGTCTTGCTTGCGAATCCGGCCACCGATGCCGGTCCCCAGCACGGAGGTGAGATCCACGTCGTGCTCGGCGGCCAGCTTGCGGACCAGCGGCGTCACGTAGGCACCCATGTTCCCGGCACCCATGTTCCCGGTGCCGGTGGCCGGCTGCTGCTCACCCGGGGCCTGGCGGCCCGCGCCCCCCGCAGGCTGCTCCGCTTCCGCGGCGGGCTGCTCGGCGGTCTTCTCAGGGGCCGTCTTCTCCGGTGCGGGCTTCTCGGCGGCTGCCGGCGCTGATTCGGCAGCCGGCGCGGACGCTGATGGCGCGGCGGGTTCGGCAGCCTCCGCCGGCGGGCTGGGCGCGGCGGCTTGCTCCGCCGGGGCGTCAGCCGGCGCCTGCTGCGTCGCTTCCGGTTCGGAAGATTCCTCAGCCGGCGCGGCGGGGGACTCCGCCTCGGCCGGGGCCTGGTCGCCGCCGCCGCCAGCTGGTTCGGCGGGTGAGTCGCCGTCGCCGCCGATGACGGCGAGTTCGACGCCCACGTCGACCGTTTCGTCTTCCTGAACGGTGATCTTGGTCAGTGTGCCGGAAGCCGGGGCCGGGATCTCGGTGTCCACCTTGTCGGTGGAGACCTCAAGTAACGGCTCATCCGCCTCGACCCGGTCCCCTTCCTTTTTGAGCCACCTGGTCACGGTGCCCTCGGAGACGCTCTCACCCAGACGGGGCATCGTGACGGAGACGGCCATGTGCGCGGAACTCCTTACAAGACGTGGTGATGGGGCCGGAACGGTGGTCGAGCAGGTGATGGTCGAGCAGGCCGAGATGGATCAGTTGTGGCTGTGCAGGGGCTTGCCGGCCAAGGCCAAGTGTGCTTCGCCGATGGCCTCGGACAGGGTGGGATGCGGGTGGATCAGCTGGGCGACGTCCTCGGCGTGCGCCTCCCAGTTGGTGATCAGCTGCGCCTCCGCGATCAATTCACCGGCGCGGGCGCCCACGATATGCACCCCGAGCACCGGACCGTCCTTGACCGCGACCAGGGTCACCGCACCGGCGGTGGCCAGGATCTGCGCCTTCCCGTTGCCCGCGAGGTCGTAGGCGAAGCTCACCACGTCGTAGCCCTGCTCGGTGGCCTGGGCGCTGGTGAGGCCGACGCTGGCCACCTCGGGCTCGCAGTAGGCCACCCGCGGCACATTCACGTAGTCGACCGGGACCGGGTCCAGCCCGGCCAGCTCCTCGGCCAGGAAGATGCCCTCGGCGAAGCCGACATGCGCCAGCTGCAGCCCGGGTCGCAGGTCACCGAGCGCGGAGATGCTGGGGATGTTGGTGCGCAACCGCTCATCCACCAGCACGAAGCCGCGGTCCATGCCGACGCCCACCTCCTCGTAGCCCAGGCCCGCGGAGACCGGCCCGCGGCCGACCGCGACCAAAAGGAACTCGGCATCGAAGGTCTTGCCGTTTTCCAGGGACACGGTGACCCCGTGATCGGCGACCTTCACCCCGGAGAACCGGGAGCCGAGCTCAAAGCCGATGCCGCGCTTGCGGAAGGCCCGTTCCAGGCGCTTCGAGGAGCCCTCCTCCTCGGTCGGCAGCAGGTGCGGCAACGCCTCGACGATCGTCACCTCGGCGCCGAAGGACTTCCAGACGCTGGCGAACTCGACGCCGATCACCCCGCCCCCGAGAACCACCACCGAGGACGGCACCCGGTCGAGCTGCAGGGCATCCTCGCTGGTGAGGATGCGATGGTGGTCGATGTCCAGCCCGGGCAGCGACTTCGAGTAGGAGCCGGTGGCCAGCACCACATGCCGACCCTCGATCCGCCGATCCCCGACCTGAACGGCGGTCGGCGACACGAGCCTGCCCTCGCCGGGCACCACCTCGATACCGCGGCCCTTGATCAGACCGGTGAGCCCCTTGAACATCTTGTCGACGACTTTGCCCTTGTAGGCGTTGACACCCTCCATGTCGATGCCGTCGAGGGTGGCCTTGATCCCGAACTGTGCGCTCTCCCGGGCGCCGTCGGCGATCTCCGCCGCGTGCAGCAGCGCCTTGGTCGGGATGCAGCCGCGGTGCAGGCAGGTGCCCCCGACCTTGTCCTTCTCCACCAAGACGACGGACAGGCCTAGCTCGGCGGCGCGCAGGGCGCAGGCGTAACCGCCGCTGCCACCTCCCAAGATGACGATGTCGACGGGGCCATCCACGGGCCTGGATTCCGGCACGATCGATTCCTCTCAGCCGTTCGCATGCGTGTCGCCGTTGTGCGTGGGTCCATCCTCCCACCGCGGTGGCCGCGGCGGGTCACCGGTTCGGGGTGGCTGGGCCGGTAACCGGCACCGGGCACAATGACCAGGGGAACCGCCGTGTTCCGTTGGTGGCCAGGGTCGGGTCGAGGAGGGTCGCGTGGGGCTGTTTCGCCGCCGCAAGCACAGGGCCGGTTTGGATACCGGTCACCGGTATGGCCGCGCCGGATTCGCCGCCGACGACCTCGCGCATCTTCGGGAATTTGTGGCCACCCGTCGAGGTGTGGAGGCCTACGTGGAACCCGCGACGAACGTGACCCCGTGGACGGTGGTGCTCGTCGCGCACGACGGGGAGTGGACCCGGCGTCCGTGCGACGCCCCGGAAGCGGCTCGCGACCTGGCGGCCAAGGCCGGCATCCCGGTCTACGACGTGAAGGCGACCGGCTATCCGGCGCGGATGCGTGCGTGGAGCTCAGCTCGGCGCCGCGGGGAGGAACGGCGCGCGGCCGGCCCCCCGGTGGAACGGCGCCCGCCGGACGAGCAGCTGCCCCCCGACCCGTTTCTCTGAGCCGATCAGGCGAAGGACTCGACCGTCGCGAGCAGGGTGCGCACCCCGAAACCGGTTCCGCCCTTGTTGACGTCCGCGTAGGGCTCACCGACGTGCCACGACGGCCCGGCGATGTCGAGATGCGCCCACGGCAGGCCGTCCGGCACGAACGTGGACAGGAAGACTCCGGCCACCAGCATGCCCGCCTCCCGCCCGCCCGAGGCCTGCACGTTGGCGATGTCGGCGACTGGGGAGTCCAGCTTTTCGCGCAACTGCTCCGGCAGCGGCATCGGCCAGAAGCTCTCCCCGGCGGTGTCGGCCGCCCCGGCCACCCGGCCGCGCAGGGCGTCATCGTTCGACATGAGCCCACCCACCCGGGAGCCCAGCGCGACGACCTGCGCGCCGGTCAGCGTGGCGATGTCGATCACGGCGTCCGGGCCGTCCTCCGCGGCCCGGACCAGGGCATCTGCCAGCACCAGGCGCCCCTCGGCGTCCGTGTTGAGCACCTCCACCCGGGTGCCGCCGTACATGTCGAGCACATCGCCCGGCCGGATGGCCGTCCCGGATGGCATGTTCTCCGCGCAGGCGAGCCACGCGGTCACCGCGACCGGGCCTTTCAGCCGGGCTGCCGCGATGACGGCGGCCAACACGCTGGCGGCCCCAGCCATGTCGGATTTCATGCTCTCCATCGACACCGGGGGTTTCAGCGACAGGCCGCCGGAATCGAAGGTGATGCCCTTGCCGACCAGCGCCACATGACGTGCGGTGCGGCCCGGCCGGTAGCTGATCTTCACGAGGCGCGGTGGCCGGACGCTGCCAGATCCGACACCGAGCAGGCCGCCGTATCCCGCCTTCGCCAGTGCCTTCTCCTCGAAAACTTCGACGGTGCAGCCGGCCGCCTCCGCGGCCTTCTTGGCCCGGGCGGCGAGCTCCGCGGGCGGCAGATGCCCCGGCGGGGTGTTGACCAGGTCGCGGACCAGCGTCACGGCCTCCGCCAGGACCTGACCTCGGTGCAGGGCCGCGGCGGCCGCCTTGTCCTTCGCGCCGGCGACGGTGACCCGGACCTCGCGGATGGCGGCGCGGTGGCCGGCCAGGCTGGTGTGCCGGAAGGTGGTGAAGCTGTAGCCGCCGAGAAGGGCACCCTCGACCTGCGCGGCGAGCGCGACGCGATCGGCGGTCGGGAGGGCCAGCACGACGGTGCCCGCGCCTCGGAGTGCCCGGGCGGCGGCAGCGGCGGCGCCCCGGACCGCACTGACGGCGTGATCGTCAGGCCCTAACCCGACCGCGACGATCACCGGTGCGGTGGTGGCGCCCAGGCTCGCCAGCCGGGTGACCTCCCCGGCCTTGCCGGTGGCTCCCAGCTCGGTGAGGATGCGAGCCAACCGGCCACCGAACGCCGCGTCCACCTTGTCCGAGCCGGCGAGAAGCCGGGGCGGCGCCGGCGCCTTGGCGGCCTTCCCGGCGGGCACCGCGGCGGGCGCGATGCCGATGACCACAGCGTCGGCCTTCACGGTGGTGGGGTCGGCGGTCGTCAGGGTGAGGGTGGTCATGCGGGGCACCTTATGCCGCGCACCCCGGGGTCGGCCCGGCACCGCTGCGCGTGGCTACCCTGCCGCCATGGCAGAAATCCCGGTCCCGACGGCGCCGCTGTTCACCTCTCCGCTGCATGAACGGCACCTGGCCCTGAACGCGAAGATGGCTGACTTTGGTGGCTGGCAGATGCCGATCGAGTATCCGGGACCGGACGGCGGGGTGCTCGCCGAGCACGCGGCCGTCCGCTCCGGTGTAGGCCTGTTCGACGTTTCGCACCTGGGTAAGGGGGTGGTCCGTGGGCACCGTGCGGTGGAGTACGTCAACGCCTGCTTGACCAACGACCTGCGCCGCATCGGGCCCGGCCAGGCCCAGTACACCCTGTGCTGCGACGAGGCGACCGGTGGCGTGGTGGACGACCTCATCGCGTACCTGCGCGGCGAGGAGGAGGTTTTTCTGGTCCCCAACGCGGCGAACACCGCGGAGGTCGTGCGGCTGCTGGCACAGCAGGCGCCGAGCCATGTCGACGTCGAGGACCTGCACCATCGACTGGGTGTCATCGCCGTGCAGGGGCCGGACAGCGATGACCTGCTCGAGGCGGTGGACTTGCCGACGGATCATGAATACATGTCGTTCGTGGCCGCCGAGTGGGAGGGCCGCCCCGTCGTGGTCTGCCGCTCGGGCTACACCGGGGAACGGGGTTACGAGCTGCTCCCGCGCTGGGAGGACACCGGGGATCTGTGGGATGCCCTGCTCGATGCCGGTCGCAGCTGGGGGGTTCGACCGTGCGGGTTGGGCGCCCGGGACACCCTGCGCACCGAAATGGGTTACCCGCTGCACGGTCAGGACCTCTCGCTGGAGATCACCCCGGTGCAGGCCCGGTCCACCTGGGCCGTCGGCTGGGACAAGCCCCGGTTCTGGGGCCGTGAGCCGCTGCTGGCCGAGCGGGCGGCCGGCGCCTCGCGGCTGCTGTGGGGGCTGCTGGCCCTGGACCGGTCCATTCCCCGGCCGCACATGACCGTGACCTCCACCGAGGGAGCCCCGATCGGTGAGGTCACCAGCGGCACCTTCTCCCCGACCCGCAAGGTCGGCATCGGCCTGGCATTGTTGGATCGGTCGGTCACCGACGGCGATGTCGTTCATCTCGACATCCGCGGGCGTACCGGGGCGTTCACCGTTATGCGGCCGCCGTTCGTGACCCCGTCCACGCGCTGAAGTTCCGCTTAGGCTCCTCGAATGACCCGTCACCTCGCCACCACCGACCGCGTCGGGCGCGCACAGCTGCTCGAGTTCCTGCGCCCCCGGCATCGGGCCCTGCTGAGCACCAGCCGACGCGACGGTCGGCCCCAGCTGTCGCCGGTGACCGCCGGCGTCGACAGCCAGGGCCGGCTGGTGATCTCGACGTACCCGCAGCGGGCGAAGGTGCACAACATCCAGCGGAACCCGGCTGTCGCGCTGTGCGTGCTGTCCGAGCAGTGGGACGGCCCCTGGGTGCAGATCGAGGGCACCGCGGAGGTGCTGGAACTCCCGGCCGCGCTGGAACCGCTGGTGGAGTACTACCGATCCATCTCCGGGGAACACCCGGACTGGGAGGAATACCGCGCGGCCATGCGGCACCAGGGGAAGGCGCTCGTCCGGGTCCACATCGACGCGTGGGGACCGGTGGCGACCGGCGGCTTCCCGCCGGACACCGACGCGCCGGTCAGCGGCTGAGCCCGGCCTCCTGCGCGGTCGCCATCTCGGCGAGCGTCGCGGCGGCCGCCCCGAGCAGCGGCAGGGCTAGCAGCGCCCCGCTGCCCTCCCCGAGTCGCAGCTGCAGATCCAGCAGCGGCGTGAGCTGGAGCCCCTGCAGCGCCAGCCGCTGCGCCGGCTCCGGGGATCTCGTCGCGGCCAGCCACCAGCGGACCGCGTCCGGCGCCAGCTGCGCGGCGAGCAACGCGCAACTGCACGGGGCCAGTCCATCGAGCAGCACGGGGGTGCGCCGGACCGCAGCCTGCACGAGCAGGCCGGTGATCACCGCGAGATCCGCGCCGCCGACTGCCTGCAAAAGATCAAGGGCTTGGGACGTGTACGGCCGCCCGCGGTGCATCGCGTCCCGTACCGCCGCGGTCTTGCGCATCCACGCCGCGTCGTCGACGCCGCTGCCGCGGCCTACGACGGCGATGGGTTCGGCCCCGGTGAGCAAGCCCACGATGACCGCGCAGGCGGTGCTGTTCCCGACGCCGATGTCCCCAATCAGCAGCAGGTCGGCGCCGGCGTCGATCTCCTGATCGGCCACCAGCCGGCCGACGTCGAGGGCGCGCTGGGCTTCCCCCGGGTGCAACGCGTCCTCGTGATCGATCCGGCCGCTGCCCCGCCGCACCTTCCACTGACCGACCTCCGCCGGGGTGTCGGCCTCGACGGCGGCATCGACTATCCGCAGCCGGGCGCCGGCCCGCGGGGCCAGCACGCTCGCCGCGCTCCCGCCGGCGTACACATTGCCGACCATGGCCGCGGTGGCTGCTGCCGGGTAGGCGCTGATCCCCTGCGCGGCCACGCCGTGGTCCCCGGCGACGATGACCAGGACCGGGCTGACCGGGGGCTGCGGTGGACACCTGCCCTGTACCCCGGCGAGCCACACCGAGAGGTCCTCCAGCCGGCCCAGGGAGCCGACCGGTTTCGCCAGCAGGTGCTGCCGTTCCCGGGCCGCGGCCATCGCGGCCTCATCCAGAGCCGGAACCTCGATCATGACGGCTCGAACACCGGCACGGCCCCGAAGCTGGCCCGGCGGGCGGCGCGGCGCAGCGCCGCCAGCACCGGCGCGCCGGCGAGCAGCACGAACACCGCCATCCCCACTCCCCGGGGCAGATCGAAGCCCAGCGATGTAGTGAGGTAGAAGCGGGTGAAGTGCTGCAGCTGATCGGGCAGCGCCGCTCCGGGCCGGTAGGACAGCGCCGGGATGGCGCGGACGTAGGGCCAGAACCACAGGTCGAGCAATACGCCGTAGGCGAGGCCGGCGAGCAACGCGTACCCGGCCAGGCAGGCTGCCTCCGCCCGGCCGGTCAGCCGCGCCGGGAGACAGCCGGCGCCGAAGCCGATCCAGCCGGCGGCGAGCATCTGGAACGGGAGCCAGGGCCCGAAGCCCTGGGCGGTGAGAAACGCTGAGCTGAACAGGGTCAGCGCCCCCAGCACGAACCCGAATCCGCGCCCGAGAACGCGGCCGGCGGGGAGCAGCAGGAAGAACACCGCGTTGAAACCGGTCAGTCCGCCCCCGAGCGTGCGCAATCCGGCGCCGCAGGCGACCAGGACGCCGAGCATCGCGATCGCCTTGGCATCGATCCCGCCGTCGGCGACTTCGGCCAGCACCACCGCGAGGAGCAACGGCAGGAGCAGCGACACCAGCAGCGGGGCGTCGGCGCCGTGCGCGGACGACCCCGGGGCCGCGCCGACGGAGATCAGCAACGGCCAGCCGAAGCCGGCCAGGCCGAGCAGGGAGACGACGATCAGCACGGCCGCCGCCCGCGGGTGCACGGGAACCGCCCGGCGGATCATCCGGCGACCCGGGCAAGCGCGCCTTCGACTTCGGTCACGGTCAGGAACGGCTGCGGGGCGAGCACCTTGGCGACCTGCGGGGCGAACTGCGGCGAGCCCAGCACCACGGCGTGGGCCGGCCCGTCGGCAACGACCTCCCCGTCGGCGATGACGACGACCCGTTGGGCGAACTCCGCGGTCAGCTCCACGTCGTGGGTGGCCAGCAGCACCGCGTGCCCGTCGGCGGCGAGGGACTTCAGGGCCGTCACCAATCGGGTCTTGCCCGGATAATCCAAGCCCCGCGTGGGCTCGTCCAGCAGTAGCAGCGAGGGCCGCGGGGCGAGCACCACGGCCAGGGCGAGCGCCAGCCGCTGCCCTTCGGAGAGGTCGCGGGGGTGACGTCGGGGGTCTACATCGCCGACGAGGTCGGCGAAGGCTGCCGCGGTGCTGCCGGCGGGAAGGCCGCCGCTGCGGTCGGCGGCCCGGCATTCGGCGAGCACGGAGTCGGCGTACAGCAGGTCGCCGGCATCCTGCGGGACCAGCCCAACGATGCCGATCAGGTCCCGGCCGGCGAGCCGGTGCGGAGCGTGGTCGAGGACACTCACCCGGCCGCCGGTCGGCCGAAGCAATCCGGCGAAGCCGCCGAGCAGGGTGGATTTCCCGGCACCGTTGCGTCCCATCACTGCCACGATCTCGTGCCGGCGCAGCGTCAGCGACACCTCGTCCAGGGCGCGCACCGGTCCGTAGACCATCGACATCCGTTCCGCCCGGGCCACCGGCGGCCCCAACCGGGGTTCCGGACGCGACGGGACGCGGTCAGTCAACCGGGTGCGCAACGGACCGGCGACGCGTCGGGCGTCCCGGACCGACAGCGGCAGCGGGCTCCAGCCGGCGAGCCGGCCCAGGTGCACCACCGCGGGTGCTACCGCCGACGCGGCCAGCACCTGCGCCGGAGGCCCGGCCAGCGCCACACCCCCCCGGTCGAGGTAGATGACGCGGTCCGCATAGTGGACCACCCGTTCCAGCCGGTGTTCGGCGACCACGACGGTCAACCCGAGGTCGTGCACGAGTCGCTGCAGTGCGGCCAGGACGTCCTCGGCCGCCCCGGGATCGAGGGCCGACGTGGGTTCGTCCAGCACCAGCACCTTCGGGTGGGCGGTGAGCGCGCCGCCGATGGCGACGCGTTGGGCCTGACCGCCGGACAGAGTCCCCAAGGGCCGGTGGCGGAGCTGGGCCAGTCCGAGCAGATCGAGGGTTTCCTCCACCCGCCGGCGCATCACGTCCGCCGGCAGGCCGAGCGATTCCATGCCGTAGGCCAACTCGTCCTCGACCGTGTCGGTGACGAAGCCGGCGCGCGGGTCCTGACCGACGATCCCGACGACGTCGGCGAGCTCACGCGGCGGGTGGGTACGGGTGTCGCGCCCATCGACGGTGACCCGCCCGGCGAGGCGGCCACCGGTGAAGTGCGGCACCAGCCCGTTGATGCACCGCAGCAGGGTGGTCTTGCCGCTTCCGGTCCGCCCGACCACCAGGCACAGTTCGCCCTCCGGGATGGCCAGGTCGACATCCCGTAGCACCGGCCGGTCAGCACCTTCGTACCGGACGCTGACAGCTTCGAAGCGGATCACGCCGGTACCGGCCGGCGCGCGAACACGGCCGGGGATCCGGCCAGCAGCACGGCGGCCGCCAGCAGCAGGGGGAAGGTGGGCAGCAGCGGCGGCTGGGCCTGCGGGTGCAACCCGCTGACGACGGCCTGAAGCGGCAGGAAGCTGACGGCGGCCGCGAGCAAACCAGCGGCGGCGGCGCCGGCAGCGCCGATCCCGAAGCTGTCCGGCCGGTAGCGGGTCCGAGCGGTCCGCCGACCGGCCTGCAGCAGTCCCGCGGCCAGCGCCAGCACCCCGGCGCCCAGCAGCGGTAGCCGCAGGCCGCCGGGGGCCGCCGCGTCGAACAGCGCGAAGCAGCCCACCGCGGCGAGGAGCAGTCCGCCCAGCAGGAGCGCCGCGGCGAGCCGGCGCCGGCCCGGCGAGCGGCTGGCTCGCCGCCCGTAGCCGCGGCTGTCCATCGCGGCCGCGAGCGACAAGGACCGGTCCAGTGCCCCCTCGAGCAGCGGGATGGCAATCCCGCGGAGGCCGGCGATGCCGCTGGAGGGCAGCCCGCGCAGGCGCCGGGCGGTGCGCAGGCGCTCCGCGGTGGCGAGCGCCTCCGGGGCGAAGGTGAGGGCCACGGTCACCACCAGACCGGCCTCGTACAAGGCGGCGGGCAGGGCCTTGAGCAGCCGCAGCGGGTTGGCCAGTGCGTTCGCCGCACCGAGGCAGCCGAGGACGGTGGCGACCTGCAGGCCGTGGTAGGCCGCCTCGACCAGCGGCCCCGAGCGGACCGGGCCGCCGAGGTGAAAGCCGGCCAGCCAGGAGGGCAGCGGTACCTGCGGCAACGAAATCAGGACCGACCCGGTTCCGCCCGGCCCCAACAGCAGCTGCACGATCAGGACGATCAGCACCAACGCGAACCCCAGCTTGAGGAAACTGCCGTAGGCCCGCGCCCAGGGTGTCGGCGTCCGGCAGCTGGCCACGACGAATCCGGCCACGGCCAGGATCAGGCCGAGCAGTAAGGGATTCGTGGTGCGGGCCGAGGTCAGGGCCAAGCCCAACGCCCACAGCCACCAGCCACCCGGGTGCATCGCCCTCACCATCGGATCACCGGGACCGGGCCCGCCACCAGGCGGCGCCGCCCAGGGCGGTGATCAAGGCGGCCCCGAGCCCGAAGCCCAGCAGCGCGCGGGTGCCGGACCCGGCTTGGGGTGCCGCGGACCTCACGGCGGTCAGGTGTTCCGGCGCCGGCGCGGGCGAGGATTTTGTCGGGTCGGTGGGAGTGCCGACCGGGGCGCTGGGGCCGGCGGCGGGTCCCTTCGCCGGCTTCACCGCCCTGATGCTCCCGGGCGGCCCGCCGGTGGCGGTGGCCGGCGAATTGGGCTGGGTGCTGGTGGGGGGCGGAGTGGCCGGCAGCACGGTTTCCGGGTGCGGACCGGGCCCGGTCCCACCCCCGGCGGCCGGGGCGGGACTTGGCGTCGGGCGCTGGGGTGGGCAGACCTGGTCGAAGGCGACCAAGGGCGGGCGCGGCGCGTTCTGCTCGGATTGGCCCTGGACCCAGGACCAGCCCTCTTGGTCGCCGTTGCCGGGGGAGGCGTCGAACGCCCCGCTCTGGGCGTAGACCCAGCCGGCGGATCCGCGCGGTCGTTGCCAGTGCGACCAATAGTCATAGCCGGAGCCGCGCGGATCGGCGCGGCCGCACCCGGTGGCCGGGAAGCCGTCAATCGCGCAGAGCAAACCGTTCTCGTAGCGTGGCTGGGGGCGCCCCAAGGCGCGGGCGCGGGCGCTGAGCACGTCGGCGCCGCTGGCGCCCGCCGGCACCTTGGCGCAGTAGGTGTTGCTCCCCCCGCCGTAGCTGGTGGCCTGGCCCTGATAGGCCACCACCACCCCGACGCAGATGGTTGGGCTGACCGCGCGCGGCGCGAGCGCGGCGGCGGCCGGGGAGGAGCTCAGCATGGTGCCGGCCAGCCCCAGCAGGGCGGCCAGCCCCAGCCGGCCGGCCGGCGCCACCCGCCGAGGAGTGATCACGACCGGTGTGATCCGCCCGCGGTGCGTCGCCTGCTGCCGGCTACAGCCGCCGCTCCGGCAAGGAGCAAGCCGGCGCCGGTCACGGTGAGGGGTAGTACGTCCCGGCTGCCGGTATTCGGCAGTTGCGGTGCGGCGGTGCCGCGGGGGGTGAGGGCGGCTGGGGTGGTCGCGGCTGGTGTGGTGGCGGTTGGCGCGGCGCCGGTTGGCGTGGCGCCGCCGCTGGCGGCGCTGGTGCTGGGGGCGGCCGATGTCGGTCCGGTCACTGCCCCTCCCGGTGCGAGCTGGCCGGGTCCGATCGGTAGCGGTGCCCCCGCCGCACCGGGCACGGCCTGCACGGTGGCCAGCACACTCGGCTTGCGGCTCTTGGTGTCGAAGAAGTACGCCCCGGCCGCGGCGCCTGAGCTCAGCTGGAAGCCGGCCAGCGCGGTGAAGGGGGTGCCCCCCGGCCGGGTCCAGCTGGCCCCCGCGGGGTTCTGGCCGAGGGCCACCAGGGCCTGCAGCACCAAGCCGGTCGAATCCGGGTCAGCGGCAATCGTGGGTCCGCCGAACGAGGCGAAACCACCCCCGCTGCTCTGCTGGCCGTGCAGGAACGGCAGCGGGTCGTGAGCTGGAGCCACGCCCGCGGCGACGAAGGCCTCGACGGCGAGGGCGGTCGAGTTCGTGTCCGGGCCGCTGAAGGCGGCCGGGTCGGTCTTGCCGCAGGCCACCGAGGCGTCGGCGCGGTAGCTCTCCCAGCCGCCCCCGGCGCACTGCTGGGCCTGCAGCCAGGCGAGCGCCGGCGCGTTCCGCTGCCCGACGGAGCTCAGCGCCAGCAGAGCCAGACCCTGCCGGAAGGCCCCGTCGAAGCTCGGATCCGTGGATCCGAACAGGCCCGCGTCCTTCCCGGTGGTGCGCTGCGTGGCCAGCAGCCGCCCGACGAGGTCCGCGTGGGCATCGGTGCCGCCGTATTGGCGGGGATTGGTGCCCTCCGCATGGGCGGCGAGGATCGCCGTTGCCAGCCGACCCGCGTCGTCCTGCCCGTTTCGGGTGACGAACGCGTCCCGGTGGGCCTGCAGGTAACTCTCAGCGGCATGCGCGGCGATCCCGCCGAAACCGGCCGCGTGCATCGCGAGAATGGCGTTGGCGGTGTTGGGGTCGTCCGGGCTCCCGTCGCTGCTGGTGAGGTACCCCTTGGACCCGATCAGCCCGGCGAGGTACCTGGCGCCGCTCACCGCGTCTTGCTTGGAGCTGTTGGGCACGGCCGCGGGGGCGGCGGCGGACGCCGCCCAGAGGGAAACGGAAAGGACGGTGGCGATGTTCGCGACAGCGAACAGCCGGCGTCCAGTGCGAAGCGGGGCCATCGTGGGGAGCACGTTGGGTCCTTTCTCACCGGACTGCGTGTGAGGGACCCGGAGCGGGCGCTAGACGCTGCGCTGGTTCGCGACGGCTCCATCCCGCAGACCTCGACGGGGTGGTGGAGGGAGAGCTTCGCTTCGGTGGGCATTCCGGCTCGCCGCGCACTTTTCTGCACGCGGCTCACGGCTGCGGGTCAGCGCCGGTGTTCCACCGGCTTTCCCCACCTGAGCGGAGTGGAGCGAACCACGCCGGGCAGGGCCGCGTCAAAGGGCCGGCCGCCGACGCGGCCGGTAGCGTGCGGTCATGGGCTGGTACTGGCGGTTAGAAGACGCGGCAGGAACCGAGCAGCACCCCGAGGGGGTGGGCGCCGAGGAGCGCTTCCCGACCCAGTCCGATGCCGAGTCCTGGGTGGGGGAGAGCTGGCGGGAGTTGCTCGACCTCGGTGTGGCGCAGGTGTTCTTGCTCGAGGACGGCCGGCAGGTGTACGGCCCGATGAGCTTGCTCCCCGCGGACTGACCGGCTATCGGACAGGCAGCGAGCCGCCGGCCGGCATGTCAGGCGACGCGCGCCCCGCGCTTGAGCCGCGGTACCGGGCGGCGGAACCGGCGGGGCGACAGCATCCGGCGAGCCGCGTAGAACCGGACCCGCTGGGCGCTGCGTGGATAGCGGACCAGCACGGTCTTTTGGATGGCGGCCGAACGCAGCCAGGTGGCCAGCAGGCTGGCCAGCAGGAAGGCCAGCCCGAACAGGTTGGCGAGTAACTGGATCCCGTAAACCGGCACTGCCCCTAGCAAAAACACCAGCACCATCACCCAAATGACGGCCTCGGCCGGGTGGAATCGGGAATCCACCAGGTCGCGGACGTAGACCAGCTCAGGCACCCGCTCGTTGGCGGGCAGCTTGGACACATCGGTGGATTGCATCGCCTGCTTGGTTTCGCGCAGGATCTCCCGGCGTCGGGCGGCCGCCTCCTTGCGGCCCTTCGGCACACTTTTCTTCCGGGTGGCCGCCCGCGCGGCTCGCGCGTCGGTCCGGCGCGGGGTGACCTTGCCTTTGGCCCCGGCCCTGGCCTCGACCGACGCCAGGTCATCCGCGGGCTCGGCGGGTGTCGTGACGCGGCGGCGCAGCGGGTTCACGCCAGCGCCAGCATCTGCTCGAGGGCGGTCCGTGCCTCGGCCGCGGTCCGGGGCTCCACGGTGATCACGTTGGGGACCTGCCCGGTGATCAGTTGTTCCAGGGTCCACACCAGGTGCGGCAGATCGATGCGGTTCATGGTGGAGCAGTAGCAGACGGTCCGGTCCAGGAACACCACCGTTTTGTCCGGGTGCTCCGCGGCCAGCCGCTGAACCAAGTTCAGTTCGGTGCCGACCGCGAACGCGCTCCCCGCCGGCGCCGCGCTGATGGTCTTGATGATGAAATCGGTCGACCCGACCAGGTCTGCGGCGCCGGTAACCTCGTACGTGCATTCGGGGTGTGCGATGACCTGGACCCCGGGGATCCGGGCGCGCACCTCATCGACGGCCGACACCGTGAAGCGGCCGTGCACGCTGCAATGGCCCTTCCACAGAATCATCCGCGCGGCGCGGAGCTGTTCGGGGGTGAGACCGCCCCCGGCGCGGCGCGGGTCGAAGACCACACAGTCCTCCAGCGTGAGGCCCAGCTGCCGGACGGCCGTGTTGCGACCCAGGTGCTGATCAGGCAGGAACAGCACCTTGCCGGCGCCCGGCGCCCGCTGCTCGAAGGCCCACTGCAGCGCGCGCTGCGCGTTCGAGGAGGTGCAGATCGTGCCGCCGTGACGGCCGGTGAAGGCCTTGATCGCGGCCGAGGAGTTCATGTAGCTCACCGGCACGGTCGCATCGGCCACGCCGGCGTCGCTGAGTGCGTCCCAGCAGTCTTCGACCTGCACCGCGCTGGCCATGTCCGCCATCGAGCAGCCGGCCGCCAGGTCAGGCAGGATCACCCGTTGGTGGGCGGCGGTCAGGATGTCGGCGCTTTCGGCCATGAAGTGGACACCGCAGAAGACGATGAACTCCGCCTCGGGGCGGGCCGCCGCCTGCTGCGCCAGGCGGAACGAATCGCCGGTCACATCCGCGAAGCGAATGACCTCGTCGCGCTGGTAATGGTGGCCCAGCAGGAAGACCCGATCTCCCAAGGTGGCCTTCGCGGCGCTGGCCCGGGCGACGAGTTCCGGGTCGGAGGCGGCCGGCAACGCGCCGGGGCAATCCACGCCGCGTTCGGAGCGCGGATCCAGCCGGCTGCCGAGCAGGAGCAGCGGAACCGGCGCCGCGACCGGCGCCGCCGTCGATACCGCACTCACCGGAAATCCTCCACGGTCACCATGTTCCCACAGCGGAGTTCCCACAGCGGAGTTCCCACAGCGGAGTTCCCGCAGCGGCGTTCCCGCAGCGGCCGGCCGCGGAGCGCGCCGCAGCGGACGGCCGCGGAGCGCGCCGCAGCGGTCTGCCGCGGAGTTCCCACAGCCGCGTGCCGCAGGCCGCGCTGCGGAGTACGGCGCCGACCGCCGGGCAGCGGCGGGGCGCAGGATAGGGGTGTGCGCGTCCTCATCGCCCCGGATTCGTTCGGGGGCACGTTGTCCGCGCCGCAGGCGGCCACCGCCATCGGCGATGGCTGGCGCCGGGCCGCGCCCGAAGCTGTGCTCGACCTTGCGCCGGTCAGCGACGGGGGCCCGGGATTCCTGGCTGTGCTGCACACCGCCCTGGGCGGGGAGTTGGTCCAGTTGTCGGTCGCCGACCCGTTGGGGCGGCCGACGGCTGCCGCGGTGCTCATGCACCAGAGCTCGACCGACATCCGCACCGCCTACATCGAGTCGGCCCAGGCCTGCGGGTTGCACCTGCTGGCGCCGAGCGAGCGTGACCCGGAGCGCACGAGCAGCACGGGCGTGGGCCAGCTGCTGACCGCGGCACTGGATGCGGGTGCCACCCGCATCGTCGTCGGATTGGGCGGATCCGGCACCAACGACGGGGGACGCGGCGCCCTGTCCGCGGTCGATCCGGCCCGCCTCACCGGCGTGAAGTTGATTGCCGCCACCGACGTTGACAATCCGCTCCTGGGCGAGCACGGCGCCTCCGCCGTGTACGGCCCGCAGAAGGGAGCCGACCAGGCCGCGGTCCGGCGGCTGGAAGCTGAACTCGCCGCCTACGCGCTCAAACTGGATGCGATGACGGTGGCCGCCATGCCCGGGGCCGGCGCCGCCGGCGGGCTGGGCTTCGCGCTGCTGTTCTGCGGCGGGCAACGACGCAGCGGCGCCGGTCTGGTCCTGGACGCGCTGCACCTTGCTGACCGGGTCGCGGCGGCGCAGGTGGTGGTGACGGGCGAGGGGTCCTACGACCCGCAGTCGCTGCGCGGGAAGGCGCCTGGCGCGGTGGCGGCGCTGGCCGCCGAGCACGCCGTACCGTGCCTCGTCCTAGCCGGCCAGGTGCACGTCGGACGCCGGCAAGCCGCCGCCCACGGAATCACCGAGACCTACGCGGTCGCGGACGCGGTGGGGCTGCCCGCGGCGCTGGCCGAATCGGCCCGGCACCTGCGCGACCTGGCCGAAGTGGTGGGCCGCCGCTGGTCGCAACGAGCAGGCAGCTGACCTACGATGGAACAGGCGCGTGTATGCATGGCGTTGCTGTCAGTGATCGACCATCCGACCCCGACCTCCGGGAGCTTGCCGATATGACCGAGACGACCGCCCCGCCCACCACCGGTGTGCTGCTCACCGATATTGCCGCCTCGAAGGTGAAGAGCCTGCTCGCGCAGGAAGGTCGCGATGACCTCGCGCTGCGGATCGCCGTCCAGCCGGGCGGCTGCTCCGGCCTGCGTTACCAGCTGTTCTTCGACGAGCGGAGCCTTGATGGCGACGTGATCGTGGACTTCGACGGGGTCAAGGTCGTCACCGACCGGATGAGCTCCCCGTACCTGGGCGGCGCCTCGATCGACTTCGTCGACACCATCGAGAAGCAGGGCTTCACGATCGACAACCCGAACGCCACCGGGTCCTGCGCCTGCGGGGACTCCTTCCACTAGCAGCCAGGCCGGTAGTCTCCGGCCATGTGAACACAGTCCTCACCGGGTCCATCGCCACCGATCACCTGATGCACTTCCCCGGGCGCTTCCGGGATTCGCTGCTGGCCGGGTCGCTGGAAAAGGTGAGCCTGTCCTTCCTCGTCGATGAGCTGGTGATCCGACGGGGCGGGGTCGCGGCCAACATCGCCTACGGGATGGGCGTTTTGGGCTGCCGACCGGTCCTCGTGGGCGCGGTCGGAGCGGACTTCGCCGATTACCGCGCCTGGCTTGATCAGCACGGTGTCGACACCGCCAGCGTTCACGTCAGCGAGCTGGCGCACACCGCACGGTTCTTGTGTACGACCGACACGGAGCTCAACCAAATTGCCTCCTTCTACGCGGGGGCGATGAGCGAGGCCCGCAACATTTCGCTGGCTCCGCTGGCCCAGCGGTTGGGTTCCATCGATTTGGTGGTGATCAGCCCGAACGACCCGGAGGCCATGCTGCGGCACACCGATGAGGCCCGGAACGCTGGCTACCCGTTCATGGCCGACCCGAGCCAGCAGCTGGCGCGGATGGACGGCCCGGAGCTGCGGCGGCTCGTTCAGGGCGCCGAATATCTGGTGACCAACGACTACGAGCGTGACCTGCTTGCGAGCAAAACTGGCTGGACAGATGAGCAGGTGCTCGGGCAGGTCGGCGTGCGGCTGACGACGATCGGCAGCAAGGGCGTGGAGATACAGCGCGCGGGGGAGCCGGCTATCACCGTTCCGGTGGTGCCCGAGTCGGCCAAGGTCGACCCGACTGGAGTCGGCGACGCGTTCCGCGCGGGCTTGCTCGCCGGCCTCGCCGGGCTCGCCGGTTCCGGGGGGCCCGGCGGCGGGTCCGGCGGCGGGTCCGGCCTCGCCGCCTGCGCCCGCCTGGGCAGCTTGCTGGCCGTATTGGTGCTGGAGACGGTCGGCACCCAGGAGTACGAAGTACACCGCGAGGTTGCGCTGGCCCGGCTCAGCGATGCGTACGGGGTGGAAGCCGCTGCCGAGATCGCCCCGGTCCTGCCGGCCTGAGCGGAGCCCTCTCTCCTCAGCGAACGCGCCGTACCTCGAAGGCCCCGGGCCGGCTCTCGCCCAGGTACTGCTGGCCGCGCATGCGGCACCAGGCGGGCACGTCCGCCCGCGCCGCCGGGTCATCGGCGAGCAGCACCACCATCGCGCCGATCGGCACGCCCGGTAACCGTTTGGCCAGCACGATGATGGGCAGCGGGCACCGTTGACCGCGGCAGTCAAGCGTCAGGGCCGGGTCCGCCAGAGGGCCCTCCGGGGTCATCCCCCGGCCCTTAGCCGCGCCACTGCCGGGGGGAGGGCCCTAAGCAGCGCATCGACGTCAGCGTCGTTGCTGTCGCGGCCGAAGCTGACCCGTATGTTGCCGTGCGTGAGGGCGCCCATGGCCACCAGGACGTGACTGGGTTCCAGCGCCGACGAGGTGCAACTCGACCCGGACGAGACCGCGAGGCCGGCCCGGTCCAGCTCGCCTAGCAGGGCCTCGCCGGCCACATAGAGCACCGAGAACGTCAGTAGGTGCGGCGCCCTGCCGGCCGGGTCAGGATCGCCGACCATGTCCACGTCGGTCACCAGCCGAGGGATCTCGCGGCGAAGTCGTTCCACCAGGCCGGTGAGCCTCGAGGCCTCCGCGTGCCGTTCGCCCTCGCGGGCCTGCAGCGCGGCCGCGGCGGCCAGCACGGCGGGCACGTTCTGGAATCCCGGCACCAACCCCCGGTCATCCTCGGGCAGCGGTGAGTGCCACCGGGTGCCAGTGCGGATCGCCAGTAGCCCCACGCCGGCCGGACCGCCCCACTTATGTGCGCTGCCCACGAGCAGGTCCCAGCCGGTGGGCGGGTCCAACCGTCCGAGCGTCTGGGCAGCGTCGACGATCAACGGGACACCCGCGTCCTGGCATCCGGCTGCCACCGCAGCTACCGGCTGCAGGGTGCCGACCTCATGGTTGGCGTGCTGCAGCACGGCCGCGGCCACCCCATTGCGGCCGGCCGCGTGCAGGAAGGCGGCGGCGTCGACCCGGCCCAAGGGGTCCACAGGCACAGTGACGACCTGGCCTTCGGCCGAGACGGCCTGGCCCGCGGCCTGCAGCAGGCAGGAATGCTCCACCGCGGAGAGCACCAGGTCAGGTCCCACGCGCCGCCGAGCGCGAGCGACCCCAAGGACCGCGACGTGCGCCGCCTGCGTCCCGGAAGCGGCAAACCCCACCTCGTCCGCCCGGGCCCCGATGACGACCGCGACCTGCTCGCGGGCCGCCTCCCAGGCTGCCTGGGCCCGGCGAGCGACGCCGTATCGGCGGGCGGGGTCGGCCCAGCCCGCGTCGATCGCCGCCAGCAAGGTCTGCCGGGCAACGGGATGCAGCGGCGCCGTCGAGGCCCAGTCCAGGTAGCCGGTGGCAGCGCTCGTCACGGCAACATCACACACCTTGCGCGGCACCCGCTCACACACTTGCGCGGCACCCGCGTCGGCGTGCCCCGACAGGTGCCGCCAGTCCCTGCTGCGTTAGGCTCGGCGGCGTCGTTGTCAGGGCCGTCCATCTTCGCGAACGTGAAGCTGACGGGGTCGTCGAGAGGCTGCGCGAAGGTGAGACCTGGTCCCGGCTCGAGGCGTGGGTGGCGCGCGGTGCGCTATGCGGTTCCCGCGTTGGCCCTGACGCTCAGCACCACCGCGTGTGACCCTTCCTTCGGGTTCCCCAAGGGCATCAGCCCTCAGGCCGAGCGGATGCGCACCCTGTGGATCGGGTTTTGCATCGCGGCCTGTGTGGTCGGCGGCTTCGTCGCGCTACTGATGATCATCACGATGGTCCGGGACCGACGCCGAAGCGACGAGCTCCCTAAACAGGTGCACTACAACCTTCCGATCGAGATGCTCTACACGGTCGTGCCCTTCGTCATCATCGTGGCGTTGTTCTTCTACACGGCACGCGATGAGATTTACGTGACGAAAACGACCGCGGCGCCGGCCTCGCATGGTGTAACGGTCATCGACGTTGAAGCGTTCCAGTGGGGTTGGACCTTCCGGTATCTGAATGACAGCAGTAAGGCCGGTATCCCGAGCGGCGACGCCGCGTTCGTCACGGGCTCGTCGAACACGACCGAGCCGACGCTTGTGCTGCCCAGTCACACCCCGATTCAGTTCCAGGAGCACAGCGACAACGTGATCCATTCGTTCTGGATCCCAGCGTTGTTGTTCAAGGAAGACGTCATACCCGGGCGAACGAACACCTGGGAGGTTAGTCAGATCACGCGGGAGGGGACCTTCCGCGGACACTGCGCGGAGCTTTGCGGCTATGACCATGCCCGGATGAACTTCGAGGTCAAGGTCGTGTCGCCGGCTGAATACCAGCGCTTCCTGGAACAGAAAAAGTCCGATGGCCAAACCGCCCCGGTCCCTGACTGGGTGCTTTCGACCACGCCTGTGGGGAGTTTTTCGTGACCCTGACATCCGCTCCGACGACGGGCGCGCGCGAGCCAGGCGGCCATGAGCACGCACCGGTAAAGCGTCAGAGCATCGGTCTTCGCGGCTATCTCACCACCACCGACCACAAGAGCATCGGTGTGCTTTACATGGTCACCGCCTCGTTCTTCTTCCTCGCCGCCGGGGTGATGGCCGAGTTGATGCGGGCCGAACTGGCCCGACCGGCCGATGACTTCCTCTCGCCCTCGACGTACAACCAGCTGTTCACGATGCACGGCACTTTGATGATGTTCCTGTTCGCGCCGCCTATGGCCTTCGGGTTCGCGAACTTCATCATCCCGCTGCAGATCGGCTCGCCGGACGTCTCGTTCCCGCGGCTGAACGCGTTCGCCTACTGGCTGTTTCTGTTTGGCGGTTTGACGGTGCTGGCGGGGTTCATCACCCCTGGCGGTGCAGCGGCCTTCGGTTGGTTCGCGTATGCGCCGCTCAACAGTCAAATCTTCTCGCCGGAAGTCGGCGCGGACATGTGGATTCTTGGGCTGGCCTTGGCCGGCCTGGGCACCATTCTCGGCTCGGTCAACTTCATCACGACGATCCTGACGCTCCGGGCACCCGGCATGACCATGTTCCGTATGCCCATCTTCACCTGGAACATGCTCGTGACGGCGCTGCTCGCGCTGGTGGCCTTCCCGGTGCTCGGCGCCGCGCTGCTGGCGCTGGAAGTCGATCGCCGCTTCGGGGCGCACATCTTCGATTCGGCCACCGGCGGGGCGATCCTGTGGGAGCACCTCTTCTGGTTCTTCGGTCATCCTGAGGTCTACATCGTCGCGCTGCCCTTCTTCGGCATCTTTACCGAGATTTTCCCGGTCTTCGCGCGAAAGCCCTTGTTCGGGTACAAGGGATTGGTCTTCGCGACGATTTCCATTGGGGCGCTGTCGATGACCGTGTGGGCGCACCACATGTTCGCCACGGGCGCCGTCTCATTGCCATTCTTCTCCTTCCTTTCGTTCCTGATCGCGGTACCGACCGGAGTGAAGTTCTTCAACTGGATCGGCTCTATGTGGCGAGGGTCCATTACTTTCGAGACGCCCATGCTGTTCAGTCTGGGATTCTTGATCACCTTCCTGTTCGGAGGGCTCACCGGAGTTCTGCTCGCCGCGCCGCCCATCGACTTCCACGTGACTGACTCCTACTTCGTCGTGGCTCACATGCACTACGTGCTGTTCGGCACGGCGGTGTTCGGCACCTTCGCTGGCTTCTACTACTGGTGGCCGAAGTTCACCGGCAAGATGCTTGACGACCGGATCGGCAAGGTCCATTTCTGGCTGTTGTTCATTGGCTTCCACGTGACGTTCTTGGTGCAGCACTGGCTCGGCATCAAGGGCATGCCGCGCCGGTATGTCTCCTACGATCCGCAGTACGCCACCTTGAACACGGTCTCGTCATTGGGCGCCGTGATCCTTGCCGTGTCGATGTTCCCGTTCTTCTGGAACGTCTGGAAAACGCACCGCTCAGGTTTGCAGGTGAATACCGACGATCCCTGGGGCCATGGAAACTCGTTGGAGTGGGCGACAACCTGCCCGCCTCCTCGGCACAACTTCCTGTCCTTGCCGCGGATCCGCTCGGAGCGTCCCGCGTTCGATCTGCACTACCCGCACGTCGCCAGACGCGACGACGCGCACGCGACGACGGCACTGCGGTAGGGAAGGACCACGATGGGCAAGGTCGAGGGCTACGTATTCGGCTTCATCGCGATCTTTCTGGTGATCGTCGATGTCGTCTACTGGTACATGTCACATGATCCGACAGGCACGACCTGCATTGCGCTGGCCGCAGGCCTAGGCGGCTTGTCCGGTTTCTACCTGTCCTACACCGCCCGGAGGACCGGTCCTCGACCCGAGGACCGGGGGGACGCCGACATCAGCGAAGGCTCGGGTGACCTGGCGCACTTTAGCCCAGGGAGTGTATGGCCGGTGGGGATGGCATTTTCGGTCAACACCGCCTTCCTCGGCATCATTTTCGGCTTGTGGATCACCTTCATTGGAGCAGCGGCGTTGCTGTTCACGCTGTCCGGCCTGCTGTTCGAGCACTACCGAGGCAACAACACGCACACCGAGGAACTCGTCGGCATTGACCCGATGGGCATGGGCGGCCACTACTAGATCGGTCCGGCTCGACCGGTAGGACCCGTAGGACCGGTAGGACC
>DASYGP010000134.1:0-4909 GCA_035999615.1 Mycobacteriales bacterium
CCCATCCCCGCCCGCGGAACACAGTTCCGGCCGGACAACTAGAGCAAAGCGTAAATGCTATGCAGGCGGGATCGCGGGAATGACACGCGGCCGAGTCGCCGTCGCTACGCGCAGGTGCGCGGACAACACGCTGTGCTCAACTTCGCGCAGACCGTGCTTCCTACAATGGAGGACCACCGGATCGGGCAGCGCGGAAATGCGGCAGGCCACCTCGGGCATAGCCAGGGTGGCATGACCCGGTCGTAGCCGTATCCGCATGAGATAGAGGCCGGCGCCTCGATCAGGTTGCACGAGCCGATCCACGCCTGTCTTGTCGCGGCGGACATCAGCCAACCGGCGACGCCCGCAAGCAGCGCAGACGATGGAAGCGACGACGAAACCAACCCTCGAGTGCATCCAAGGGAGGGGCAGGAAGATGTTCTCGGTAGTCACAGCTTCTCCCCCAGTCCCATCCGCCGGTGCGCCTCCCGGGCCCGCACATCCGCGGTCGAGGAGGCGTAGCGGGAAAGCATCTCCGGCGAGCGCCAACCGTTGAGCCGCATCAGGTCCCGCTCCTGGCCGCCGGCGGCGAGCCACCGGTGGCTGAAGGTGTGCCGGAAGCGGTGCGCGTGTAGCCCGTCCACCTCGGCCTTGGCGGCGAGCACCCGCAGCAGCTCATCCATGCCGTCCCGGCTCAGCGGGCCGCGTTGGCCCAGGAACAGCGCCGGACGGGCGGCGAGCTTGTGGTTGCGGCGCTGGCGCAGGTAGCGGTCCAGCGCCCGGGCCGTCTTCGGGCCGAACGGGCAGGCACGGCGCCGGGAGCCTTTACCGATGACGTGAGCGACCTCCAGGTCGAGGTCGACGTCCTCGATGCTGAGCCCGACCATCTCTGAAATGCGCATCCCGGTGTCCAGGAACAGCCGGATGATGGCCTCGTTGCGGCGGGCCACGAAGTCGGTGCCGGCGCAGGCCTTGAGCAGCCGGGCGACCTCCTCGTCGGTGAGGATCGGCACCGGGGCTTCGGGCGCGATGGGTTGCTTCACCCCGTCCAGCGGGTTGCCCGGCAGCTCCCCCTCGAGCGCCAACCAGCGGGCGAACCGGCGCAGGCCGCGGAACCGGGTCCGAACGGTGTTGGGTCCGACCCGGTCGGCCAGGTCCGCCAGGTGGGCCTCGAGGGCGCGTCGAGTCATCGACTCGGTGGTCAGCGGCCGGTCGTTGGCGGTGAGCCAGTCGGTGAAAAAGCGGATGGCCTGGTTGTAGAGCACCACGGTGCGCGGGGCGCAGCCCTCGGCCCGCAGATGACGGCTGAACACCGCGGCGAGGTCGTCGAGGCGCTCAGGAGGCGGCCCGACACGCCCTATCACCGGTGCTGGCATGTGACTAGGTTATACGGCGAGTGAGCGCTATGCTCACCAACACGCGGGGTCAGATACCCCCGTTTTCGCTGGTCAGGCGCTTACGACGGCTTGGTTGGACTCGCAGCGGTTCGCCCGGCATCTTCGGATGGTTCGGCGGATACGGCGCGTCACCCAGCCCGCGGTCGCGCCGATCGCGTTCGGCCAGCTCGACGACCGCGTCGAGGGTGCAGGGGGCCTGGTCCATCCCCCCGTGCACGTCACCCAACTCGGCGAACCGCGCGGGCATCGACGCGATCGTGAAATCCCCGATCCGCGCGTCGGGGACCTCCGCCCAGCTCAGCGGCGCGGACACCGTCGCCTGCGGCCGGGCCCGCACGCTGTAGGCCGAGGCGATCGTTTGATCGCGGGCCATCCGGTTGAAGTCGACGAACACCCGCTCGCCGCGCTCCTCCTTCCACCACGCGGTGGTGATCAGCTCGGGCCGGCGGCGCTCCAGCTCGCGGCCGATGGCCAACACCGCATGCCGGCAGTCGGTGAAGGTGTACCGGCCCGCGGCCAGTCGGACGTAAACGTGCAGCCCCTTGCTCCCCGAGGTCTTCGGCCAGCTGACCAACCCCAGTTCATCGAGCAGTGGCTGCAACTCCAACGCCGTCGCGACGACATCCGCGTAATCGGTCCCCGGCTGCGGATCCAGGTCGATCCGCAGCTCATCGGGGTGCTCGGTGTCGTCGCGCCGGGACGGCCACGGGTGGAAGTCCAGCGTGCCCAGGTTGGCCGCCCAGGCCACCGCGGCGACATCCGTGACGCACAGCTCGTAGGCGTGCCGGCCGGACGGGAAGGTGACCAGCGCGGTCTCGATCCACGGCGGCCGGTGCTCGGGGACGCGCTTTTGATAGATCGCTTCGCCGTCCGCCCCGTCCGGGTGCCGTTTGAGCACGGTGGGCCGATCCCGCAACGCGTTGACGACGCCGGCATCCACCGCCAGGTAGTACTGGACCAGATCCAGCTTGCGGCCCTGCCCGTCGGGCAGCCCGGCGAAGTACGTCTTGTCCGGGTTGGTCACCTTCACGGTCCGCACCCCGGTCGGGGTGTCGATCTCCAGCTCGACGAACGGGGAAGCGGCCACCGCCGCGGACTCAGCGTTCCTGGTCGGTCGGGCGGACGAGGATTTCGTTGATGGCCACGTGCGGTGGCTGGGTCACCGCGTACAAGACCGCCGCCGCGATGTCCTCGCTGTGCAGCGGACGGATGCCCCGGACGAAACCCTTGCTCTGCTCCCTGCTCGCGGCGTGCGTGATGTGGTCGGTCAGCTCGGTCGCCACCGCCCCGGGCTCGACCAAGGTCACCCGCACCCCCCGGGCGGTGACCTCCTGACGCAACGATTCGCTGAACGCGTTCACCGCGAACTTGCTGGCGTTGTACACACCGGAGCCGAGGCGGGCCACCCGGCCGGCCACCGAACTGACGTTGACGATGTCCCCGCCGCCCTCCAGCAGGTGCGGCAGCGCGGCGTGGGTGACATACATCAGTCCGAGCACGTTGGTGTGCAGCATCCGGGTCCAGTCGCTGACGTCGGCGTCCACGATCGGTCCGAGCAGCATCACCCCGGCGTTGTTGACCACGATGTCCAAGCCGCCCAGCTCGCTCGCCGTGCGCGCCACGGCGCTGCGGCAGGCCGCCTCGTCGGTGACATCAAGTTCCAGCACGATCACCTTGCTGCCCGCCTCGAGCAGCTTGCGGGACAGGGCCTGCAACCGGTCGGTCCGCCGGGCGGCGATCGCCAGCGTCGCGCCCTGCCCGGCCAGCGCGATCGCCGTCGCCTCCCCGATCCCGGATGACGCCCCGGTGACCAGCGCCACCTTGCCGTCGAGTGCAGCCGCCATGCCTACCTCCATGCGTTCTCATCGTTCGGGTGCGAGGGCTGCGGGAAACGCTAACGGTTCGGTGACGGGTCCGCTTCCCGTCACCTGCGCTGGAATGCCTGGGCCCGCGGCGCGGCTCTACCCTGCGTGCTTACCCGTCTTTTTCGCAAAGGAGGCTCCGCCATGGACAGTGGGACGACGACGTCGTTCGAGGTCGCCAAGACCGACGAGCAGTGGCGGGCCGAGCTGACCCCTCAGCAGTACGCGGTGCTGCGCCGCGCCGGGACCGAGCCAGCCTTCACCGGGGCCTACACCGACACGGAGGACCCCGGTCTGTACAAGTGCGCGGCGTGCGGCAATCCGCTGTTCCGCAGCGACACCAAGTTCCATTCCGGCTCCGGCTGGCCGAGCTTCTATGCGCCGATCACCCCCGGGGCCATCGTCGAGCGCCCGGATCACAGTCATTTCATGGTCCGCACCGAGGTGGTCTGCGGTCGCTGCGGTGGGCATCTGGGCCACCTGTTCGACGACGGACCCGCGCCCACCGGGCAGCGCTACTGCCTGAACTCGGTCTCGCTGCAGCTGGACCCCGAGCAGGGCTGAGCGGCGGCTGGCGGGACGCCGGGCCGTGCTGCACCCCGTAGACTTCCTGCCGCACGGGTCGGTCGGCCTCATCGGGTAGTGAAGGGACGGGGCGTTCTTGTCCTTCGCGTCGCCCACGTTCCTGTGGTATTTCCTGCCAGCCACGCTGGTGGTCTACCTGGTACTCCCGGCCCGCTGGCGCAACGGTGTCCTCGGCATCGCGAGCCTGGTCTTCTACGCGGCCGGCGGCGGGGTGTTCCTGCTGCTGCTGCTGGCCTGCATGCTGGCGAACTTCTCGGCCGGGCTGGCCGTGGACAGCGGCTGGGCCAAGCAGCGGCCCCGGCTGCGTGCCGGGGTCCTGATCGCGGCGATCGCCTTCGACCTGGGTGCGCTGATGGTGTGGAAGTACGCCGACTTCGCCAGCCGGCAGCTGCAGCACCTGACCCACATCGCGCCGGTCCTGCACATCGTGCTGCCGATCGGGATTTCCTTTTTCACCTTCCACCACCTGAGCTACGTCGTCGACGTCTATCGGGGCAGCCGGCCCGCGCAGCGCCACCCGCTGACCTTCGTCACCTACATCGCGATGTTCCCGCAGCTGATCGCCGGACCGATCGTGCGCTACCACGAGATCAGCGAGCAGCTCACCGAGGTCCGGCAGCATCGGATCGACGACATCGCCGCGGGATTTCCGCGGTTCGCGCTGGGCCTGGCGAAAAAGGTCGTGATCGCCGACTCCGTCGCGCCCATCGCGAACACCGTGTTCGGCAGCGATTACCACATGCTGAACACGCCCACGGCCTGGGTCGGGGCGTTGGCGTACACCGTGCAGATCTACTTCGATTTCTCCGGCTACTCCGACATGGCCATCGGGCTGGGCCGCATGTTCGGCTTCCAGCTGCCGGAAAACTTCGCCCGGCCCTACAGCGCGGTGTCCATCACCGACTTCTGGCGGCGCTGGCACATGTCCCTGTCCCGCTGGTTCCGGGACTATCTCTACATCCCGCTGGGCGGCAACCGCGGCTCGTCCGCGGCGACCTACCGCAACCTGTACGTCGTGTTCGCCCTCACCGGCCTGTGGCACGGCGCGAACTGGACCTTCCTGGCCTGGGGGCTCTACCACGGGAC
>DASYGP010000150.1:0-24166 GCA_035999615.1 Mycobacteriales bacterium
TGGCTGACCGCGTCCTTCTCCGCCGCGGTCAGCTCGGCGCTGGTCCGCCTCTCCCCCCGCGGGATGAAGATCGGGTCGTAGCCGAACCCGTTCTGCCCGCGCGGTTCCCGGGTCAGCTGGCCGTCCCAGTGGGCCTCCACAACGTGCTCAGTCCCGTCGGCCGCGACGTAGGCCGCCGCGCACACGAACGCCGCCGCCCGCCGGTCGGCCGGCACGTCGGCAAGCTGATCGAGAACCAGCGCCAGATTGGTGGCGTCGTCAGCGTGCCGCCCCGACCAGCGGGCGGACAGCACGCCGGGCATGCCGCCCAACGCCTCGACGCTCAGGCCGCTGTCATCGGCCACCGCGGCGTGGCCGGTGGCCACGAGACAGGCGTGCGCCTTCAGCAGCGCGTTCGCCGCGAAGGTGGCGCCCGTCTCGACGGGCTCGTCGTACGGCGTCACGTCGGCGAGGCTGATCAGCCGCACGCCCGCCCCGGCTTCGGCAAGGATCCGGCGCAGCTCGCTGACCTTCCCCGCGTTGCGGGTCGCCAGGACGACCGCGACCGGATCGGGCATCAGGCCATCGGCGTGGGGTGGGGGCGGGGCGCGGTCAGCGCCGCGCGCTGGGCGTCCGCGAGCTGGATGCACCCGGCCAGCGCGAGGTCCAGCAGCGCGTCGAGTTCGTCCCGGCGGAACGGCTTCCCCTCCGCGGTGCCCTGCACCTCGATGAGTTCACCGGCGCCGGTCGCGACCACATTCATGTCGGTTTCGGCCCTGACGTCCTCGGCGTAACACAGGTCCAGGCGCGGTTCGCCGTCGATGATGCCGACACTGACCGCGCTGATGCTGGTGCTGAGCGCTCCGGGGCGCTGCAGGTGCGCGCAGGCGTCGGCGAGCGCCACGTACGCGCCGGTGATCGCCGCCGTCCGGGTGCCGCCGTCGGCGACCAGCACGTCGCAGTCCAGCACGATGGTGTTCTCCCCGAGGATCTTCAAGTCGATGCACCCGCGCAGGGCCCGCCCGACGAGCCGGCTGATCTCATGGGTCCGGCCGCCGACCTTGCCCTTCACCGATTCCCGGTCGTTGCGGGTGTGCGTCGCCCGCGGCAGCATGGCGTACTCCGCGGTGACCCAGCCCAGGCCACTGCCCTTGCGCCAGCGCGGCACGCCCTCGGTGGCGCTGGCGCTGCACAGCACCCGGGTCTGCCCGAATTCGATCAGAACGCTGCCTTCGGCGTGCGCCTGCCAGCCGCGGGTGATCGTCACCGGGCGTAGGGAATCGGGGGTCCGGCCGTCGGGTCGCGTCACGGTGCGGCAGGCTACTTGAGGCCGGTCAGACCGGGTAGGTGACCCCGTCGCGGGCCAGCGCCAGCGGCCCGGCGAAGCCGTCCTTGGCCTCGGCCAGCACCTGCGCCTCGTCATGCCAGGGCACCAGATGGGTGAGCAGCAGCTGGCGGGCGCCCGCGTCGCTCGCCGCCCGGCCGGCCTGCAGCCCGGTGAGGTGGATGCCCGGCGGGTTGTGCTGGGTCTCGACGAAGCTGGCCTCGCACAAGAACGCGTCGGCGTCCCGGGCCACCTCCACCAGCGCCGCACACGGCCCGGTGTCCGCGGAGTAGGCCAGCGTCCGGCCGCCCGCCTCGACCCGCAGCGCGTAGCACTCGATCGGGTGCGCGGTCCGCCACGGGGTGATCGTGAACGGACCGACCCGGATCGGTTGACCGCCCAGGTGCCGCCAGTCGTACACGTCATCGAGCCAGTCGGCCCGTCCCGAATCCACCGCCAGGCAGATCCGGTCGCGGGTCCCGGCCGGGCCGTACACGGCAAGCCGGGGGGGCGACTCGGTCGGGTGGTATTGCCGGGCGTAGGCGTAGCCGACCAGGTCGATGCAATGGTCGGCATGCAGGTGGGTGATGACGGCGGCGTCCAGGTCGAGCAGGCCACCGTGGCGTTGCAGCGCCCCTACCGCGCCGTACCCGCAATCGAGCATCAGCCGGAAACCCGCCTGCTCCACCAGATAGGCGCTGCACCCCGAGCGCGGCCCGGGGAAGGTGCCCGAACAGCCCAGCACGGTCAGGTTCACGCCCGGACCGCCATCGACTCGGTGACCGACAGTTCGGGTCCCAGGAACCGGTGTCCCAGCCGGGTGAAGGACTGCGGGTCACCGGTGGCCAGGAACCGGTGCACGGGGGCCGGCGCGTCCACGTCCCGCAGCAGGTCGTGCGCCACCAGGGTGCGGTAGACGTCCTTGGCCAGCTCGTCGGCGCTGGAGACCAGCGTCACCCCGTCCCCGACCACCAGCCCCAGCATGCCGGTGAGCAGCGGATAGTGGGTGCAGCCCAGGACGAGGGTGTCCACGTCGGCGGTGAGCAGCGGTTCCAGATAGGACTGGGTCAGCCCGAGCAGCTGCCGGCCGGTGGTCACCCCGCGCTCGACGAAGTCGACGAACCGGGGGCAGGCCGCGCTGATCACCTGCAGCTGCGGCGCGGCGGCGAACGCATCGTCGTAGGCCCGGCTGGCCACGGTGACCGCCGTGCCGATTACCCCGACGCGGCCGTTACGGGTCGCCGCCACCGCGCGCCGCGCCGCCGGCAGGATGACCTCCACCACGGGTACGTCGTACCGCTCCCTGGCGTCCCGCAGACACGCCGAGCTGGCGCTGTTGCAGGCGATGGCGAGCATCTTCACCCCGCGGTGCACCAACGCGTCCATGGCCTCCAGCGCGAAGGCACGGACCTGGGCCAGCGGCCGCGGCCCGTAGGGGGCGCGCGCGGTGTCGCCGAGGTAGAGCAGCGGTTCGTGCGGCAGCTGATCGAGCATCGCCCGGGCCACGGTGAGTCCGCCCACACCGCTGTCGAACATTCCGATCGGCAGGTCCCGCACGTCGGGAGGGTACGGCGCGCTGCCGGGTACGGTCCGCGCGCCGGGCCGGGTCAGGCCCAGAGCTGGCCTTCCAGCGCCGCCTCGGCCTCCTCCAGCGTGCCCGCGTAGGCGCCGGTGGACAGATATTTCCAACCGCCGTCACACACGACGAAGGCGATGTCGGCGCGCTGCCCCGCCTGGACCGCCTTCGCGGCTTCCCCCAGTGCCGCATGCAGGATGGCTCCGGTGGAGATCCCGGCGAAGATCCCTTCCTGCTCGACCAGCTGCCGGGTCCGGCGTAGCGCCTCCCGCGGGCCGACCGAAAAGCGGGAGGTGAGCAGCGCCGGGTCGTAGAGCTCCGGGATAAAACCCTCGTCGATGTTGCGCAGGCCGTACACCAGCTCGCCGTACCGCGGTTCGGCCGCGACGATGCGGATGCCGGGCACCTTCTCGCGCAGGTAGCGCCCGGTGCCCATCAGCGTGCCGGTCGTCCCGAGGCCGGCGACGAAATGGGTGATGGTCGGCAGGTCTTCGAGCAGCTCGGGCCCGGTGCCCTCGTAGTGCGCCAGCGCGTTCGCGGGGTTCCCGTACTGGTAGAGCATGACGAAGTCGGGGTTGTCGCTCGCCATCCGTTTGGCGACGGCCACCGCCTCGTTGGAGCCGCCGGCGGCCGGCGAGGCCACGATCTCCGCGCCGTACATGCCCAGCAGCTGGCGCCGCTCGATCGAGGTGTTCTCCGGCATAACGCAGATCAGCCGGTAGCCGCGCAGCTTGCACACCATCGCCAGCGAGATGCCGGTGTTCCCGCTGGTCGGCTCCAGCACGGTGCAGCCGGGCGAGAGCCGACCCTCCTTCTCGGCGGCCGCGATCATGGCCAACGCGGCCCGGTCCTTGATCGACCCGGTGGGGTTGTCCTGCTCGAGCTTGGCCCACAGCCGCACGTCGGGGGACGGCGACAGCGTCGGCAGCCCCACCAGCGGCGTGCGGCCGACGGACTCGAGCAGGTTGTCGAAGCGCATGGGTTACGACGCGCCGCCTGCGACAGCGGGCAGCACCGTCACCGAATCCCCGTCTCCGAGCGGTGCCTGCAAGCCGCCGAGGAAACGGACATCCTCGTCGTTGACGTACACGTTGACGAACCGGTGCAACGCCCCGTCGTCGGCGACGAGGCGGCCGCGCAGCCCCGGATGCTTGCCGTCCAGATCGGTGAGCAGCGAGTCGAGCGTGTCACCGGCTCCGTCTACCGCCTTCGCGCCGCCGGTGTAGCTCCGCAGGATCGTGGGGATCCGCACCTCAATAGCCATGTAGGTCGCTCTCCTGTCGGTAAGGCGGTTGGGTTTCCCGGTTCAACGCTGGCGCAGGCCCCGGCTAATCCAGGACCCGGACGGGTTCCTCGTCGACCACACCCGCCAGGATCCGGAAGGAGCGCACCTCAGCCGCCTCCCCCAGCTCCGGCCTGGTCGAGACCAGCACGTAGTGGGCGTCCGGCTCGGCGGCGAACGAGATGTCGGTGCGGGACGGGTAGGCCTCGGTCGCGGTGTGCGAGTGATAGATCACGACCGGTTCCTCGTCGGCGGCGTCCATCTCCCGCCAGACCCGCAGCTGCTCCATCGCGTCGAAGCGGTAGAACGTCGGGGACCGCTCCGCATTGGCCATCGGGATGATGCGGGCCGGCTGGCCGGCCCGCCCGGCCAGCACGCCGCAGGCCTCATCCGGGTGATCCCGCCGGGCGTGGGCGATCATCGCCTCGAACAGGTCGCGGGGAAGCTCGAGCACCGGATCAGGCTACCGGCCGGCTCAGAACTCGTCCGGGGCGCCGAGCGCCACCAGCAGCTGATGCTGCAGCGCCCCCAGCAGGTGGTAGAGCTCGTAGCTGCCGGCGAGGGGATGTTCGGGGCCGGGTTCGGCGGCCAGGTCCTCGCTCACCCCGAGCCGGGTGCCCAGGGCCAGCCGCAGGTCGTTCAGCGCCCCCAGCCAGGCCTGCGCCTGCTCGGGATCGAGCTGCACCCGGTCCCCGGCCAGCACGGTCTCCCGGACGGTGGCGATCCGGGCCCGCTGCACCGCGGCGAGATCAGCCTCGGTGAACCGGCGGAACTCCCGGCTCGCCTCCGGGTCGGCATCCTCGGCGTAGCCGGCCGGCCGCAGGCGCCGCAGTACCGGGTCTTCCGGCGGCGACCCGTCCGCGCCGGTCAGCCCGGTGATCGCGGCCAGCGGATCCGCGCCCGCGCCGGCCGGGTCACCGGCCCCGTCGCCGCCGGCCGGGTCGCCGCCGGCGGGAGCAGTGGTCGGGTCGTTGTCGGCGAGCAGCCGGTCCAGGTCGGCGAGCTGCTCGGCGAGCAACCGGCGCAGCCACGACGGCAACCGGACCGTCACCGCCCCGTCGTCGTCCGCGCGGAAGGCGGCCCGGCTCATCTAGTCGTCCTGCCGGAGGGTCGCCCACAGCCCCGCCGCATGCAGCCGGGCCACATCGGCCTCCATCTGCTCGCGGCTGCCCGCCGAGACCACCGCCCGGCCCTTGTGATGCACGTCCAACATCAAGGCGGTGGCCTTCTCCCGGCTGTAGCCGAACAGTTTCTGCAGCACGTACACGACGTAGGACATCAAGTTCACCGGGTCATTCCAGACGATCGCTACCCAGGGGCGAGACAGGTCGAAGACCTCATCGGTGGCCTGCTCCGGCCTGCTGACCCGCTCGATGTCGGGCGCGATAGGGGCGACGCTCACCCCTCCAGTGTCCCCTCCTGCAACTGGCCGCGCAGAACCTTGCCGGTGGCGTTGCGTGGCAGCTGCCGGCAGAACGTGACCTCCCGCGGCACCTTGTACGACGCGAGCCGGGACTTGACGTGCGCCTGCACGGCGTCGGCGCTCACGCCCTCGGCGACCACGAACGCCGCGAGGCGCTGCCCGAACCGCTCGTCGGGAACGCCCACCACCGCCACGTCACGGACGCCGGGCATCGCGGCGATCACGTCCTCCACCTCTCCCGGGAACACATTCTCCCCGCCGCTGACGACCATGTCGTCATCGCGGCCGTCGATCCTCAGCCGTCCGGCGGCGTCGAAATGGCCGGTGTCCCCGGTGGAGACAAGGGCGCCGAGGCGCAGCTTGTCCTCGCCCCCGGTGTAGCCCTCGAAGGCCATTTCGCTGCCGACGAAGACCCGTCCGCTGTCGCCGGCACCGACTTCCCGGCCCTGGTCGTCGACCAGCGTGACCGTCACGCCGCGCAGCACCCGGCCGGCGGTGGCGGGGTCCGCCCGCAGGTCACGCGGTCCGGCGATGGTGGCGTAACCGACCTCCGTCGAGCCGTAAAGGTTGTACAGGACATCGCCGTACCGGTCCTGGAAGGACTCGGCAAGCGTCGCCGGCAACGCCGAGCCGCTGACCGCGACGACCCGCAGGCTGGAGGTGTCGTGATCACCGCCGGCCTCCAGGATGCGCTGCAGCATCACCGGCACCGCCGCGATCGTGCTCGCGCGATGCCGGGCGACATCGGCCATGACCTGACCGGGGTCGAAGCGCCGGTGCAGCACCACCGTGGAGCCCAGCAGCATGGCCAGGCCGAGGTTGGCCATCCCCCAGGCGTGAAACAGCGGCGCCGGTAGAACGGTCCGCTGCCGGGCCCGGAACGGGATGGCGCCGAGCATCGCGATGGCCGGGCCCAGCCCGGACACCCCGCGCGCGGCACCCTTCGGCACCCCGGTGGTGCCCGACGTCAACACGATGATCTTCCCGGTGCTCCGCGGCGGCCGGAAGGCGGGCGTGCGCGGATCCGCCGGTGCCGCCGCGGGCAGCCGGGTCAACGCCGGCGGCAGTGCGGCCGCGAACTCCTCATCGCAGACCGCCGCGACGATGCGCTCCCGCTCGATGACCTCGGCCAGCTGCGGGCCCGCCATCCCGGTGTTGAGCAGCACGATGTCCGCGCCGGTCTTGGCCAGCGCCACGAGCGGCACCAGAAACCCGCGGCCGTTTCGGGCCAGCAGGCCGGCGCTGGTACCGGGGCCGAGCCCGCGGGCCGCGTAGCCGGCGGCGAGCTCGTCGCTGGCTTGGGTGACCTCGGCGAAGGTGAGCGCGCCCTCGTCATCGATCAGGGCGAGCGCGGCGGGGTGGCGCGCTGCACAGGCCGCGTAGCCGGCGGCGGGTGTCAACCCGTACCGCAGCGACAGCATCATCCCCAGCAGCCGGTCGGCGCGGACCGGCGCCAGCAGGCCGGCCCGGGCCAGGACCCGGGTGGCGTCGGCCGCGTCACCCACCTGACGGAGCACCGGGCCGGCCAGCGGCAGCCGGCGGACCGACCGGGCCAGGGGCAGGCGGGGCAGGGAGCGGCGCGGAGCGGGCCGGGTCGTCGTGGTCATCACCTCAGGTCCGGTGCCGATCGGGCGGCGAGTGGCCCACCGGGCAGACCCATCGCGAAAGGCAGTGTGGCTGAGCCCGCCTCGCGGCGAACCGGCGGGTGCCCGGCAGGCGGCTGGCCTGCCCTATCCGGCGAGGGCGAGCTCCTCGATCGGGTGCGGCATCGCCGGCTGGAGGCGCGGCCGGCGGCGGGCCCGCAACAGCAGCACGATGACGCCCCCGGTGCCCAGCGAGGCGAGATGGCCCCAGGTGGTGACCTCCGGGTCGCGCAGCAACGGGATGAGTACGTCGACGACGGCACCCAGGACGAGCAGCGTCCGCACCGCGCCGTGGCGGCTGAGCCAGACCCGCACCGCGTAGACGGTCCACAAGCCGTAACTCACGCCCACATCCAGGCGGGCACGGGAGCTGACCGGCAGGTGCCCGACCGCCACGGCCGCGGCAACCGGCAGTTCGGTCAGCAACGTGGCCAGCACATGGCCGGTCAGGAAGATCACGAGCATCCGGCGGGTGCCCAGCCGGGCCTCCACCGGCGCCAGCACCAGCGCGAACAGGGCCAGCGTCTGGAACCAGTCGAGATCAGGCAGCCACAGCGCGCTGGCCACCAGCACCCGGGCCGGCACAGCGCCCAGGTGCAGCACATCGGTGGAGGAGCCGGCCAGCAGCGCCTGCCGGGTGGAGCCACTGACGCCCAGCTGGATCAAGGTGGTGACCGCCAGCAACACCAGGTAGCCGACGGTCAACGGCGCCCGGGCCAGCTGCGCCCGCCCGAGGGTGAGCAGCCCCCGGAGCTGCACCGCCCGGGTCTCGGGTGCGCTGGTGCGGCCGGTCGATGCGTCCGGCCGACGGCGCGGCAAGCGGGGGATCGGCAGGGACAGGACCGGCATGTCCCTACCGTGCCCAAATCGGCTGGGAGGTGACCCTCCATCCGGCTGGGAGTTTGCTGGGGAGGGCTCGAGGGGGAGCAGCGGCTCGGGCGGGGAGCGCCAGTGTGGGCGGGGAGCGGCGCTCGGTCGGGAGCGGCGGCTCAGCCCGGCAGTGGCCGGGTGCGCGGGAACTCCGCCCGCAGCGGGAAGTCGATTTCTCCGCCGCTGGGCGTTTTCACCCCCAGTACCTGATGCAGCTGCAGGTCGTTCCGGTCGAAACCGAGCCGGGAGCCGGCCATGTAGAGCCGCCAGACCCGGGCAGTTCCCAACCCGACCTCGGCGACGGCCTCGTCCCAGTGCGCCTCCAGGTTGGCCCCCCAGGCCGCCAACGTCCGCGCATAGTGCTCGCGCAGGTTCTCGTCGTGGCGTACCTCGAAGCCGTTGTCCTGCATCGTCGTGACAATGGTGCCCAAACCGAGCAATTCGCCGTCCGGGAAGACGTAGCGGTTGATGAAGCCGCGTCGCGTGATCGGGGCCTCGGTGTTGGTGGGCCGCATGATGCAGTGATTGAGCAGCCGGCCGCCGTCGCGAAGGCGGGAGTGCAGGAAGCGGAAGTACGGCGCGAGCTGCGAGCGCCCGATGTGTTCGGTCAGTCCGATCGACGAGACGGCGTCGAAGCCGGCTTCCGGCACGTCCCGGTAATCGCTCCAACGGATCTCGGCGTTCTGCCCCAGCCCCTCTTCAGCAACGGCCTTTTGCCCCCACTCCGCCTGCTGCCGCGACAGGGTCACCCCCAGGGCCTGAACCCCGTAGTGCTTGACGGCGTGCCGGACCATCCCGCCCCAGCCGCAGCCGACATCCAGCAGCCGCTTGCCGGGGGCGAGTGCCAACTTGCGGCAGACCAGATCGAATTTTTCCTCCTGCGCCTGCTCCAGCGTCGCGTCCGGGAACGGATAGGCGGCACACGTGTAGGCCATCGACGGGCCGAGGACCCAGGTGTAGAAGCGGTTGGAAACGTCGTAGTGATGGCTGATCGCCGCCCGGTCCCTGGCCTTGGTGTGCTTGCGCACCGCCGCCACCGTCTTGGTCAGCCGGGTGCCGGCGATGACTTCTTGGGCGGGGACCGGCGCCGGGATCAGCACCCCGGCTCCGAGCGAGCGCAGCAGCTGCACCTTTTCGGGTAGCGACAGGCCGCCCAGCGAGGGGCGTTCGGCGATGGCCTTGAGCCCGGTGTAGAGGTCGCCTTCGACGTCGATCTCACCGGTGACGTAGGCGCGGGCAAGCCCCAGTTCACCGGGTGAGGCGACCAGGTAGCGCATCGCCATCTCGCTGCGCACGAGCACTCGGATCGGGGCATCCACCGGCCCGGACGTGCTGCCGTCATAGGCGCTGACGTGCAGCCGGGGCGAGCCGATCACCGCCGTCAAGACCTCGGCTACCGGCACGCTGCCGCTCACGATGTGGTTCACCTCGCTCGCACCGCCTTGTCGTAGAGATCGAGTAGCCGACCATCCGGGTCGTACTTTTTTTTCAGTAACTCGTACGCGGCTCCGTTGTAGATCCGCCAAAACTCGTCCGGTTCGTAGAAAGCGCTCGAGTACAGCGACTTTCGACCACCTAAACGTTCCACTTCCGCCTCTATCAAGCGGTTGTGGTGGCTGACATCCTGGCCCGGTGACAGGGCCACCGTGCCCCAGAAGCCGACATTGACCCACGGCTCGGCGTGATCCATCCGGTAGAGCGGCCAGTCGTCGGGTGGGTCATGGGCGCTCAACGGGCATAGCCACACCGGGCGCATCCCGATTTCCCGGTCGAACCAGCCCAGGAACTCCGGCAGGCGCGAGAGGGGAACCTCGATGTCCTGGATCACCCGCTCGCGCGCCGGTCGACCGCGGCGACGCTCGTACCCGGCGTACCAGCCGTGCCGGCTTTCGAAGGCAACGATCTTCCAGTACGTGTCGCTGCGGAGCAGCCGCCGCGGCACCAGCGGGCGCACCCACCGGTTCTGCACGCCGAATGCCCCTGAGCACCAGAACCAGTCGGTGTCCCAGCGCCACAGGTAGTCGTGCATCGTCAGCGTGTCGGTGTGCCGTTCCCCGATGCTGCGGTAGTAGATCCGGCGCCCGGTGTAGTCGCTGACTCCGTGCGGCGCCTGGTCGGCATACCGACCGAGGGTCAGGAAGATGTCGTGTGGTTCGAACAGGGTGCCGTCGCAGAAATCCACCGGCTCCCCTTGGTAGGCACGGTCCCGGCAGATCTGGGCGATGGCGGTCGCGGCGTCGCCCGCCGAGTCGAACGGCACATGCCGCAGGGACACGTACGGGGCCACCGGTTCCAGCGCGATGGTGAGCCGCAGGACGTAACCAAGCGTGCCGTAGGAGTTCGGCAGGCCATGGAACAGGTCGGCGTGCTCATTGTCGCGGGTGGCGACCAGAACCCGGCCGTCCCCGGTGAGCACTTCGGCGGCGAGCACGCTCTCATGCGGAAGCCCGTTGCGGAAGCTGGTCGACTCGATCCCGAGGCCGGTGACAGCCCCGCCGATGGTGATGGTCTTGAGTTGGGGCACCACCAGCGGGATCAGGCCGTAGGGCAGGGTCGCGGCGATCAGATGCTCGTAGGTGGTCATGGCCTGCACGTCGGCGGTCCGCGCTGCCGGGTCGACGGACAACACCCCGTCGAAGGCCCGCACGTCGAGCCCGGGGCCGCCGGCAGCCGAACGCTGCCGGAACAGATTCGAGGTCCGCTTGGCCAACCGGACCTGGGCGCCGGCCGGGATCGCGGCGTATTGGGCACGCAGCCGGCCCCGTCGCGCGTCGTATGCGGCGTAGTCCGCGGACGGTGCCGAGCCGCTGGCCAACCCGCTCGGCTCCTCCACGCCGGGGGACGTTACCGGTTCCCGAATCCTTCGGCCGCCATGATGACGGCGCGGGAGGTGTGGCGGAGGCCACCCCGAGGAAGGATGTCGGCATGCGCACCCACCGGTTACCCCTGCTGGCGCTGCCGGCCCTCGCTGCGCTCCTCGCCGGTTGCGGCGGCGCCGGTCACAGCCAAGCGCTGGCCGCGACCTCGTCGGCGACGGTGAGCGACACCCCCACGTCGGCCCCGCCGGCGACCACCTCGTCCGCTCCGCCGACCACCACCTCGGCGATCACCCCGCCCTCGTCCGCGCCGGCCACGGCGGCGGGTCCCCCGGCGTGCCGGACCGCGTCCCTCACCGTGTCGACCGGACGTCCGGACGGCACCGCCGGGCACAACTACGTACCGTTGCGGTTTACCAACAAGGGCACCGCGGCGTGCCTGCTCACCGGCTTCCCCGGGGTTTCCTACGTGGCCGGCACCGATCACCACCAGGTCGGGAAGGCAGCCGACCGGGACACCAGCCGCTCGGTCGTGCCGGTCACCTTGGCGGCGGGTGCCACCGCCACGGCGACACTGACCGAGACCGACATCGGGGTCTACAGCCCCAGTCAGTGCCAGCCCACCCGGGTTGATGCGTTACGCATCTACCCGCCGGGCGAGACGCACCCCGCGCTGGTGCCGCTGGCCAGCGGGGCGATGGGCTGCGCAGCCCCGAACCTGAATGTGCTGCGGATCGCGCCGATCGGTTCTTAACCGGTCAGCTGCTCGGAGAGCACCAGCCAGGCGTGCTCGTACTCCCCCTTCTCCGCGACGACGGCGCGCAGCTCCGCGTCCAGCTCGACGGCGCGGTCGTAGTTGCTGGCGGCCTCCGCCAGCTGGCCGTGCAACTTCTTTTCCTTGCGGTCCAACCGTTCCAGCGCCCGTTCCATGCGCTGCAGCTCCTTGCGCTCGGCCCGGCTGTCGCCGGCCGGCCGGCGGCTTGCGGCGGCTGCGCTGGGCGCCGCTCGTCGGCTGCGCGCGAGGTACTCGTCCACCCCGCCGGGCAGGGCGGCCAGCTGCCCGTCACCGAGGAGGGCCACGGTGCTGTCGGTGACCCGTTCCAGGAACCAGCGGTCATGGCTGACGACCACCAACGTTCCGGCCCAGGAATCGAGCAGGTCCTCCAAGGCGATGAGGGTGTCCACGTCCAGGTCGTTGGTTGGTTCGTCGAGGACCAGGACGTTGGGTCCGCCCATCAGCAATCGCAGCAGCTGCAGCCGTCGGCGCTCCCCCCCGGACAGGTCGGCGACCGGGGTCCATTGCTTGGCCGCGGGGAACCCGAACCGTTCCAGCAGCTGGGAGGCGGTCAGCTCCTCGCGGCCGACGCGCAGCACCCGGGCGATCTCCTCGACCGCCTCCAGCACCCGCAGGTCGTCCGGCAGCTCCCCGGCGTCCTGCGAGAGGTAACCGGCCTGCACCGTCACCCCGATGCGCACCTGCCCGGCATCCAACGACTGGGCGCCGGTGAGGACCCGCAAAAGCGTGGTCTTCCCCGCGCCGTTGACGCCGATGAGCCCGACCCGGTCGCCCGGTCCGAGCCGCCACGTGACGTCCCGCAACAGCGCGCGACCACCGAACGAGAGCAACGCGTCCTCAACGTCGTAAACGGACTTGCCCAGCCTGGTCGCCGAGAAGTGCTGCAGTGCAGCGCTGTCACGCGGCGGCGGTTCGTCCGCGATGAGTTCGTTGGCCGCCTCGATCCGATACCTCGGCTTGGAGGTGCGGGCCGGGGCGCCGCGGCGCAGCCACGCCAGTTCCTTGCGGACCAGGTTTTTGCGTTTGGCCTCCTCGGTCGCGGCCTGGCGCTGCCGCTCGGCTCGGGCCAGCACGTAAGCGCTGTAGCCGCCCTCGTAGGCGTGCACCTGGCCGGCGGCGACCTCCCAGGTCATCGACGCCACTTCGTCGAGGAACCAGCGATCGTGGGTGACCGTGACCAGCGCCTTGTGCCGCGGTGTCCCGGTCAGGTGCGCCGCGAGCCACGCGACGCCTTCGACGTCGAGGTGGTTGGTTGGCTCATCGAGCATCAGCAGGTCGAGGTCGGTGACCAGCAGCTTGGCCAGCGCGGCCCGCCGGCGCTCGCCCCCGGACAGGCTGCCGACCTGGCGTTCGAGCAGCGTCTCGACCCCGAGGCCCTCGAGGACGGCTCGGGTGTGCGCGTCGCCGCGCCACAGATGCTCGGGGGTGTCGGCCCCGACGACCGCCTCGAGCACACTGACCGCCGGGTCAAGATCGTCCATCTGGGCCAGGACGCCGGTCCGCAGGCCAGTGGCCTGGGTGACCCGGCCGCTGTCGACGTCCTGGCGCAGGGTCAGCACGTCGATCAGCGTGGTCTTGCCGGCGCCGTTCCGACCGACGATGCCGATCCGGTCCCCGTCCCCCAACCCCAACGAGACCTGATCCAAGATCGTCGTGGTGCCCTGGGCCTTGCTCGCGCGGTCGAGGGACACCAGAACTGCCATCTGTCCAGCCTAAAGACATTTTCGGCCGCCCCTGACACCCTGACGCCCTGGGGCCCGGGGTCGGGGTCGGGGTCGGGGTCGGGCCGGGGTAATTCAGCTGCCGGGGAAGCGCGGCGCTCGTTTCCCCGCCTTGGCCGCGAGGGCCTCGGCGAGATCGGGCCAGGAGAACGAGGAGAGCATCAGCTCGACCGACTCGTCGAAATGATCCCGCCAGGTCGCCGCGCGCAGCTGGGACTGCATCACCCGGTGGCTCGACGGCGAGCAGTTCTCCGCCACGTCGTCGGCCCAGCCGTGCGCGGCCGCCAGCAGCTCGTCCGGCGCGCAGACCTTCTGCGCCAGGCCCATCGCCAGGGCCTCGTCGGCCTCGATGATGCGTCCGGACAGCAGCAGGTCGGCGGCGGAGCCGCTGCCGACCAGCCGGGTGAGCAGCTGCGCGCTGCCCCATTCGGCGACCAGCCCGAGGCGGGCGAAGGTGCTGCCGATCCGGGCCGTGGCGCTGACGTACCGGACGTCGGCCATCAGCAGGTAGGAAAAGCCCATGCCGGCGACCGGCCCGTTGACGGCAGCGATCGTGGGCGTGGACAGCAGCCCGGGTGCAGCCAGGTCCACCAGTTCGGTTGCCTGACCCGCGTTGCTTGCCCCCCCGGCACCGCGGGCACCGCCGGCACCGCCACCGAAGCTGCTGTCCTGGATACCGTCGAGCAGGGCGAGGTCCGCACCCGCGCAGAAGCCGCGACCCGCCCCGGTGATCACGATGGCGCGCACGGCCGGGTCCTGGTCGAGACCGATCAGCGTGCGGCAGTACGCCTGCTGCATGGTCGGTGTCATCGCGTTGAGCCGGTCGGGTCGGTTCAGGGTGACGGTCGCGACCCTGCCCTCCACGTCACACAGGACCTCGTCCGCTTCGCCGCTCGCCATGGCGGCAACCTAGCCGGAGGCGGCCCCGGTGGTCACAGCGGCAGCGTGCCCCGAGCATGCCGGCGGGCCAGCGCCCGATAGGCCGCCGGATTGTTCTGCACCCACCATCGGGCGCCGTCGGTCAGCGGACCGCGGACGACCGCCGGGGCGCCCACCGCCAGCACATCGTCGGGGATCACGCTGCGGGGCGCGACCACCGAGCCGGCAGCGATCAGCGAGCGCGCCCCGATGCGGGCCTCGTCCTGCACGGTGGCCCCGTTGCCGATCAGCGCCTCCGCCCCGATGACTGCCCCATGCACGACGCACAGGTGCCCGACCGTGGCGCCCGGCCCGATCTCGGTCACCGGATCGGCGCCGCCGTGCAGCACCGACCCGTCCTGCACGTTCGCCCCGGCGCGCACGATGATCGGGCCAAAGTCCGCCCGCAGCACCGCGCCGTACCACACCGAGGCGCCTTCCTCGACCCGCACATCACCTACCAGGGTGGCGGTTGGCGCGATCCACGCGTCCGGGTGAATGTCGGGACGGTGGCCCTCGAAGCTAAACAGCGGCACAGCCGGACTCTAGGCGGTCGATCTTGGGGCGCTGCCCGGTCATCGGCCGGCGCGGTCACCGCGAACGGACCGCGGTCACAGTTGGCTGACCGCGGTGACCCGGACGGCGGCCGACCCGGTGGCATCGGACGCCGCCAGATCCACCTCCGCGCTGATCCCCCAGTCATGGTCGCCGGCGGGGTCGTCGAAAATCTGCCGGACGACCCACCCGTCGGGTTGCTCGTCCACCAGCAACAGCGCCGGTCCGCGCGCGTTCGCCCCGGTCGGCAGCTGCTCGTATTCGGCGAAGTACGGGGCCATTGCCTCGGCCCAGGCGCCCGCGTCGAACCCGCTCTCCGCGTCCAGCTCGCCGAGTTCGTCCCACCGGTGCAGCGCGGCGAGCTCGACCCGGCGGAACAGCGCGTTGCGCACCAGGACCCGGAACGCCCGTCGGTTGCTGGTGAGCGGCGGCGGTGGTTCATCGAGCGGTGCGCGACGCGTCGCGGCTTCGGCCGCGGGGTTGCGCAGCTGATCCCACTCATCCAGCAGGCTGGAGTCGACCTGCCGGACCAGTTCGCCCAGCCACTCAGTGAGGTCATCGACGTCCTCGTTGCGCGCCGTCGTCGGCACGGTGGAGCGCAGCGCCCGGTAGGCGTCCGCCAGGTAGCGCAGCAGCAATCCCTCGGATCGGGACAGGCCGTAGAAGCCGACGTACTCGTTGAACGTCATCGCTCGCTCGTAGAGGTCGCGGGCCACCGACTTGGGCGTGAGCGGGTAGTCGGCCACCCACGGATGGCCGCCGCGGTAGATCTCCAGCGCCGCCCCGAGCAGCTCAGCCAGCGGCCGGGGGTGCGTGATGTCCTGGAGCAGCTCCATGCGTTCCTCGTACTCGACGCCGTCGGCCTTCAGCTGCGCGACGGCCTCGCCGCGGGCCTTGAACCGCTGCGCGGCGAGCACCTGGCGCGGATTGTCCAAGGTCGATTCCAGCACGCTGAGCACGTCGAGCGCATATTCCGGGGACGCCTGGTCGAGCAGGTCGAGTGCGGCCAGCGCGAATGGGGAGAGCGGCTGGTTCAGCGCGAAGTTGGCGGCCACATCGATGGTCAGCGCGATCGTTCGGCCGTCCGGGGCCGGCGCCGGCAATCGCTCCAGCACTCCCGCGGCCAGCAGGGCTCGGTAGATCGCCACGGCGCGCAGGATGTGTCCCCGCTGCGCCGGCCGACTCTCGTGGTTGTCGGTGAGCAGCCGGCGCATGGCCGCGACGGGATCTCCTGGACGCGCGGCGACGTTCAACAGCATCGCGTGGGTGACCATGAACTGGCTGGTCAAGGTTTCGGGGCTGGCCGCCACCAGCCGGTCGAACGTCGCCTCAGTCCAGCTCACCGACCCTTCCGGGGGCTTTCGCCGGACCACCTTTCGGAGCCGTTTCGGGTCTCCCGCCGCCTTCGACAGCGCGCGCTCATTCTCGATCACGTGTTCCGGGGCCTGCACGACAACCATCCCGGCGGTGTCGAAACCGGCCCGGCCGGCCCGGCCGGAAATCTGGTGGAATTCACGGGCCTTGAGATGCCGGGTGCTGCTTCCGTCATATTTGGCCAGCCCGGTGAACAGCACCGTACGGATCGGCACATTGATCCCCACCCCGAGAGTGTCCGTGCCGCAGATGACCTTCAGCAATCCGGCCTGCGCGAGCAATTCAACGAGCCGGCGGTATTTCGGCAACATGCCGGCGTGATGCACCCCGATGCCGTGGCGTACCAGGCGGGACAGGGTCTGCCCGAACCTTGTGGTGAAACGAAATCCGCCGATCAAAGCGGCGATCGCGTCCTTCTCGGTCCGGGTGCAGACGTTCACGCTCATCAGTGCCTGCGCCCGCTCGATCGCGGACTCCTGGGTGAAGTGCACGACGTAAACCGGCGCTTGATGGGTTTCTAGCAGTTCGGTGATGGTCTCGTGCAACGGTGTCGTCACGTACGAGTAAAACAGTGGGACCGGCCGGTCGACTGAACTCACGACCGCGACCGGGCGGCTGGTCCGCCGTTCCAGGTCCGCCACGAAGGGCGCGACGTCTCCCAAGGTGGCGCTCATCAAAAGGAACTGGCTGCCGGTGAGCTCCAGCAGCGGCACCTGCCAGGCCCAGCCGCGATCCGGGTCGGCGTAAAAGTGGAATTCGTCGGCGATGACGCACCCGATCGCCGCGTCGTTGCCGTGCCGCAGTGCCCGGTTCGCCAGCACTTCGGCGGTGCAGCAGATGATCGGGGCGTCAGCGTTCACGCTCGCGTCCCCGGTCACCATGCCGACGGTCTGCGCTCCGAAAATTTCGCACAGGGCGAAGAACTTTTCGGTGACGAGCGCCTTGATCGGGGCGGTGTAAAAGCTGCGGCGGCCCTCGGCGAGGGAGCGGAAGTGCGCCGCCACCGCGACCAGGCTCTTCCCCGACCCGGTCGGGGTCGACAAGATGACGTGGGCGCCGGAGACGATCTCCAGCACCGCCTCCAGCTGCGCCGGGTACAACTCGATCCCCTGGTCCGCGGTCCATCCGCAGAACGCGTCGAAGACCGCGTCCGGCGAGGCCGCGTCGGGCAGTCGCGCCGTCAGCGTCGGGCCCAGATCCGTCACAGTCAGATTCCTTGTCGAGGGGAAAGCGGGGCCACGCGAGGGCTCACCCCAGCGCCGCAGCCCTCTGCCGCAGCTCGCGGTGCAGACCGCCGTAGGCCGAAGCGGCTGGCAGCAATGCCTTGCGGGCCTTGACCACCGCGCTGTAGTTGGCGTCAACGACGTTCGCGATGGGCGCTTCGGTGAGCTGCGAGAGGAGTTGGTAGGCATCCATCGGGTGCAGTCCATACAGCTCGCCGAACCAGTGGACCAGCTCGGCCTGCGCGATCCGCCAGGCGTCCTCCAGCGGCCGACTGGAACCGACCGTCATCCAGTGGGTGTCGTCCTCAATGCGCGGCCACGGCGGGGCACCACCTTTGATCAGCTCGACGATAAGCGTCGTGGTCATGGCCCCTTCGACGGCGGTGCCGCACGCCTCTCCTTCGCCCTGGCGGTAGTGCCCGTCGCCCAACGAGAACAGCGCCCCCTCGACGTTCACACCCAGAAAGCAGGTCGCCCCGGCCCGCATCTGCGGGGTGTCCATGTTGCCGCCGAAACGGTCTGGCACCAGCGAGCTGCGCACCTCACCAGCGGCGGGGGCGACGCCCACCGTGCCGAGCATCGGCGCGAGCGGCAGCTCGAACTCCTGCACCCCGAACCGGGCCTGGAACCCCAGCATTCCGCGGGCCCGGTCCAGGTGATAGATCCAGGTCGTGTCCGGCAGGGGTTCTTGCAGCGTCACCACCCGGTCGGTGCTGGTCAGCCCGCCGAAGAAGGGGATCGCCGCCGATGCCCCCCAGTCCCGGGCCGGTTCGAGGCTGACCAGGTGCAGGGCCAACGTGTCGCCGGGCTCCGCGCCCTCGACGTAGAACGGGCCGGTCTGCGGATTCACCAAACGCAGGTCAACCTTCTCGCTGGACAGGTCGGTGACCGAACGAAGCGCGCCGCAGAACGCGTCGTCGGACCACAACCGCAGCACGGTGCCAGGGGCCACCTTCCGCAGTGGCGGGACGCCCCCGAAGGTGAAGGCGTACTGCTCGAAGGAGGGCGTGATTTCGACAACGTCCATACCGCAGCCTAGGACCGGCCAGGGCGGAGCTGCCGCGCCACGTCCCGCGTGAGCCGCCCGGCTAGAGCCAGTCGTTGCGCCGGAACAGGAAATAGAGCAGCGCGGACAGGCCGACGATGAGGATGCTGGAGGAGTACAAGCCGGACTGGTGACTGAATCCCGGATAGGGCACGTTCTGGCCGTAGAAGCCGGTGATCGCCGTCGGCACCGCGATGATCGCGGCGTAGCTGGTGACCTTCTTGGTGATGATGTTGAGCCGGTTCCCCTGGATCGTGAGGTTGGTCTCCAGGATGCTGGAAACCAGATCACGCAGGCTCTCGGTCCATTCCGTGGCGCGCAGGACGTGGTCATAGACGTCCTGGAAGTAGGGACCCATCGCCTCGTCCACCAGATGCAGGTCCCGGCGCAGCAGGGTGTTGACGACCTCACGCATCGGCAGCACGACCCGGCGGAGCAGGACCAGGCTCTTGCGCAGGTCGAAGGAACGACGCTGCACCAGCTCCTGCTTCCCGCTGGGGAGGAACAGCTGCTCCTCCAGGTCCTCGATCTCGTCGTCCAGCGACTGGACCGCCTCGAAGTAGCCGTCCACCAGGTAGTCCAGCAGCCCATGGAGCAGGAAGGCCACGCCGTACTTGGCCAAGTCCGGCGACGAATCCCAGCGGGCGACCACGGCTTCCAGATCGAAGCCGTCGTCCTTCCGGACGGTCACCAGCGCGCGCTCGGTCACGAAAGCGGCGATCTCGCTGGTGCTGAGCGCGACTTCACCCGGCTCGAAGTGCACGGAGTAGGCGGACAGGAACGAATGGTCCGGGTAGCGATCAAGCTTGGGGCGCTGCCGAGGGTGCAGGGCGTCCTCGACCGCCAGGGCGTGGAGCCCGAGCTCATCGGCGAGCAGGGCGAGCTCGGCGGACTGCGGCGCACAGAGATCCACCCAGACCAACGCGTCCGGCTCAGCGAGATGCTCGGCCACCTGGGCAATGGGGAAGTCCTCGTCCATAAGGACTCCGTTGCGATAGCAACGGGTCCTCGCCATGGGGGAACAGTAGCGGCCGGACGGAGGGCTACCCGGGTGTTGACGGCGGTCCGGGCAGACGTTCATATTGATCAGGTGATGAATTTCACGATCCTCGCCGAGAACCTCGGCGTACGTCGGGGCGGCCGCCCGGTTCTGGACGCGCTCAACTGGCAGGTGGCGCCGGGGACCGTCTGCGGCGTCATCGGACCGAGCGGCTGCGGGAAGACGACCCTGCTCCGGGCGGTCATCGGCGCCCAAAGATTCACCGGCCGGCTGCAGGTGCTGGACCGGCCGGCGGGAGCCGCTGACCTGCGGCACCGCATCGGGTACGTCACGCAGAGCGCCTCGGTGTACGACGACCTCACGGTGGCAGAGAACCTGGGCTACTTCGCGCGCATCGTTGGCGCCGGCCCCGCCGAGCTCAACCGGGTGCTCGCCGCCGTCGGGCTCGCCCCGCTCGCGGCCGTCCTCGCCCGCCGGTTGTCCGGGGGGCAGCGCTCGCGGGTGTCGCTGGCCATCGCGTTGCTCGGCCGCCCCGAACTTCTGGTTCTCGACGAGCCGACGGTGGGTCAAGATCCGGTGTTACGGCAGGAACTCTGGGCGCTGTTCACCGAAATGGCGGCGGGCGGCACCACGCTGCTGATCAGCAGCCACGTCATGGATGAGGCCGAGCGGTGCGACACGATCCTGTTGCTGCGCGAAGGCCGGATCGTCTCCTCGGGGCGATCACCGCGCCAGCTGTGCGTCGAGACCAACACCTCAACGGTGGAAGGGGCTTTCCTCAACCTCGTCGGGGCCGCAGGATGAACGACGGCGGCACAAGCATCGGGCGTACGGCGGCAACCGCGGAGCGGGTGCTCCGGCAACTTCGGCACGACCCGCGCACGGTGGCGCTGCTGTTACTGGTGCCGTGTGTCCTGCTGGCCTTGTTACGCGGCATCCTCGGCGGTGGCGTTGCCTTCCAGCACGCCGGACCGGTGCTGCTGGCCGTGTTCCCGTTCACCACCCTGTTCGTGGTCACCTCCGTCGCCACCCTGCGGGAACGCACGTCCGGGACCCTGGAGCGGCTGCTCGCGCTGCCGCTGGCCAAAGGCGAGCTCCTGGGCGGGTACGCCCTGGCCTTCAGCGCAGTCGGGCTGGTGCAGGTACTGCTCGCCGCCGCCCTCGCCCTCGGTCCGCTCGGGCTCACCACCAGCCTGGGTGCCGGCGCCCTGTTCGGCCTGGCCATCGCCGACGCGCTGCTCGGGATGGCCCTCGGCCTGCTGGTCAGCGCGTTCGCGGCGAGCGAGTTCCAAGCGGTCCAGTTCCTGCCGGCCGTCGTCCTGCCGCAGGTCCTGCTATGCGGACTGTTCGCGCCACGCGCGACGATGGCGACCGGTCTGCGCTGGCTCTCCGATGCGCTACCCCTCTCCTACGCTGTCGACGCCCTCGCCCGGCCGCATGGCTGGGACACCACCGCGACCGTCGATCTCATCGTCGTCGTGGCCGCGGCCGCAGCCGCCCTCGCCCTCGCCGCGGCGACGCTGCGGCGCCGCACGTCGTGAGCCCAGCCGCCGGTCCCGGGCGCCGTCCCGGAGCCAGCGGCAGCCGCGAGGACATCCTGACGGCGGCGCGGGCCGCATTCGCCCGGGACGGGTTCGGCGGCGCCTCGGTGCGGAGCATCGCCCGGGACGCGGGCGTCGACCAGTCCCTGATCCATCACTTCTTCGGCACGAAACAACAGCTGCTGCTCGCGGCGGTCGCGTTCCCCATCGATCCCGCGGTGGCACTCCCCCCGCTGCTGGCAGGCGATCGCGGCTCGCTCGGGGAAAGACTTGCCGCCTTCTACCTCGGCGTCCTGGAACAGCCAGCCACCCGCGCGCCGGCGATCGCCTTGTTGCAGGCCGCGACGACCAATGCACAAGCGGCCGGCCTGCTCCGCGCGTTCATCGGCGAGCAGGTGGTCGGACGTCTCGTTGCGGCACTTGACATGCCGGACGCCGCCCTGCGCGCCACGCTCGTCGGCGCGCAATTGGTCGGGACGGCAGTCGTCCGCTACATCATTCGGGTGGAACCGCTGGCTTCCGCCGCACCGCAGACGGTGATTGCGGCCCTCGCCCCGACGCTGCAGCGCTACCTGACCGGTCCGCTCTGAACCGGCGTTTCCCTGGTTCGGCCGCGTTCGTGGATCGACAGTTGGCCTAGCGGAAGCGGGCCTCCCGCATCCGGCTCAGCGACTCCATTTTGTGCACGCGTTCGTCGTGTCCGATCTGGCGGAACAGGTCGGCGAGCGAATCAAATGCGCCGTAATCGGCGGCGAAAGCGGAGCGGTAGGGAGCCACCTCCCATTCCGGGTGTTCCGCGACGAGCGTCATGTACTCGTGCTCGGCGTGATCCTCGAAGTCGGCGTTGAGGCGGTAGGACCAAGTCGGCCGGAGCCCGTAGAGGAACCAGGACAGCTGGTAGTAGACGAAGGCGATGGCCTGGGGCACCCAGTAGAACTTCCATCGCGCTTCTCGGGTGCCGGCCTGGTTGATGAGCTCTTCAAGGATGAGCAGGTGCCACTGCTCGTTGTCTTGCTGGGCGCGGGATTCGGTGACCCGGTCATGGATGCGTCGGGCCAGCCCGGTTCGGTCATGCACATGCGTGATCGCCACGTAAGCCACCTGTTCCCAGGCCTGATAGGGCACCCGGGCGACAAGCTCAAGCACCTTGAACTTGCTGAGCGTCCGCTCCTTTCCGTATACGGCGTCGAGCAGCGCGAACAGCGCCCGGGCCGCGAGCCCATAGCGCCGCCGAGGCGTGTTCACCGTGTCCTGTTGGGCGCGCAGCAGCCCCTCGTGCTCCAGATGGGGTGGGCCCGAAGGGGCGGGACTGCTCATGCCTCATCTCCTTCACGTGCGGTCCGGGTCTTGACCGTGGCACGAATCGCACCGCTCGGGAACAGAAACGGAACGGTTGCGTTTCTGCGGATGGAGCGGTTAGGGTTCGCGGTGTACGGAACAGTATCGTTTCGATCTTCGGGAGTTGTCATGTCGGATCCGCCCTCGGGGCCATCGGACGATCCGGCCGCTGCACGCGTAGACGATCTTGCTGCGCCCCGCGGCCGACCGCGGGATGAGACCCGGGAAGCCGCCATCGTGGCTGCGGCGCTGGAGCTGGTCTGTGAGGTCGGGTACGACCGGATGAGCATGGATGCGATCGCCGCCCGGGCCCATGCCAGCAAGGCCACGATGTATCGGCGTTGGGACTCCAAGGCGGCGCTGGTCGCCGAATCACTGCGCTGTCGGCACCACGTCGCGCTGGAACCGGTCGACACCGGCGACGTACGAGGCGATCTGATGGCCGGCCTACGCCGGCTCGCCGAGGGAGTGCGCAACGACGATCTCGACCTGATGACCGGCCTGTTGCAGGCCACCAGGTCCGATCCCGAGCTCGGGCGCCTGATCCGGCACGACATGGTGGAGTCCAAACGGGTGGCAGCCCAGGCCTGGACAGCACGCTGCGTCGAACGCGGCCTGCTCCCCGAGCACGCGAACCTTGACCTGTTCCACCAGGTAGCACCGTCCTTGATCATTACGCGGCTCCTGATCACCGGCGAGCCGGTGGACGACGCGTTCCTCGCCGCGGTCGTCGACCGCGTGCTTCTCCCGCTGTTTCACCACGCGCAGGAATCAGCCGCGCCTGGCTCCCCTCCCGTCCGAAAGGACCCCTCGTGACCGAAACCATCAACGCTCGGACGGCGATCGCCACGGCCGAACCCGATCCCAAACGTTGGCTTGCGCTCGGGATCATCGCGGTGTCCCAGCTCATGATCGTGCTGGACGCCAGCATCGTGAACATCGCGTTGCCCAAGGCGCAGGGGGCGCTGCACATTACCGACGCCGACCGGCAGTGGGTAGTGACCGCATACACCCTCGCGTTCGGCGGGTTGCTGCTGCTCGGCGGACGGGTCGCCGACTACCTGGGACGCAAGCGGGTACTGATCATCGGCCTGCTGGGCTTCGCGCTGGCGAGCGCCATCGGCGGTATTGCGGTCAACGCCGCGATGCTCTTCGCGGCGCGCGCGCTGCAGGGCGGATTTGCCGCCCTCATGGCACCCGCCGCGTTGTCGCTGATCAGCGTCACGTTCACCGAGCCGCGGGAGCGAGCCCGTGCCTTCGGGGTTTACGGCGCGATCGCCGGTGGCGGAGCCGCCCTCGGCCTGATCCTCGGCGGCGTCCTGACCGAGTACGCATCGTGGCGCTGGTGCCTTTTGGTCAACACGCCGATCTCGCTGGCGGCGGCGGTCGCCGCCTTCCTCGTGGTGCGCGAGAGCCGCGCCGAGGGCAGCACGAGCTATGACCTGCGGGGCGCCGCCTTGGTGACCGCCGGATTGGTGTCACTCGTCTATGGCTTCACTGAGGCTGCGAAGCCTGGTGTCGGCTGGCTCAGCGGTAGCACGCTCGGCCTGCTGGCCGCTGCCGTCGCCCTCCTGATCAGCTTCGTGGTCGTCGAAAAGCGTAGTGCGAACCCGTTGCTGCCGCTCCGGATTGCGTTGGACCGCAACAGGGGCGGGAGTTTCCTCGCCTCCTTGTTGGTCGGCGCCGGCCTGTTCGCCATGTTCCTGTTCCTCACGTACTACTTCCAGATCAACCTGCACTAC
>DASYGP010000004.1:0-12460 GCA_035999615.1 Mycobacteriales bacterium
ATCGGCGTTCACCCGGAAACGGTCATCGCGATTGCCCGCCAGATCGGGGACGCCGTCCGCGCCGGCACCCAGATCGCCGTCGTCGTCGGAGGCGGGAACTACTTCCGGGGCGCGCAGCTCTCGGAGCGCGGGATGGACCGCCCCCGCGCCGACTACATGGGCATGCTGGGCACGGTGATGAATTGCCTCGCCCTGCAGGATTTCCTGGAGAAACAGGGCATCGAAACGCGCGTGCAGACCGCCATCGCGATGGGTCAGATAGCGGAACCGTACGTGCCGCGCCGGGCGATCCGGCACCTGGATAAGGGCCGTGTGGTGATCTTCGGGGCGGGGCTCGGGGCGCCGTATTTCACCACCGACACCCCCGCCGCCCAGCGGGCGCTGGAGATTGGCGCGCAGGTGCTGCTGAAGGCAACCCGGGTGGATGGCATCTACGACGCCGATCCCGAAAAGCACCCCGACGCGATCCGCTTCGATCAACTGACCTATGCCGAAGCGCTCACCCGCAACTTGAAGGTCATGGACGCCACCGCCTTCAGCCTGTGCATGGACAACGACCTGCCGATCGTCGTGTTCGACCTGCTACGGGAAGGCAACATTGTGCGTGCGGTGCAGGGCGAGAAGATCGGCACGCTGGTGAGCGCGGGCGTCACCATCACCGGAGGGATCGCATGATCGACGACACGCTGCTTGAGGCCGAGGAGAAGATGGACAAGGCGGTGGGGGTGGCGCGCGACGATTTCGCCACGATCCGGGCCGGGCGGGCCAGCGCCGGGTTGTTCGCCAAGATCGTCGTGGACTACTACGGGGCTCCCACCCCGGTGCAGCAGCTCGCCTCCTTTCAGGTCCCTGAGCCCCGGATGGCCCTGATCACCCCGTATGACAAGGCATCCACGGGGGCGATCGAGAAGGCGATCCGCGATTCGGATCTGGGCGTCAACCCCACCAACGACGGGAACGTCATTCGCGTGGTGTTCCCGCAGCTGACCGAAGAGCGCCGGCGAGACATGATCAAGGTGGCCCGCACCAAGGCGGAGGACGCCAAAGTCTCCATCCGGGCGATTCGCCGGCACGCGAAGGACGCCTTGGACAAGCTGGTCAAGGACGGCGAGACGGGGGAGGACGACGTAGCCCGCGCCGAGAAGGAGTTGGAGAAGACCACTCACGGCTACGTCGAGCGCGTCGATGACCTCCTGCGGGGCAAGGAGGCCGAGCTGCTGGAGGTCTGACCTCCACCGGCTAGGCATCGTGACCGCAACACAAGACCCCTGGCTCACGTCATGACGGTTACCCCAGCGCTCCCGAGCTCCAGAGCCGGGCGAAACCTCCCGGTCGCCATCGGGGTGGGCCTGGCCATGGGAGCCGTGGTCTTGACGACGCTGTTTACCTACCGGCCGGCGTTCGTCGCGGTGGTCGCGGTGTCCGCGGCGTACGCCAGCTACGAAGTAGCGACGGTGCTCCGGGAGACAGCGGCGCGCCGGCTGCCGTTGATTCCGCTCGTGGTGGGCACGTTCGTGACCTACGCCGCGGCCTATCAGCGCGGCTCCCAAGCGCTCACGGTCGGGTTGCTGCTGACCGGCCTCGCGTTGTTCGGCTGGCGGCTGCTCGATGGCGGCGAACCGGAGCAGCTTCGTCGGGATCTGGCCGCCTCGTGGTGGGTGCTGTGTTACGTCGTGCTCCTGGCCGGCTTCGCGGTCCTGCTCGCGATTCCGTCCGACGGGGCACGGCGCGGGACCTGCTTCATCGCGACCGTCGTGTGCAGCGATGTGGGCGGCTACGCAGCCGGGGCGCTATTCGGGCGGCATCCACTGGCCCCCTCGGTGTCGCCGAAGAAGTCCTGGGAGGGCTTGGCCGGCTCCTGCGCCGCGTGCATGCTCGGCGGGGGTCTGCTGGTGGGGCTGCTCTTGCATGCGGCGATCTGGCAAGGCGTCGTCTACGGGTTGGCGGTGGCCGTGACCGCCACCGTCGGCGATCTGGGGGAGTCCCTGGTGAAGCGGGACCTGGGCGTGAAGGACATGGGCCGGCTCCTCCCCGGCCACGGGGGACTGATGGACCGGATGGACTCCCTGCTGCTGGCCGCACCGGTCGCCTACCTGCTGCTGACCGCGTTCGCGCCGCCCGGCGCCTGACGCGAGATCGCCAATATCAGGCGGCGGGGGTGGGACACTGGAAGCCTGATGCCCGCCACACCCGCCCTGCTCCCGCTCGTTTTTGACGCGCCCCAGCGGGCCATGCCGCCAACCCATCTGGCCGACCTGGACCCGGCCGGCCGCCGGGCCGCGGTCGCGGCGCTGGGGCAGCAGCCGTTTCGCGCCGAGCAGCTGTCCCGGGCGTACTTCACCGGAACGGGCCTTGAGACCATCCCCGTGCGCCACCGCGAGCAGCTGAGCAGCGCGTTGCTGCCCGAACTGCTGACCGCCGTCCGCGAGCAGCTCTCCGAAGACGGCGAGACCCGCAAGACGCTGTGGCGCGGGCACGACGGGACCCTCGTCGAATCGGTGCTCATGCACTACCCGGGCCGGACCACCGTCTGCGTGTCCAGCCAGGCCGGTTGCGGCATGGCCTGCCCGTTTTGTGCGACCGGTCAGGGAGGGCTCACCCGGAACCTGTCCAGCGCTGAGATCGTCCATCAAGTGGTGGCCGCCCAGCGTCAGGCGGCCGGCCGGCGCGTCAGCAACGTGGTGTTCATGGGCATGGGTGAGCCGCTGGCCAACTACTCACGCCTCCTCGGTGCCATTCACCGGCTGCTGGACCCGGCGCCGCATGGGCTGGGCATGGCCCAGCGGCACCTGACCGTCTCCACCGTGGGCCTGGTTCCGGCGATGCGGCGGCTCACCGCCGAAGGCCTCCAACTGACCCTCGCGGTCAGCCTGCACGCTCCCGACGATGCGCTGCGCGACACGCTCGTCCCGGTCAACACCCGATGGCCGGTACGGGAAGTCCTGGCGGCGGCCTGGCAGTACGCCGGGGTGACCGGCCGACGGATCAGCATCGAATACGCGTTGATCCGGGACGTGAACGATCAGCCCGAGCGGGCCGAGCACCTGGCGGCGCTCCTCGCCGGGCGCCTCGCGCACGTCAACCTGATCCCGCTCAACCCGACCCCGGGCAGCGCCTGGGACGCCAGCGCCCCCGCCACTCAGCGGGAGTTCGTCCGCCGGCTGCGGGCCCGCGGCATCTCCACCACCGTCCGCGACACCCGCGGACGCGACATTGACGGTGCCTGTGGCCAGCTCGCCGCATCCCCGGCGCAGGTGCCCGCCTCGTGAGATCGGTCACCATCCTCGGGTCGACCGGCAGCATCGGCACCCAAGCCCTGGAGGTGATCGCGGCACAACCCGGCGCGTTCCGGGTGCACGGACTGGCCGCCGGCGGGGCCGACCCGAACGCGCTCGCCGCGCAGGCGCTCGCGACCGGAGCGCAGGTGGTGGCGGTCGCGCAGGCCAGCGTCGGACAGGACCTGCTGCTCGCGCTGTACGCCGAGGCGCAGCGGCGCGGCTACGCCGAGGGCCAGTTCCCGGTGCCCCGGCTGCTGACCGGACCGGATGCCGCGGAACAGCTGGCCGCCGAGCCGGTCGACGTCTGCCTGAACGCCATGACCGGGTCACGGGGCCTGCCGGCCACGCTCGCCGCGCTGCGGGCCGGCAGCACGCTGGCCCTGGCCAACAAGGAGTCCTTGATCGCCGGCGGTGAGCTGGTGCTCGCCACTCGGCGGCACCCCGGCCAGATCGTGCCTGTCGATTCCGAACATTCCGCGTTGGCCCAATGCCTGCGGGGCGGCCGGGAGCAGGAGGTGTCGCGGCTGGTCCTGACCGCTTCCGGCGGCCCGTTCCGCGGCAAGAGCCCCACCGAGCTGCGCGAGGCAACCGTCGAGCAGGCCCTCGCCCATCCCACCTGGTCGATGGGTCCGATGAACACCCTGAACTCGGCCACGCTGGTCAACAAGGGCCTGGAGCTGATCGAGGCACACCTGCTGTTCGGCACCCCGTATGACCGCATCGAGGTCGTCGTGCATCCCCAGTCGCTGATCCACTCGATGGTCGAGTTCGTCGATGGCTCCACCCTGGCGCAGCTCTCCCCGCCGGACATGCGACTCCCGATCGCGATGGCGCTGGCCTGGCCGGATCGGATGCCCGGCGCCGCCCAGGCGATGGACTGGACGGCTGGGCACACCTTGAGCTTCGAGCCACTGGATGAGCACGCCTTCCCGGCCGTCGCGCTGGCGCGGGAGGCCGGCAACCGCGGGGGTGTCGTCCCCTGCGCGTACAACGCCGCCAACGAGCAGGCGGTGGCCGCGTTCCTCGCCGGCCGAATTGGGTTCCTTGGGATCGTCGAGACCGTCTCTCGCGTTGTCGAGGAGACACCTGACACCGCGACGAGCCTCGCCGCGGTGGGGGAGACTGAACTATGGGCGCGCCGCCGCGCCCAGGAACTGGTGGAGGGCTGATGGCGAACGTGCTCGGCATCGTCCTGATCTCGGCGATGCTGGTCATCTCGATCGCCCTGCATGAAGCGGGTCACCTGGTGACCGCCAAGCACTACGGGATGAAGGTCACCCAGTATTTCATCGGATTCGGCCCCAAGATTTTCTCGTTTCGGCGCGGGGAGACCGAATACGGGCTGAAGGCGATCCCGGCCGGCGGATTCTGCAAGATCGTCGGGATGACGCCGCTGGAAGGGGAGAACGGCGAGGCCCCGTCGGACATGCGCGCCGCCGGGGCGGCGGCCAAGCAGATGCCGACCCGGACCGAACCCGACGGCCGCCGGCTGTTCTTGACCTTCCCAGCGCGTCAGCGGGTCGTGGTGCTGGTCGCCGGGTCCACCATGCATTTCCTGCTGGCGATCGGGCTGACCTTCGGTGCGCTCGCCATCGGCGGGAACCTCACGCACGACCCCGGGCCCTCGCTGACGGTGCAACTGGTCAGCCCCTGCGTGCAGATCCGGTCGGATGGCAGCTGCCCCGCCGGCGCCGCACCGAGCCCGGCCAAAAAGGCCGGCCTTCGTCCCGGCGATGTCATCACCGCCGTGAACAGCCGGCCGGTGGCCGACTGGGTCAGCTTCAGCACGCAGGTGAAGGCCTCCGCCGGCAAGACCCTCGCGATCACGGTGCAGCGCGCCGGTCAGCCGGTCACCTTGTCGGTCACCCCGCAGGCGGCGAGCCGGGTCAGCCCCTCCGGTGGCACGGCAACGGTGGGCTTCGTGGGGATCAGCCCCGGCTATAAGCCCTATCCGACGTACAACCCGTTGCAGGCCGCGGCGCACACTCCCGCCGTGCTCGGCACCTACATCACCGGCACCTTCACCAAACTCGACCGCTATCCCCGCTCGGTGGCGCACCTGATCGAGGGCAAGCAGCGGACCAGCAGCGACCTGGCCGGCGTGGTCGACATCGCCCGCATCGGCGGCGACATCACCTCCGCCCCGCAACCGACCCGGGTCAAGGCAGGCGACCTGCTGCTGATCGGCGCGAGCGTCAACTTCTTCGTGGGCGTGTTCAACCTGCTGCCGTTGCTGCCGTTGGACGGCGGCCACGTCGCGATCATCGGCTTCGAGAACCTGCGGGCCTGGCTGGCCCGGCGCCGCGGCCGGCCCGACCCGGGTCGGGTCAATCCGCTGACCGTGCTGCCCGTGGCGTACGTCGTCGTCGCCGTGTTCGTCGGGCTGTCGCTTTTGCTCGTGTACGCCGGCTTCTTCAACCCGATCCAGGGAACCTGACATGACTGCTGCAAGCGCGCCCAACCCGATCCCGGTCAGCCTCGGCATGCCCGAGCTGCCGCCCCCGGTGCTCGCGACCCGCCGCCACAGCCGGCAGATCATGGTCGGCTCGGTGCCGGTGGGCGGCGGCGCACCAGTATCGGTGCAGTCGATGACCACCACGAAGACCGCCGACGTCAACGCGACGTTGCAGCAGATCGCCGAGCTGACCACCGCCGGATGTCAGATCGTGCGGGTGGCTGTCCCCGACACCGACGACGCGGAGGCCCTCGCCGAGATCGCCAAGCACAGCCAGATCCCGGTCATCGCGGACATCCACTTCCAGCCGCGATACGTCTTTGCCGCGATCGACGCCGGCTGCGCCGCGGTTCGGGTCAACCCGGGAAACATCCGCAAGTTCGACGACAAGGTCGGGGAGATCGCGCGGGCGGCGAGCGCCGCGAAGGTCCCGATCCGGATCGGGGTGAACGCCGGCAGCCTGGACCCGCGGCTGTTGGAGAAGTACGGCAAGGCGACTCCCGAGGCGTTGGTGGAGTCGGCCCTGTGGGAATGCTCGCTGTTCGAGGAGCACGACTTTCGGGACATCAAGATCTCCGTCAAGCACAACGACCCGGTGGTCATGGTCCAGGCCTACCGGTTGCTCGCGGCGTCCTGCGATTACCCGCTGCACCTGGGGGTCACCGAGGCCGGGCCCGCCTTCCAGGGCACCATCAAGTCGGCGGTCGCCTTCGGGGCGCTGCTGGCCGAAGGCATCGGCGACACCATCCGGGTGTCGCTGTCGGCGCCGCCGGTCGAGGAGGTCAAGGTCGGGAACGCGATCTTGGAATCGTTGAACATGCGGCCGCGCGGCCTGGAGATTGTGTCGTGCCCGTCGTGTGGGCGGGCGCAGGTCGACGTGTATACCCTCGCCGATAAGGTCGCCGCCGGGCTGGAAGGGCTGGATGTGCCCCTTCGGGTGGCGGTGATGGGGTGCGTCGTGAACGGGCCCGGCGAGGCCCGCGAGGCCGATCTCGGGGTTGCCTCCGGCAACGGCAAGGGCCAGATCTTCGTCCGGGGGGAGGTCATCAAGACCGTGCCCGAGGATCAGATCGTCGAGACCCTGGTCGAGGAGGCGATGAGACTCGCCGAAGGGCTGCGCGGCTCGGGCGAACCCACCGTGAGCGTCGGCTGACCCACGGTCGCGAGGCGCCCCCGGCCCGGCCCGGCCAGGCACGCGGCGTCCGGACCGCCGCCGTCTAGGCTCCCCGCTGTGCTGCGGAGCGCGCCGACGCGGGTGCTGGGCGACCGGGATTTCGAGGCGGTGATCGCCGTGCTGGACCGCGACCCGATCGAGAACGTCATGGTCGCCGCGCGCATCCAACAGGCCGGTGTGGAACCGGCGCGCCTGGGTGCCGAATTGTGGGGGCACGTCGTCGACGGTGAGCTGCGGGCGCTGTGCTTTTCCGGGGCCAATCTGGTCCCGGTGTCCGCCGACGAGCCCGCGTTGGCGGCGTTCGCCGAGCGGGCCCGCCGCCAGGGCCGGCGTTGCTCGTCGATCGTCGGCGAAGCCGGGCAGGTGCTGGCGCTGTGGCATCGCCTGCAGCCCCATTGGGGCAGCGCCCGCGACGTGCGGGAGGACCAGCCGCTGCTCGCGATCAGCGGACCACCGGCGATCCAGGGGGATCCGGCGGTCCGGCTGGTCCGCGAACACGAGCTGGACCTGTTGCTTCCCGCCGCCATCGCGATGTACACCGAGGAGATCGGTTTCTCCCCGGCGGGAAGTGACGGCGGTGCCCTGTACCGCGCACGGATCGCTGAGCTGATCGCGCAGCGGCGGGCCTACGCCCGGATCGAGGACGGCCGGGTGCTGTTCAAGGCCGAGATCGGCGCCGCCACCCGGGCGGTGCTGCAGGTGCAGGGCGTCTGGGTAGATCCCGCGTTGCGCGGCACCGGGCTGGGCACGGCCGGCACCGCCGCCGTGGTCGAGGCCGCCCGCCGCGACATCGCCCCACTCGTCACGCTGTATGTCAACGCGCATAACGTGGCCGCCCGGCGGGCCTACGACCGGATCGGATTCGCCCGGGTCGGCACCTTCGCCAGCGTCCTGTTCTAGGTGCTGCCCCGCTAAGCCCGAGGGGTATACGCCTTGGGGGCGTCCGGGCTGAACGCCGCGCCGGTGTACGTCGCGGTCGCGGACCACATCAGCCAGCCGGGTATCCCGTCGGCGCGGGTCCCGTTGATCTGCGCGATCACCTGCTGCGGCCCGTAATGGCCGCGGAAGTCCTCGTCTTGCAACCACGGCACGACGACGCAGTTGGTGCCGCGTACGACGCGGAGCCAGTCCTTCAACGACCGGTTCACGATCGCGTACGGGTCGGCGTACGGGTCCGGCACCCCGTACTCGCCGTGGTTCCAGTGCGACGGGTAGTCCATCGGCACCACCACATCCAGATGCCGGGCCATCAGCGGCACGTTCTGTGCGGTGTCTTGCGGCCGGGTCGCGGCCTGGGCGAAGATCGCCGCCCCGACGGACGCGCCTAGCGGGCGCAACATGGCCTGCGCCTGCTGCGCGAAGCCGGCGATGGCTCGTTCGGCCGCCGGTTCGGCCGCCGGTCCCGCGGGCAGCCCCGGGAACCGCTCGGAGCTGATCGGGCCGTCCGGCCGGCGGATGTAGTCGAAGATGACGTCGTCGAAGCCGGCGGCCGCCGCCGCCCGGGCGATCGCCAGCTCGTAGTCCCGGGCGTGGCTGTTCGCGAAGTTGGCGAAGTGGGAGTGCCGGTAGCCGTAGGTGTAGGGGGCGCCGGCGGGCGTCTGGATCACCCAATCTCGGTGCCCGTGGCTCCACGCCCAGTCGGCGAGTTTGCTGTCGTTGAAGGTCACCTCCCGGCCAATGACCCGGGCGCCGAGCGCATGCAGCTGCCGGGTCACCTGCCGGGCGTCGTAATAACCGAAAATGGCGCCGTCCTGGTGCGCCAGCGGGACCGGCGCATCGAAGTTGACGATCCCGTCCTCATCTTTGATGTCGAGCTGCACGGCGTTGATCCGGTGCTGCTGGATCAGTCGCAGCACCGGGTCGCGCAACGGGGCGTAACCCCACGCCGCCCCGGTCATGTGGACGGCCCGGATCGTCGTGGGATACACGGTGGGCACGTTGATGGTGCGCACGGTGGCGTTACCGGCCAGGTCGGTGGCGGTGATCTTCGCGCCCATCGGCGGCAGCGGGTAGGACACGGTGAAATCGACTCCACGCACCGCCACCCGTCCGCCGGGTGCGGTCAACGTGTCAGTGGCGTTTTCCAGCCGGCCGGTCACGGTGACTCCCGCGTTGATCGGGAGCGGCCTGGTCGGCATCGTCATCGCGAGCGTCGGCGGGGTCGTGTCGACGGTCAGGTGCAGCAGCACGTTCTGGACCGCGATCAGGTGCGCGCCGTCGGCCAGGCGGCCCGGGATGAGCAGGTAGTCGCCGGCTCGTCCCACCGCCGAGAGCGCAATGGGGCGCCCGTCGACGGTGGCGGACAGGTCCTTGGCGGAGATTCCGGTGGCATGTACGTGCAGCTGCAGATGATCCCGGCCCGCGGCCCCAAGCAGCGAATGGTCGGCGACACCGGAGACGGTGATGTGCACGTCGGGGCGGGTAGCCGCGGGGTCAGCGAACCCGGCGAGGCCCGCAACGAGGCCCGCGACGCCGACGGCGGCGAGGGTGGCGACGGCGGCCAGCAGCGGCCCCCGGCGCGGGGCAAGGCGGTACACGGAACTCCTGGGATGGTCGCGGGGGAAGGTCAGGACGCGGAAAAACGGTACCGACTCGCACCGTACGGGGACATTCCGGTGCCGGGAACCCGACCCGCGCTAGGTCTGCCGCGAAAGATAGGTGGGGACTTCCGTCCGGCGCCTCGACCTAGCGCGACAGGTCGGTGAGCCGCCTGCTCAGCCTCGCCGCCACCGTCTCGGCTACGGTCCGTCCATGGCTCTGATCCTCGCGCCGGGCACGGCCTGGCCGACCGTGTACGCCCGGGCCCGGGCCGCCGCCCCGGAAGCCTTCGCTGAGGACGGTCGGCTGCTCAATCTGTACGGCGGCAGCTGGCGGCCCACCGGAACCCCGGCGCTGGGGCAGAGCCCCGTCGACGGCAGCCCCATCTCGGGGGTGTCCCGGCTGGACCTGGAGCAGGCGCGGGAAGCCCTGTCCGGCGCCGTCGAGGAGCACAAGAGTTGGGCGGATGTGCCCCTGGCTGAACGCAAGGTGCGGGTCGCGGCCGCCGTCGCCGCGATGCGCGAGCACCGGGAGACCCTCGCACTGCTGCTGGTCTGGGAGATCGGCAAGCCCTGGCGGCTGGCCTGCGCCGATGTCGATCGCTGCCTGGAGGGCGTCGATTGGTACATCAGCGAGATCGACCGGCAGCTCGGTACCGGTACGGCTGCCCAGCGTGGGCCGCTTCCCGGGCCGGTCAGCAACGTGGCCAGCTGGAACTACCCCATGAGCGTGCTGGTCCACGCGATGCTGGTGCAGCTGCTGGCCGGGAATGCGGTGCTGGCCAAGACCCCCACCGATGGCGGCGCAGCCTGCCTCACCCTCGCCTGCGCGCTGGCCCGGCGGGCCGGCTTGCCGGTCACGCTGGTGTCCGGGTACGGCTCACGATTGTCCTCGGTGCTGGTGTCCAACCCCGACATCGGCTGCCTGGCGTTCGTCGGGGGACGGTCCGCCGGCGGGCAGGTCGCTGCCGGGCTGGTCGACACCGGGAAGCGGCACATGCTGGAGCAGGAGGGCTTGAACGCCTGGGGGATTTGGGAGTTCACCGATTGGGAGGGCCTCGCCGGCCACCTGAAAAAGGGCTTCGAGTACGCCAAGCAGCGCTGCACCGCCTACCCCCGGTACGTGGTCCAGCGCCGGCTGTTCCCGCAGTTCCTCGAGACCTACCTGCCGGTGTTGCGCAGCCTGCGCTTCGGTCATCCCCTGGCGGTGGCCGCGGAAGGCGACCCGCTCCCCGAGCTGGACTTCGGCCCGGTGATCAACCCGGCGAAGGCCGCCGAGCTGCGGGCCAAGACCGACGAGTTGATCGTCAAGGGCGGCATCCCGCTGTACCTGGGACGGCTCGCCGATGGGCATTTCCTGGCCGGGCAGGACACCGGCTCCTACGTGCCCCCCGCCGCGGTCCTGGCCCCGCCGCCGAGTGCGACGCTGTACCACGCCGAACCCTTCGGACCGGTCGACACAATCGTCGTGGTGGACACCGAAAGTGAACTGCTCGCCGCAATGAACGCCTCCAACGGGGCGCTCGTCGCCTCGCTCGCCTGCGACGACGAGGCGCTGGCCGGCCGGCTCGCGGCCGAACTGCATGCCTACAAGGTCGGCATCAACAAGCCGCGGTCGCGGGGGGATAAGGCCGAGACCTTCGGGGGTCTCGGCGCCTCCTGGAAGGGGGCCTTCGTCGGCGGCGACCTGCTGGTACACGCGGTGACCGTCGGCCCGGACGCCGAGGAGAGGTTGCACGGAAACTTCCCCGGTTACGCGAGCCTCCCGGCCTAGCCGCTACCCCGGGGGGATGGCTCTTCGGCTGGAAGGACGGCGGCAGGCGGCGACGGGCGGCGGTCAGCCGGGCCGCCCGGGCGGCGGTCGCTCGCTCGCTCGCTCACTCGGTCAAGGTCATCGTGTCGCTGGGCGGACGTTTCCCTGCGGCGCCGCCGACACAATGATCACCGCGTCGCCGCCGACGCCATGATCACCGCGTCGCCGCCGACGCCATGATTACCGCCACCGAGGTCACTCAGCCCGGCCGCCCGGGCAGGGCCGGGGCGGCAGCGCTGGCCGGTTGGCCGACGGCGAGCAGGATTTGCGTGCGGAAGCGGGCGCCGTCCCGGATCGCGGTCACTGCCATCTGCCGGAGGCTAGGTTCGGTCAGCTCGCCCAGCGCAGTGTCGTAACTGGCGCCGATCTTGTCCTCGAGCGTGGCGAGGAAGGCGCCGGTCACCGCTGCGTTGGCGCTGGGCGGCAGCTGGTAGGCCGGCTCGGCCGGAGGGGCGGTTGCGCCCCGTTGCTGGAGCACCGCAATCAACTGATCTCGCCGAAGCCGGTGCACGTCGTAGGCGCCTTGCACCGCTTCGACCGCGGCGGCCGATGCCGCCTCGGCGCCGAGGCGACCACCGCCCGCGGCCAACCCGTAGATCACCGCGTGCTCCCGGAGCACCAGGTCAACCAGCACCTGATTCTCGCGAGCGGCCGCACCGCCGCCGGTCGGAGCGCCGGTGCGAGCGGCCGGACCGCCGGCCGGACCGCCGGTTCGAGCGCCGGTAGGAGCGGCCGGACCGCCTCTCGGAGCGGTCGAGCCGGCTGCGCCCCAGGCCGCCGTCAACCCTGCCTCGGTCTCGGATTTCATCGGGGTCGCGCCGAGCTGGGCGGAGGCGGCGGCGGGGAGGTGCGCGCCGGCGAACTGGTCGGCGCAGGCTTGCTGCTGGCCGGGTGACTGCTCGACGGGTGACTGCTGGACGGGTGTCCACCGGCCGATGAGGTCGACACCGGCGAGGGTGTGCGAAACGGCGAAGGAGTGGGCGTCGGTGCGGGGGCGGGGGCCACTCGTGCCGACGGACTCGTAGGCGCGGCGCTCGCAACGCTCCCCGCTGGACCGGGCGGCGCCACCAACGGGAGCGCCGCCGAGAGCAGGTCGGCGTGGACCGCATCGGCGGCCCCGATCGCGGCCAGGAGCGACCCGTTGACCAGGTCGGAGACGGCTTCGGCCGCCCGGGAATCGGCGGATTGCTGTTCGAGGACCAG
>DASYGP010000148.1:0-2646 GCA_035999615.1 Mycobacteriales bacterium
GCCCCGTGCCGGGCCAGGCGCAGTGCGGTGGCCCGGCCGATGCCGCCGCTCGCGCCGGTGACCACGACGACTCGGCCCGCGACCCGCTTCACGTCCGGTGCGAGACGGTTGCGGTCGCCTGAGCCCGGGGCATGACATCGATCCGGTCGATGTTCACGTGCGCCGGGCGGGTCACCGCCCAGGCGATGCAGTCGGCCACGTCCTCGGCCGACAGCGGGGTCAGCCCGCGGTAGACGCCGGCCGCGCGCTGGGCGTCGCCGTCGAAGCGGACCAGCGAGAACTCGGTGTCGACCATTCCGGGCGCCACCTCGGTCACCCGGATCGGCTGGCCCAGCAGCTCCAGCCGCAGCGTGCGCACCATGGCGGCGGCGGCATGCTTGGCCGCCGTGTACCCCCCGCCGCCCGGGTAGCTCTCGTGCCCCGCGACCGACCCGGTCACCACGATCCGGCCGTCCCCGGAGGCGGTCAGCGCCGGCAGCAGCGCCTTGGTGACCCGCATGACGCCGAGCACGTTGGTCTCCCACATGTCCCGCCAGTGCGCCTCGTCCGCGTCGGCCATCGGCTCCATCCCGAAGGCGCCGCCGGCGTTGTTCACCAGGACCGCGCAGTCGGGCACCGCCTGCGCGAGGGCGGTCACTGCCGCCGGGTCGGTCACGTCGCAGGCGACGGCGCGCCCGTCGATCTCGGCGGCGAGGGCATCGATGCGGTCGGTGCGGCGGGCGGCGCACACCACCTCGAATCCGTCCGCGGCGAGACGGCGTGCCGTCGCCGCGCCGATGCCGCTGCTCGCCCCGGTCACGACGGCTACTGCTCGTGTCATGGCGGCAAGCTTGCCGTATCCGGGAATGGTGGGGGCCCCGCGGGTGCTCCCCCTGCGGCAGGATCGGTGGCGACCGCGGCGCGGTTCGCGAGAGGGAGGTGCCTTCGGTGCGCAGCGCACGGTCCGGCGGGAGCCGCCGCGTGGCCATGCTGTCCATGCACACCTCCCCGCTGGAGCAGCCGGGGATCGGCGATGCGGGTGGCATGAATGTGTATGTGGTCGAGCTGGCTCGCCGCCTGGCCGAGGCCGGTACCCAGGTCGAGATCTTCACCCGCGCCACGTCCAGCGACGTGCCGATGATCTGCGTCCCGGCGCCGGGCGTCACCGTCCGCAGCGTCACCGCCGGGCCGTACGAGGGCCTGTCCAAGGCCGACCTACCGGCGCAGCTGTGCGCCTTCACCGCGGCGGTGCTGCGGGCCGAAGCGATGCACGAACCGGGCTACTACGACCTCGTGCACAGCCACTACTGGCTCTCCGGCCAGGTCGGCTACGTCGCTGCCGAAAGGTGGGGCATCCCGCTGGTGCACACGGCGCACACCCTCGGGAAAGTGAAGAACGCCGCGCTCGCCGAAGGCGACGATGTGGAGCCGCTGGCCCGGCTGGTGGGGGAGGAGCAGGTCGTGGCGGCGGCGGACCGGCTGCTCGCCTCGACCGTCGAGGAGGCCGGTGAGCTGGTCGACCTCTACGACGCCGATCCCGAACGGGTCAGCGTCGTACCACCCGGGGTGGACCTGGAGGTGTTCCGGCCGGGGGAAGCCTCGACCGCGCGGACCCGCCTGGGGGTGCCGCCGGACGGGGTCCTGCTGGCGTTCGCCGGCCGCATCCAGCCGCTGAAGGCGCCCGACGTGCTGCTGCGGGCGGCGGCCGGGCTGCTGGCCCGGGACCCGGCGTTGCGCGGCCGGCTGGTCGTCGCGATCGTCGGTGGTCCCAGCGGCACCGGCCTGCGCCATCCCGAGCACCTGCAGCGGCTGGCCACCGAACTGGGCATCACCGACGTCGTCCGGTTCGTCCCGCCCCTGCCGGCGCCCGAGTTGGCGCAGATCTACCGGGCAGCAGACCTCGTGGTGGTCCCGTCGTACAACGAATCCTTCGGTTTGGTCGCCCTTGAGGCGCAGGCCTGCGGGACGCCGGTCGTCGCGGCCGCCGTCGGCGGACTGCGGACGGCGGTCGCCGACGGGGTCTCCGGGGTCCTGGTCGACGGCCACCACCCGGCCGGCTGGGTGCAGGTCCTGTCCGACCTGATCGGCGACCGGCCGCGGCGCCGCCGGCTGGGCGCCGGTGCGCTGCGCCACGCGGCTGGCTTCGGTTGGTCAGCGACCGCCGGCGGCGTCTCTGCGGTGTACGACGAGGCGGTTGAGGCGCGCTGGGCGGACGGTGAGGTGCGGCTGCGGGCCGTGCGCTGAGCCGCCGTACGGTGAATGCATGGAGTCGGCCCCTGATGGCACACGCGATGAGCTCGACACCACGCTGCGGGCGGCGCTGGACGCCGCCGGCCTGGAGTTCAGCTCCCCGCAGCCCGGCCAGTTCCTGGTCAAGCTGGTCGGTCAGCACAAGCTGGCCACCATGTGCTGGCTGGTCGCCGGCGAGCACGCGCTGCTGGTAGAGGCATTCGTCCTGCGCCGGCCGGATGAGAACCAGGAACGGCTCTATCACCTGCTGCTCAGCCGTAACTCTCGGATGTACGCGGTCTCCTGGGCGCTGGACAAGGTCGGCGATGTGTTCCTGGTAGGACGGGTGCCGCTGCACGCCGTCAACGCGGACGAGGTCGACCGGCTGCTCGGCGCGGTGCTGTCCTACGCCGACGACACCTTCGACACGATGCTGGA
>DASYGP010000138.1:0-28039 GCA_035999615.1 Mycobacteriales bacterium
CCGGAAGAAGTGGGAGCTCGACGCCCGCGAACTGAGCAGCGAGACGGTGACCCGGCCGGCGACGACGTACACCGCGCAGGAGCCGGATGTGGACATCCGTGCCTTCCGCGACGAGGTCATCGCCTCGATCGGCAGCGACTCGCTGGTCGACGTCCGGAGCCCCGACGAGTACGCCGGTCGGCTGCTCGCCCCGGCCCACCTGCCGCAAGAGCAGGCGCAGCGCGGTGGTCACGTGCCGACCGCGATCAGCGTGCCGTGGAGCAAGGCGGCGAACGACGACGGCACCTTCAAGGCCGACGGCGACCTGACCACGCTCTACAGCGAGGCCGGGATCAACTGGGACAACGACATCATCGCGTACTGCCGGATCGGCGAGCGCAGCGCGCACACCTGGTTCGTGCTGCACGAGATCCTCGGGCAGCCCAACGTGAAGAACTACGACGGGTCATGGACTGAATACGGCTCGCTCGTGGCCGTGCCGATCGAGCTGGGGGACTGAGCTTTGTGCTCCGCACCGGCCGGCGGCCTTTCCCTCGAAGGGGTCGACGTGACCAAGGAAACTGTCATTGGCGGATCGGTGACGGCTGCTGGCCAGCCGGTCCCGGGCGCCTACGTGCGGCTGCTGGATGAGGGCGGCGAGTTCACCGCCGAGGTCGTGACATCGGCCACCGGTGGCTTTCGCTTTTTCGCCCGGCCGGGCCGCTGGACGGTGCGGGCCCTGACGCCTCACGGCAACGCGGAGGCGGCCGTTACGGCGGCCCTCGGCGCCCCCGCCGAGGTCAGCGTCACCCTGTAGCTCGCCCACGGCTGAGACCTGTGGGCGTCGCAACTGCGTGAACCCGGTTGGCCTAACGACTGGGAGCTGCCGGACGCCGAGAGATGGGTGGTGACGGCAGGGGAGTCGCTCGAGCGCGACATGTTGAGCAAGATTGCGGCTGCGGAAGTGCACGAGGCGAAGGCCCGGTATCTGCGGGAACGGGCGGCCCGCGAAGCGGTCGGCCTGGCAGGGGAGCGGGCCGTGGCGGCCGTGCTGGATCCGCTCCGTAGCAGCGGCTACCGCGTGCTGCACGACCGGCGCGTGCCGCGTTCCCCGGCCAACATCGACCACTTGCTGGTGGGCCCGCTGGGCGTGGTCGTCATTGACGCCAAGAATTACGCCGGGAAGCTGCGACTGTGCGACGACGGCCAAGTCCTCGTCGGGGGCCGACCGCACGGTCGAGAAGTGGACGCTGTCGTGGGATATGCCAAGGCGGTGGAGCACTCCACTCGGCCCAAGCAGCCGAACGTTCCGGTGATGCCTGTCGTCTGTTTCAGCCAGGATGTGGGGCTGGCGCTTCCCGTCCCGGCCCGGGGAGCAATGTTGCTGCAGCTCGATCAGCTGCTTCCCTGGCTGATGAACGGATTCCCCCGGCTGACCCCACGCCAGGTATGGGATCTCTCCGAACACTTGGAGATGGCGCACCCGAGCCGGGTCATTCACCCGAGCAGGGATACGACCCCACCGAACCTGAGGCGGCCAGCTGCACCGCCGGTGCGGCGTGCGGCACCCGCACGAAGCAGAACCCCACCTGTGCAGCGGCGCGTACGCAGCCCAGCGCCGGGCCGGCCACCACGGCGATCGGTGAGCTCGTTGCCGTTCCCGCTGCAGCTGTTGCTCATCGCGTTAATGCTCGTGGTCGCGCTGCAGGGCGTGCAGGCCGCGATCGGCCAGGTGCACCTACCGACAGCGCCTCCGGTGAGAACGACCCCGGTGGGTACGGCTCCGTTGTCCGTTTCGCGGTGAACCGGTGTGATCGGCTCGGTCAAGCAAGGCCGGTCAGGAAGGTCCCGGTGCGCCGGCCGGGAGGGGGCCGCCCCTCACCTGGACGCTGACCCGCCAGAGCGTTGACCCGGGTCGATGGATGCTCTGCAGGGTGCCGCGGCCGACCTGCACCGCGGTCAGCACGACTGTGAGCGGCTGCCCTGGCAGAAGCGCCCCGTGCTGCTCGGCGAGCGTCAGCGCGGTCCCCTCGACCGTGATCGGCGCCCAGGTTCCGCTGGCTGAGGCCAGATCCACCGTCAACCGGGTGCCGACTCGAACGATCACCGTGCCGCCGTTGTCGGCGGCGGTCAGCCGGCGCGCCATCCCGGGAACGGGATCGTCGGGCCCCTGGCTGGGGAGCATGAGCGTGGACCCGGGCGGCGCTGGGCTGCCGGAACCGGCCGGCCGCAGGGTCGACCTGTGGTCCGCGGCCGCGCAACCGGTGACCACCAGCAGCGTGAGGGCGCACGCAAACGCGCGGCCCGCTTGGCAGCCCGCGGCGCGAGCAACAACCTTGCGTCGATCGGCCATGCGGAGGCTCACAGGTTTTGGACGCATGTGCCGCGGCTCCGGTTCCGTTGCCACCGGCCCAAGGCGGTGGGCCCCAAAGTCTGGGGCCCACCGCCTCAGTCGGTCGCGGATTTCGCTAGTGGTTTCCGCCCTGCTGACCTCCGCTTCCGGGAGTGGGAACGCTCTCGGTGGAGGTGTAGACGTCCTGATCGTTGGCGGTCAGACCGTTGGGCTCCGTCCCTGTGCACAAGGTCGGGGGACTCGCCGGCTGGCCGGTCGCGCTATCGAGGCAGGCGAACAGGTCGGTCGAACGGGTGTCCGGCCAGAACGGGTGCGCCTCGCTGGTCGCCGTGAGGCCGGTGTAGTCGCCGTAAAAGATCCCGCCGAACTCAGTGGGCGGCGGCATCGAACTTGAGGTAACACGCTTGCTGCTGAATGCGGTGAGGTCGCGGCTGCCGGACAGGCTGACGTCCGACGACCCGGTCGTCTCATCGTTGCCGTACTGGCGGTCGAAGTAGGACACGGCCAGCGTGCCGTCGGTGGTGTAGGCCTGCCATTGCCAGAACTGGTCGGTGGTCGCCTGCCGACGGCCCTGGGTGACGGTCGTCTCCTGGCGTGGATCGGTGCCGGCGCCGCTAAACGAGGTCCCGCCGTTGCTGGACGTGCTCAGCAGAATGTCGTTGTTGCAGGCGCCCGGTGTCTTGACCCCGGTATAGGTGTTGTTCCCGTTCGCGGCGAAACCGGCGGGGATGCATCCGTTGCTCTCGTTGGAGTTCTTGTTGATGTACGAGCCGAAGGTGATCGAGAGCTTGGCGGGGTTCCGCGGATCGACCGATCCGGAGGGATAGTTCACCGCCCGGAACACCGAGTTGGTCGAGTTGCCCTTCTCCGGCACGCATGCCCGCCCCGCATCCTGGCCCTGGTAGGTGGCGCAGTCCGGGAGGTCGTAGTAGTCGCTGACCTTGATCGGGGTGGAGAAGGTGACGCCACCGTCGGTGGATTTGGCCAACAGCATCTGGTTCCGGTTGTCCTGACCGGTGACCGTGTTGTTGAAGTTGGCCCAGACCACGTACAGCGCTCCATCCGCACCGGTGAACGGATCGGAGAACTGGTTGAACGAACAACTCCCCCCGCACAGCGGGCTGGGCTGGCTCACGAGCACCCGAGGACCGAATGTCTCGCCGTAGTCCTTGGAGCTGGCCTCGTAGATGTAGGCGGTGCCGTCCGCCGCGAATTCGGTCCAGCTGACGTAGACCCGGTCCTGGAACGGGCTGCCGACATGGTTGTCCACCGTGAGCAGCTGCTTGTCCTCGAGCACCCGGCCGGCGCCGGCGCTGTCATTGAACGCGGTCACGTACCTGCCGGGGAAATTCCAGGAAGCCCCGTTGTTGCCGGTCGAGCGGTAGACCGCGAAGGCGCTCGATTGGTCCGGGTTGTTGGAGGTGGGCACGCCGCGGTTGAACAGCTGGCAGCTCAAGTAGGCGTTTCCCTTGGTATCCCACGCCATCGACGTGTCGCCGCCGGCCTGCCAATATTGGCGAGCTACGCCGGGGAAGACCGACGTGCCACCGCCGAGGGTGAAGCCGTTGGGAACCGTGGAGTCGTTCCACGTCCGCCCCCGGTCGAGGGAGTAGTGAGCTCCGCAGGTTCCATCACCGCGCACATAGTTGTTGTCACTGCCAACAATGTGGTTCGGGTTCAGGGGGTCCTGCGCGATGGACGTCTCGTTGTTGGCCTGGCCGCGCCCCTGCAGCGATTTATCGCTGATGTTCAGGCAGTTCTGGTTCACCTTGATGTTGTTGCCACGATTCACCGAACATTGCCCCGCGCTCGCGGGAGCGTAATTGGAGGCGCTGCCCGCCGCCCCGGCAGGGGCGAGGCTACGTGGTGGCGTGTTCGGATAACCGTCCGCACCGGGACCGGAATCACCGCCCCCCTGTTGGACGGCGTGCGGGCTGACCGTTCCCGGCGGCGCCGCGCCATCACCCAAGGCAAACGCGAGATTGCCTGAGAGCAAGCGTTTTTGCATCTTCGTGAGATGGTTGTAGTTGAAGGCCGCGTGGGCTGAGCTAGCGGTGAGAAGCGGGAGAGTGCCGGCCGTCAAGGCGATTGCTGCTGCTGTCGCGATGGCCGAGCGTCGTGCTCTGGGCATGAAGCCTCCAGGCTGCGGTGGGGGGTTAACGGTTCGTTACGCAGCGCGTTTGCGGCCATCGCGGAACGCCGAGCTGCACTCGGCGTCTCACAAGATCATCCCTGCGGGGATGGTCACCGCCGGCACCAGTCTTGCGCTGGCCGCGTCGCTCTCATCCCTTCCTTCTGGGGCGGTGACATTGAGCTGTCGGCGGACGCTAAAGGTCGGGTCCGGCCCTGACAAGGTGTGGCGGCGAATTGCTGGTGTGAAACGCCTTAAGGTAACTCGATTGGCCTAATGGGCGAGGCCAGCGCGACGAGTAATCGCCGGGACCACCCCCTCGGTGATCATGCAAAAATGGTCGTGGATCCGGGCCCCGTCACGACCAAACTTGCATGATCACCGCGAGGCGCCGGCCCTCCGAGCCGCCCAGCCATCCACCGGCCAGCCCACCCGCCGCGCCGGCGCCTATCGCCGGGTCGGTCGCCGAGTACGGCCGGCCTGCGGTCGAGGCGCCCGGTGCCCGGGCCGTTCCAGGACGGACAGGTCCACCAGGGTGGTCGCGGCCTCGCGCAGTTTGTCGCTGAGCGCGGACGCGCCGGGGGAGAGCACGGTGATCGGGCCACGGGCGGCCAGGTTGGCGAAGATGTTGTCGTTGCTGGCGACGACGAACTGCGCCGCACCAGCGACGTCTTCGGCGGCGGCGAGCAGCACGTGGTCGGCCACATCCGCGCCGTCCGGGACCGCTTGGGCGAGCGTGGCGTATTCGGCCAGCCAGGGCCGGGCCCGCAGCACCGCGCCGCGTTGGCCGGCGAAGCAGCGGACGTCCGCGGACCGGGCCCAGGTCAGCACGATCGCCAGCCGGGCCCGCAACCGGCTCGGGTCGGCACGGATGTTGTCCAGGTCCACCAGCAGCACCCGGGTGCCGGCTTCCTCGACCCATGGCGGATGCAGCTCGGCCCAATGCCGCAGCGCCAAGGTCAATGGCTCCGGCTCCGGCTCGGGCACGTCGGCCAGCCGGATCCACTCGAAGTCGTCCCAGTAGTTGGGGCCGCCGCCTATCCCCATGAAGGTCCCATCAGGGGCGCATCCTGCCAGGTCCTTCGCCAGGCTCAGTAGACCAGGGCCTGGGTGTCCTCGGCGAGCGCCTCCTCGACGAACACGGCGGCACCCGCGATGCGGACGCCCGGCAGCACGTCCTGCTCCCCGATCTCCCGGCGGGCCGCGCACTGGGTGCAGAGCGTCAACGTTCCGCCGGCCAGCACGGCGTCGCGCAGGTCGGCGAGGGGGGCGCTGTGCGGCAACGCGAATTGCTCGGCGCGGCCCGGCAGCGCGAACCAGGACGCTTCCCCGGTCAGCCACAGCGAGACGTTGACCCCGCTGCTGATCGCGACCGCGGCCACGGTGAACGCCTGCGCGCAGCGTTCGGCGCCGTCCGTGCCGGCGGTGACTTTCACGACGAGGGACCGGGGCATGGCGCCGACGCTAGCGGGTCGCGGTCCGCTAGCCTCGAGGTCGTGTCGGAGCTGTTCTCTATCGCGCTACTGGTCGCGAGTTTTCTGGCCATCGGGGCGGCTTCGGCCTACGCCGCCTACACCCTGTACCGCGGCCGGCGCTAGCCCCGCCGCCCGTAGGCTGCACCGGTGGACTTTTCCCGCAGCCCCGAGCAGGAAGCATTTTTCACCGCGACGCGTGATCTCGCGCAGGCGGTCATCGCGCCAGGAGCTGCCGAGCGGGATGTAGCCGGCCGGTTCGACCGCGAGGTGTGGAATCAGCTGGCCCGCAACGGGATTGTCGGGTTACCCATCCCGGACGAGTACGGCGGCTCCGGCGGGTCGATCCTGGACTGCTGCGTGGCGAACGAGGCGCTCGGAGAAGGCGGCCACGACGGCGGCCTGGGCCTTTCCCTCGGGGCGCACTGGGTGATCGGCATGGTGCCGATCTGGCTGCACGGCACCGAGGAGCAGAAGCGGCGCTGGCTGCCGGGGATGTGCGACGGCTCGCTGATCGGTGCGTGGGCCTCCACCGAACCGGAGGCCGGATCGGATGCGGCGGCGCTGCGGACGGCGGCAGTACGCGACGGCGACAGCTGGGTGATCAACGGAACGAAGATTTTCATCACGAACGGGCCGATCGCTGACGTTTGCACGGTGCTGGCGCGGACCTCGGAGAAGGGCGTCACCGCGTTTCTGGTCGAGGCAAGCAACCCCGGGTTTCGGGTGGGTCGGGAGCTGGACAAGCTCGGCTGCCGCTCCTCGCCCACCGCGGAAATCGCCCTGGTCGATTGCCGGGTCCCGGACACGGCGGTGCTCGGGGTGCAGGGCGAGGCGCTGTGGCGGGTGGCCTTCGAATGCTTCGACTGGGAGCGGACGGTGATGATCGCCGGCATGGTGGGCGGGATGACGGCCACCTTGAACGAGGCCGTCGGGTACGCCAAGCAGCGGGTCCAGTTCGGTAAGCCCATCGCGGCGCATCAGGTGATCGCGCACAAGCTCGCCGACATGAAAATCAACCTGGAGGTATGCCGGACCGCGGTCTACCGGGCGGCGTGGTTGAAGGAGCACGGGTTGCCGCACATGGTGGAGGCGTCGATCGCGAAGTCGCTGGTCGGCACCCTGTCGGTGCAAAATGCGCTGGAGGCCATTCAGATCCACGGCGGTTACGGCTATCTGCGCGACTTCCCGGCGGAACGCTCGTTGCGGGACGCCAAGCTCGGCTCGATCGGCGGGGGCACCACGGAAATCCAGAAAATGATCATCTCCCGTGCGCTGCTCGCCGATTAGGGACCGATGATGCAGATCCCGTCAGATTTGGACCCCGCGTTGATTCCGCTCGCCTTCCTGATCGGCAGCTGGTCCGGCTCGGGGGTCGGGGCCGGGGACCTGCCGTTCACGCAACGTCTGGAGATTGCCGTGGTGCCAGGGCATCCGGTGTTGTCGCACGTGTCGACCGCGACGGCCGCGGATGGTTCGGTGGCCGCCGAGGTGGGCTTTTGGCGGGTGGGGGAGGGGCTGACGGACGTGGAGCTGCTGGTCGTGGACGGCGCCGGTTTCGCGGAGGTGTCGTACGGGACGGTCTCCGGCTACCGGGTGGAGCTCGGGTCGGACGCTGTGCTGAGGTCCGCGACCGGAGTTGCGGTCAGTGCCATTCGCCGCTTATACGGGCGGCTCGAGGCTGACCTGGCCTATGCCGTTGACCGCGCTGTGGGGGGCGGAAGGCTCGCCGCACATGCCTCAGCGCGCCTGCACCCGATAACGGACCCGGATGTGAACCCGGCTTGAACTCCGGGCCGGGCTCGGCGCCGGACAAAGAGAAACCCCCGGGTCGTTCCCTGCTGGTGCAGGGGCCGTCTGGACGAGGACGGCGACCCGGGGGCCGGTGACTGCCTGGTTCTCGCGAGCCGGTGAGGTCCGTGAGAAGCGTCCCTGCGTGGCTAGCGGACAGCCACCTCACGCGTCCGTTGACTATGCACTGTCGGACCACCTCCCTTCTCGTGTACGACAAGATTACGACTCCCGTGCCACTCGTGCCAGGTGGTTATGGCGGATACTGCACAGGTGAGTGTTTCCTCGGTGCTGCCCGGCGCGGTGAGCGCCGATCCGCCGGATCAGGCGGTGGCCGGGCACCTCGGTGATCCGACCGCCGAGCAGCGGGCCGCGGAACGCGACGTCGCGGTCGTGGATCGCAGCCACCGCGGGGTCGTGCTGGTCGAGGGCCCGGACCGGTTGGATTGGCTGCATCAGCTCACGACGCAGGCGCTGACCGACCTCCCGCCGGGCGTGCCGACCGAAACGTTGGTGCTGTCCCCGCACGGTCACGTGGAGCACCACATCGAGCTGATCGACGACGGGGCGCGGACCTGGCTGCTGCTCGAGCCGGGCGACGCGGCGCCGCTGGCGACGTGGCTGGACCGGATGCGCTTCCTGACCCGGGTAGATGTCCGGGAGGAAAGCGACCGCTGGGCGATGCTGACCCTGCTCGGGCCGAACGCGGCCGGGCACCTCGCCGCACTGGAACCGGCCCTGATCCGCCCGCGGCGCTGGCCGGACGGCGCGCTGGACCTGCTGATCCCCCGGGCCGACGCCGGGGCCGCGCTGGCGGCGCTGGCCGCGGCTGGCGTCAGCGCGGCCGGTCACGACGCGTTCGAGGCGCTGCGGGTGGCGGGCGGCCACGCCCGGCTGCACGTGGACACCGATGCCAAGACCCTCGTGCACGAGGCGGGCTGGATCACGCCGGCGTTGCACCTGGCCAAGGGCTGTTACCGCGGGCAGGAGACCGTCGCCCGGGTGCACAACCTGGGCCGGCCACCGCGCCGGCTGGTCCAGGTCCATCTCGACGGCTCCGGCGTGCTGCTCGCGCCCCGCGGGACGCTCTTGACATCCTCCGGCCAGCCGGACGGGAAGACATCCTCCGGCCAGCCGGCCGGGCGGCTCACCTCCGTCGTGCGCCACCACGAGCTAGGCCCGATCGGGCTGGCCGTGCTGAAAAGCCGGATACCGCTCGACGCCCCGCTGGTGGCGCTGCCGGAGGAGGGCGAGCCGGTGGCCGTCGCGATCGAGCGGGACCTGTCCTCCCCGACGGCCCCGGTCGATCTGTCCGGCATCCGGCCGAGGCGGTGACCCGCCCGGCCGCCGCCGCCCACCCAACCGACGCCCAGCCGCCCCGGCTGCGGGTGCACGGGGCGCCGTACACGGCCATTCATGCGGTGCTGCGCACCGAGGTGCGCGGCTGGCTCGCGGAGCACGTCACGCCCCACGTGGAGCAGTGGGAGGCGGCGCGGGAGTTCCCGCGGGAGCTGTTCTCGGCGGCGGGTGCGGCCGGCCTGCTCGGCTGGAAGTACGGGCCGGACTACGGCGGCCGCGGCCCGGATCTGCTCGCCGACATGGTGATCAGCGAGGAGCTGGCCTGCTGCGGATCGGGTGGGGTCGCCGCGGGGTTGGGCGCGACCAAAGACCTGGCGCCGTACTACCTGGCCCGGTACGGCAGCCTCGCCCAACGGGACCGCTGGCTCGCGCCCGCGGTCCGCGGAGACCAGGTCGCCGCGCTGGCGGTCACCGAACCGGGGGCCGGCTCGGACGTGGCGGCGCTGCGCTGCCGGGCCGTGCCGGACGGCGACGGGTGGTCGCTGTCCGGCAGCAAGTGCTTCATCACCAACGGGTGCCGGGCCGATTGGGTGCTGGTCGCGGCACGGACCGCGGACACCACCGGCTGGCAGGGCGTGTCACTCCTGATCGTGCCGACGGGTGCGGGCGGCTTCACCGCCGACCGCATTCACACCCTGGGCTGGGCGACGTCGCAGACCGGTCTGCTGCACCTGGATCAGGTCCGGGTCGGACCCGAGGCGCTACTGGGTGAGCCGGGCGCCGGCTTTGCGATGATCATGCAGTCGTTTCAGTGGGAGCGGGTGGCGCTGGCCGTCGCGGCGGTGGCGGCCGCCGCCGATGATCTGGATCGGGTGGCGGCCTGGGGCGTGGACGACAGCTGGTGGCAGCTGGCCCGGCGGCTGGCCTCGGCCCGGGCGCTGGCCTGTGCGGCGCTCAGCGAGACGGTCGCGGGCCGGGACGCCGTGCCCGCGGTCTCGGCCGCGAAATGGCTGGCCTGCGATCTTGCGGTGGACACGGCCGCGCACCGGTTCGCCGCGGCGCAGCGGGTGTCCGCGCACGAGGCGCGGCTGGCCGAGCGGGCTCTGCGCGATGCCCGACTCGGGCCGATCGGCGGCGGGGCGCGCGAGGTGATGGCCGAGCTCGTGGCCCGGTCGTTGCCGCTGGCCTAGCGCTCAGCGCCCGAACAGGCCCTTGCGCGGCTTCTTAGCGCCCTGCGGTGGCCGGTTCGCCGGCCGCATCGGCGCGCGGGGCGCCGCCGCGGCGTGTCCCGCGCCGGGTTCGTCCTCCAGGCCGAGGCTCGCCAGCTCGCGCAGCAGCGACGCGGTGTCGTTGATCGGTCGGCCCACGGATTCCGGCCGCGGCTCGAGCATCCCGTTCGGATCGGTGCCGCGCCGCGGCGGGATCGGCTCCGCGGCCGGTTCCGGCGCGGCACTCGGGGCGGTGGCCGGGCTGCTTGCGGCGACCTCCGACAGGGCGGCGGCCAGCGCGGCCCGGTGATCGGCGGACAGCAACGGGGACAGCTCGAGGGCCGGCTCCGGTTCCGGCCCGGCCGGTTCGGCCTCCGCGCTGCGCCCGGTATCGGCGTACAGCAGCGTTTCGGCGGCGTACCGCGCCTCCTCGACCTCGCGAGCCATGGTGCCCAGCCACGCGAGCTCGTCGGCGTCCGCCGGGGGCGGGTCGATCGCGATCGGTTCGACGAGCCCGGCCGGTTCGACGAGCCCGGCCGGTTCGACGAGCGCGACGGGTTCGACGAGCACGGCCGGTTCGGCCAGCAACGTCGGTTCGGGCTGGGTGCGTCCGGCGGCGTACTCGGCTTCGGTCGCGGCGTGGGTGGCGGCCAGCTCGGCCGCCGCCGCCGCCCGGGACCGCTCGCGCAGCAGCTCCAGCTCGGCCTCGGCCGCCTCGGCGAGTTCGTCCCGCTCGAAGGCGGGCGCCGGTCCGAACGGGGCAGCCGACCGCTGACCGTTGGGGGACTTCCCGTTGGGCGAGCCGTAGGTGTGCGGCGACCCGTACGTGGATGGCGAGCCGTAGCTGGACGGGGAGCCGTACCCGCCCGCCCCGAACGGCTGGGCCGCCTCGAAGGAGGACGAGCCGAACGACGCCGCCGAGGCGAACGGGCTGCCGGCGGACACCAGCGCGTTCGCGGTACGCAGCGGCGCGTCGACGCGGACCCAGCCGGCCACGGCCATCGGCGCCAGCCGGCAGCTGGCCTCGTAGATCGTCAATCCGCAGATCAGGGCGATCTGCCCCAGCGTCAACCGGCCATCGATCGTGGTCAGCAGCGCGGTGCTGAGCAGATCCAGGCCCGCGTCGTCGGGCGCGTCCGCGACCAGGATGTCGCTGGCGGTGCCCACCGAGTCGATGAGCAGCGCCGTGGTGCGTTCGCGTTGGGAGATCTCCTCGAGCAGCTCGGTGACATCCAGCGACGTGCCGGATGCCTCCCGGGTGCGCTCGCCGCGGCGCAGCTGCCAGTCGCCGGCCGGCCAGGACCGGATCCGGGTCACCGCGTCGACGGTTTGCTCGTGCACGAAGCCGGCCACGGCCTCCGGCTCGACGTACCCGAGGTGGACCAGCAGCTCGCCCAGCCGCCATCCAGACAGCGCACCGGCCTGGGTTTCCAGCGCCTCGGCCAGCGCCTGGCGGGTGATGATGCCCTCGGTGACCAGACGGGTCCCCAAAAGGGGGCGCGGGCCCGGGGCCCGCGCCGAGTACACCTGTCCGTTGCGCAGGTAGACGACCGCCTGGTCCGCCTCCAGCTCGCCCAGGGGATCGGCGCCGGGCGGGACCGGGTCGTCGCCGGGCACCCTGATCGCGGCGAGCGCGGCGCGGACATGCAGCGCGCCGGTGACCTGGGCTGTGGACAGCGTCTGGAGAAGCTCGGCCAGCGTGCCGTCTGCGAGGTCGCCGCGCTGCACTACGCCCACCTGCCTCTCGCAGAGCTTGTGTGACCCCGGGCTGGAACCACAACCACCACAGCTTCGGCAGCCGGAGCAGCCGGGTTGAGCGGCCCGGCCGCCCGGCCGTTGCGCCGGCCGGGTGATATTGCTCGGCCGCCGGCGTGTCGCGCGCCGCCTCGGTTCCCCGCGGCTGACGGCTCCGCCGGTCGGCGGCGCGGGCGGGCCGGTCCGTGCCACGATGGCCGGCGGGCGCCCGCCGGCGACGGGCTGACCCGGGACGGTCATGATCGCTCTGTGCCCGGACGGGTCATGGACATGTGCGGAGGAGTACGGCATGGACGGTGTACGCCCCGGCGGGGATCGACGCATCGACCGCGTGCTGGCCGAGGGGTACCTCGATCAGCTCGGGCAGCGGCCGCTCGAGGAGATCCGGGCGCTGCGCGAGCAGGCGGATCAGGAGGAGACCGACCTGTCCTACCTGCGCCGGCTGCTGCAGGGCCGGCTGGATCTGGTCCAGGACGAGCTGCAGCGCCGGGCCGAGGGACGCCCGGTTCCCGCCGACCTGGTCGCGCACCTCACCCGGGTGCTGTCCGACGACGCCACCCGGGCCGCGGCGCCCGGCTCGGGGCGGCACCGCACCGCCGAGCCATCCCGGGCCGGGGACAGCCGCCGGCATGTGGAGCAGCTGGTGAGCGATGACCTGCTCACCGACCTGCCGCAGCGCTCCGATGACGAGCTGGGCCTGGCCGCGGCGACGCTGCGCACCGAAGAGGCGTCGGTGTCCGGTCAGCGCAGCGCCGTGCAAAAGGTGTTCGACGCGGTCAGCGCCGAGATCACCCGGCGCTACCGTGAGGGTGAAGCCGACGTCGGTGCGTTGCTGAGCGCCACCGGCGATCCGGACCGGTGAGTTCGCCCGTACCGGCCGGGTCCGCCGCGCAACTGCTCGCCGAGGTCAGCCGCGGGGAGTTGATCGAATCGCGCCACCGCGGGCACCTGGTGGCCTTGGATCCCGCCGGCGCGGTCGCGTTCAGCGTGGGTGATCCGGATGCGCTGATCTACCCGCGGTCCTCGCTGAAGCCGGTCCAGGCCGTGGCGATGCTGCGCCACGGGGCCAAGCTCACCGGTGAACGGCTCGCGCTGGCGGCCGCGTCCCACTCGGGGGAGCCGGCCCATGTGGCCCTGGTCCGCGCGGTGCTCGCCGACGCCGGCCTGACCGAGCAGGCGCTGGCCTGCCCGCCCGCGCTGCCGCTGTCCGGGGACCGCAGTCAGCCGCCCAGCCGGGTGCTGATGAACTGCTCGGGCAAGCATGCCGGCATGCTGACTGCCTGTGTCGCGGCCGGCGATCCGGTCGACGGGTACACCGATCCGGCGCATCCGCTGCAGCTGCGCGTGGCCGAGACCCTCGCGGACCTCGCCGGCCATCCGGCGGGTCCGGTCACGGTGGACGGTTGCGGCGCCCCGCTGTTCGCGCTGCCGCTGGTCGGGCTGGCCCGCTGCTTTCAGCGGCTCGTGCGGGCCGTCGACGGCCCGGAACACGCGACCGCCCACGCGATGCGGGCCCACCCGTGGCTGGTGGGCGGCACCGGCCGGGACGTGACGGTGCTGATGCGCCAGCTCCCCGGGCTGCTCGCCAAAGACGGCGCCGAGGGCGTCTACGCGGCGGCGCTGCCGGACGGCTCGGCCGTCGCCTTCAAGATCGAGGATGGCGGGGAGCGGGCCCGGCCGCCGGTGCTCTGCCGGGCGTTGGCGTTGCTGGGGGCCGACGTGTCGGCGGTGGAGCCGCGGCTGCTGGCGCCGGCCGTACTCGGCGCCGGTGTGCCGGTCGGCGCCATCCGCGCGGCGTTCTGACTGCAGCGCCGACCCGCCGCCCGGGTGCTCAGCCGCGGCGCCCGAGCTGGGCGAGCCAGCGGTTGTAGGCCGCCAGCTGCTCCTCGTCCTCGTCCATGTTCGCCGCACCCACCGGGCCGGCCGCACGTGCCGTACCCGGTTCGGTGGCCGCAGGCCCCGGGGCGAGCGGCGTATCGCGCTCGGATTGCAGGCCGAACCGGGCCCGTTCGAAGAAGCTGACCTGGCGCCGGGTCGCCTCCGGGCGCCGGGCCCAGGACAGGAACAGCACGATGGCCATCGCCGCCATCAGCCCGTCGCCGCCCACCCACATCACCGCTCCGCCGGCCTGCGTGTCGGCGAGCGGGGCCAGCCCCCAGCCGGGGTGGGCGATCATGCTGATCGGGTGCGTGGTCTGCAGCAGCACCAGCCCCACGAAGGTGTCCACCGCCATGCTGATCACGAGCAGCATCAGCCGCCCGGGCATCGACAGCCGCCACCGGATCGGCTCGTCGCCGAAGATCAGGGAGAAGAACAGCACTCCCACGGCGAGGTAGATCAGGTGCTCGACCTGCCCGGCCCATGGCCGGCTCATGACCAGGTCGGACAGGCCGGTGAGGTGAGCGCCGACGATGACCGCCGCGTACGCCGCGAGCGCCACCGCGGGGGACGTGAGCGCGACGAGCGGACGGGACGCGAGAACGCGCAACACCCGGCGCCCCTGCGGCTCGGCGCTGGCCGCGACCAGCAGGGTCAGCGGCCGACCGGCGACGATCAGCGCCGGCGCCAGCATGATCAGCATCAGGTGCTGCACCATGTGCGCCCAAAATTGGGTCATGTCGTACACCGCGATGCTGCTGGTCACGGCCAGCGCGACGACACCCAGGCCGCCAAGGTAGGCCGCGGTCCGCCAGCCCGGCCAGTCCGCGGCGCGCCGCGCCCCCCGCAGGTACACGGCGGCCACGCCGGCCAGCAGCGCGAGCGCCACCGGGTCGGCCTGCCATTCGGTGAGCAGTCGGCCCGGGGTCAGCGGCGCGACCTGGAACACGTCCGCGCCGGCGCGGCACAACGCGTAGGGCAGCACGGGGCCGCCGGCGTGGGTGAGGAAGCGGGTGACCGCGAGGGCCAGGACCGCGAGCCCGCCGGCGGCGAGGACGCCGGCCACGGCGACGGGCAGCCGGTCGCGGTCGGGGCGCCTGCCGGGCAACGGCGTGGCGGTCACGCCGACCAGATTAGGCCGCGGCCCGGACCGAGTCGCGCTGGCCGCGTGGGCCGTGGCCCGGAACATCCGTACCTGCCAGGCTCGCCCGGTTAGCGTGGTCGGTGCACGACGGACGGTGGGAGGGGCGATGGGCGGCGGTCACTCCCACGCAGGGCATGATCACCGGCCGGCCCGCGACCGGGACGAGCGGCTGCTGGTGGCCACGCTGACCCTGATCGGCGCCTTCCTGGTCGCCGAGGTCGTAGTGGCGGTGGCCGCCGGTTCGCTCGTGCTGCTCGCCGATGCCGGTCACATGCTCACCGACGCGGCGGCCCTCGGCGGCTCGCTGTGGGCCTCCCGGCTGGCCCGGCGACCGGCCCGCGGCGCGTGGACGTTCGGGCTGCACCGGGCGGAGATCCTGGCTGCCGCCGTGAACGGGGTGAGCCTGGCGGTGCTCGGCGCGTTGATCTTCGCCGAGTCGGTGCGCCGGCTGTGGCATCCGCCTCCGGTCGCGGGAGGCGCGGTCCTGACGGTGGCCCTGGTCGGTGTCCTGGTCAACGTCGCCGCGGCCGCGCTGCTGGCCCGCGCCGACCGATCCAGCCTGAACCTGCAGGGCGCGTTCGCCCACATCGTGACGGACTTGTACGCGTTCCTCGGCACGGCCACCGCCGGTGTGGTGCTGCTCACCACCGGATTCCGGCGGGCCGATCCGTTGGCGTCGCTGATCGTGGTCGCGTTGATGGCACGGACCGCCTGGAAGCTGTTGCGCTCATCGGGGTGGGTGCTGCTGGAGGGCGCACCCGAGGCGGTCGACCTCACCGCGGTCCGGGCGCACCTATTGGGCAATGACCATGTCTTCGACGTGCACGACCTGCACTGCTGGACGGTCACCAGCGACCTGCCCGCGCTGTCGGCGCACGTCGTCGTCGATTCCGGGTGCTTCAGCGGCGGCCATGCGCCGCAGCTCCTCGATGAGCTGCAACGCTGCCTGGTCGGCCACTTCGACGTCGAGCACTCCACCTTCCAGCTCGAGCCGGTAGGTCATACCGAGCATGAGGCGGGCGCGCACAGCTGAACCCGGTGCATCACCTGGCCGGCAGCAGCGCGAGCAGTGTCTGCAGTTCGGTCACCAGGTGATCGGCGAGGTCCTCCAGGTCGGGCATCAGCTCGCGGCAGGCGATCAACCCGAAGTGCATGCCGTTGCGGTAGCTCATCACGGTGATGTTCAGCCCCTGCCCGGGCGCGATCGCTGACAGCGGGTAGTAGGCGATCAATTCCGCGCCGGCGTAGTACAGCGCGACGTTGGGCCCGGGCACGTTGGAAATGATCAGGTTGAACGGGTTGAGCCACTCGAGCAGGCGCAGCCGGGCCGAGAGCCGGGCGGCCTGGCCGGCCAGCGCCGGCATCGCGAACTCGGTCACGTCGGCGAGCAGGTCGGCGGGCAGCGCCCCGTGCTGTTCCTTGGCGGCGCGCATCGCCTCGTGCGTCAGCCGCAGCCGTTCCGCCGGGTCCGCCTCGTTGGTCGGCAGCGGCGCGATCATGCTGGAGACGCGGTTACCGCTGCTGCCCTGCTGCTCCTCGGTGCGCACCGATACCGGCACCGCCGCGATCAGCGGGGTGTCCGGCAGCTCACCGCGGTCGAGCAGCCACCGGCGCAGCGCACCGGCGCACAGGGCCATCACGACGTCGTTGACGGTCAGCCCGGTGGCCTGCTTGAGCCGTTTCACGTCGCTGAGCGCCACGGTGCGAAAGGCCCACCGGCGGTGCGCCGAGATGGGCCGGTTGAACGGGGTCCGCGGTGCGCGCAGGCCGTTGTCGCCCAGGACCGCGCCGTCGTCGCGGCGCAGCAGGCGGTCCACCAGCGGCAGCCGCGGGCGCCCCGGGCTGGTCGCGAGCCGGGGCAGTGAGCGGATCAGCCCGGTGGTCATCCGGGCCGCCCGCAGCGGATGCCCGGTGAGCGATAACGCGCTGCGCAGCAGCATTGACGCCGCTCCGGGGGCCGGCTCACTGGCCCACGGCGGTGCCGGTTCCAGCTCCCGGCCCGTCGGGGAGCGGTCGAGCAGGGCCGCGAGGATGTCGTTGCCGGAGACCCCGTCGATCGCCGCGTGGTGCACCTTGGTGTAGATGGCCAGCCGGCCGCCGGATAGGCCGGAGATCAGGTACAGCTCCCACAGCGGTCGGCTACGGTCCAGCGGTCGGGCGTGCAGGCGGGCGGCCTGCTCGGCGAGCTGCTTGTCGTCGCCGGGCGCCGGGAGGGCGAGCTCACGGACGTGGAACTCGATATCGAAGTCCGGGTCCTCGATCCAGTAGGGCTGATCGAACCCGAACGGCACCTGGGCCAGCCGCCGGCGGAAGGGGGGCACCAGGTGCAGTCGGGCCGAGATGATCTCGGTGAGCAGCTCCAGCGTGATGGGCCGGGGCGCCCCGGACGGATCGAGCACGCACACGCTGCCGACGTGGCCGTACACCCCCGGTGACTCCAGCGCGAGAAACGCCGCGTCCAGCCCGGTCAGCTGTTGCATGTGCCGCTCCCACCCGCCGGACGGTCCGCCTCGACTGGCGGCACCGTACCCCCGGCCATCGCGGTGACCCCGGCAGATCCCGGGCAGATCCCGGGGCAGATCCCCGAGTGGCCGCTGTGACCAGGCTCACCCCGGGTGCTAGCCGCAGCGCTTGCTTCAGCTAGCACAGGCGGGTAGCGTGCCATGCATGAGTCCGGCCAAGGAGGTGCGGGTCCCGGGCGTCGGCAAGATTGATGTTCGGGATCTGGGTGCCTACATCCGCGAGCAGCGCAGCTCGGCGCAGATCAGTCTGCGCCAGCTGTCCCGGCTGGCGGGGGTGAGCAACCCGTACCTGTCGCAAATTGAACGGGGCCTGCGCAAACCGAGCGCCGAGATCTTGCAGCAGATCGCCAAGGCATTGCGGATCTCCGCCGAGGCGCTGTACGTGCAGGCCGGGATTCTGGACGCACATCCGATGGACACCGATACCCACGCCGCCATTCTCGGCGACACCAGCATCACCGAGCGGCAAAAGCAGGTGCTGCTTGAGATCTACGACTCGTTCCGTTCGGAAAACAAGCCAAGTCGAGACGACGTGACCAGCGATTCCGCTTGACCGCCGACCGACCACAGATGTGAAGGAGCGTCTTATGACGACTGCAACGAAGACCACCCCCCGCAAGAACACCGTGCGCACCAACGCTGCACGGACCACCACCGCGCGCACCAACACCGCACGCACCAACACCGCACGCACCAACACCGCACGCACCAACACCGCACGCACCAACACCGTGCGGGTGAACGGCGTGCCCGTGAACGAGGCCACCAAGCCGCTGTTCGCCTACGTCGGTGCCAGTGACCTCGCGGTCGAGGCGCTGCGCGCGCTGCCGGCCCGCTACGTCGCGACGACCAAGGAGCTCCGCGGCTCGCTGACCGCGCAGGTCAAGGAGCTGCCGGCGGCGGCCAAGGAGCTGCGCACGCTCCCGACCCTGGTGCAAAACCAGGTCGTGGCCCTGCAGGACAAGGCCCTGGTGCGTTACACCGAGCTCGCCGTGCGCGGCGAGAAGCTGGTCGCCAGCATCCGCCGGCAGAGCGCCACGCAGCAGGCGGCGAAGGCCGTGAAGACCACCGTCGCGCAGGCCAAGGGCACCACGACCACGGCCACGAAGGCGGCGAAGGCCACCCTCAGCTCAGCCAAGGGCACCCGGACCATCGCGAAGAACGCTGCGAAGGCGACCGTTTCGAGCGCCAAGGGCACCCGCACCAGCGCCGTCAAGGCGGCCAAGGCCACCGTCGTCGCCGTCGAGGACGGCGCGAACAAGGTCGGCTAGTACCCAGCAGCACCCAGCAACACTCCGGCGCCCCCGCCCTGCCCCCGCAGGACGGGGGCGCCGCCGTCGCACCCGCCTTGGGTAACGTCGGGGCATGCGCACTCGACATCTCGGCAGCAGCGGCCTGGTGGTTTCGACCGTGGGACTGGGCTGCAACAACTTCGGCGGCCGACTCGATCTGGACGGGACCCGGGCGGTCGTCGACGCGGCACTCGACGCCGGCGTGACCCTGCTCGACACCTCCGACACCTACGGGAACAAGGGTGGCAGCGAGACGCTGCTCGGCCAGGTGCTCGCCGGCCGGCGAGATGAGGTCGTGCTGGCGACCAAGTTCGGGATGGACATGGCCGGCGCCTACGGCCCGGACTTCGGCGCGCGTGGTTCGCGGCGCTACATCCGCCAGGCGATCGAAGGTTCGCTGCGGCGGCTCCGCACCGATCACATCGACCTGTATCAGATGCACGCGCCGGATCCGCACACCCCGTTCGAGGAAACCGTCGCGGCGCTGCTGGAGTTGGTCCAGGAGGGCAAGGTGCGCTATCTGGGGCACTCCAACTTCGCCGGCTGGCAGATCGCGGAGGCCCATTACCTGGCCCGCCCCGGGACGGCCTTCATCAGCGCGCAGAACCATTATTCGCTGCTTGAACGCGGCGTCGAGGCAGAGGTCGTCCCCGCCTGTCTGCGTTACGGCGTCGGCCTGCTGCCGTTCTTCCCGCTGGCCAATGGCCTGCTCACCGGCAAGGTGCGCCGCGAAGCGGGCGCCCCGGTCGGCTCCCGGTTGCACGGCCGGGACTCCTACCTGCGCGCGGACAAGTTCGACCGGGTCGAGGCCCTGGAAAAGTGGGCGGCCGAGAACGGGCGCAGCCTGCTGGAAGTCGCCATCGGCGGCCTGGCCGCGCAACCGGCGGTCGCCTCGGTCATCGCCGGGGCGATGACCGCCGAGCAGGTCCGGGCCAACGTCGCGGCCGGCGGCTGGGAGCCCAGCGCCGCGCAGCTCGCGGCCATCGACGCGATCTGCCCGCGGATCAGCGCCGAGCAGTAAGCCTCTCGTGCCGGTGCAGCGCCCGGCCCAGCCACACCTGCCCGCCGGCCAGCACGATCCCGGCGATGCCGCAGCCGGCCCACAGATAGTTCGGCCCGATCGTGCCGTACACGGCGGTGCCCAGGGCCGGGGCCAGCGCACCGGCCCCGCCCCAGGCCAGCCCGAACAGGCCCAGGTAGCGGCCACGCAGGTGTTGCGGCGCGAATTCCACCACCACCGCGCCCATCAGCCCGGCGTTGCCGATCTCGCCGATGGTCCAGACCGTCAGGCTCAGCAGGAACATCGGTACGGAGTGCGCGAATGCGGTCAGCGCGAAACCCACGCCGACGATCAGCTGGGAAAGCGCCAGCATGGCGGTGCGGGACTGCCGGCCGATCCAGCCGATCGTGAACGGCTGGATCACCACGATCAGCACGCCATTCAAGGCGATGATGAACCCGAAGTCGGAGGTCGGCAGACCGGCGTCGCGTACCGCCAGCGGCAGCGTGGTGAACGACTGCTGATACAGCGTGGCGAAACCCAAGGTCAGAAGTACGGCCGCGCGCAGCAGCGGGTCGCGCGCCGCGAGGCGGAGCCCGGCCAGGGCACCTTCCCCACGCTCCCCACGCCGCCCGCGCCGGTCGCGCAGCCCGCGCTCGCCGCGCAGTCCGAGCCGTCCGCTGCCCGGGGCCGCGGGCGGCCGCTCGCGCGGGATGCGGGCCAGGATCAGCACCACGGCCGCGACACTGGTGGCGGCATCCCCGACGAAAAGCAGCCAAAAGCCGTGCGCCGCCAGGAAACCGGCCGCGACCGTGGCCACTGAAAAGCCCAGGTTGATCGCCCAGAACAGCGCGGAAAACGCCTGCCGCCGCTGCGCCGCCGGCACCAGGTCGGCGACCAGGGCCTGCGCGGCAGGGTGGTAAAGGTCGGCGGTCAGCCCGGCCAATGCCGCGGCCGTGACCACCAGCCAGCCGGGGGACACCAGGCCCAAGAACACGTTCGCGGCCGCATTGCTGGCCAGGCCGAAGCACATGACCGGACGGCGCCCGAAGTGGTCAGCGAGCAGACCGCCGACCGGCTGGGAGATCAGCGACCCGGCTCCGTACACCGTGAGCACCGCCCCCGCGGCCACCACCGAAAAGCCGCGCGCATGGGTGAGGTAAAGGATCAGGAACGGTTTGACGAACGAACCGAGCCGGTTGATCAGCTGCCCGGTCCAGAGCACCCAGAACGCGCGGGGCAGGCCGGCGAGCCCGTCCGGTAGCCGCGCCCGCAGCCGGCCCGGCTGGGGCGGCGCGAACGGCGCTACGGGCTCGGTCACGGACACGGGGACACCCTGCCCTGCGCCCCCAAAGAGCACAAAAGGGTTTCCGGCGGCGGCACGTTCTGGCAGGGTCCCGGCGGTGGCCACCCGTCTGATCGCGCTGCTGCGGGGCATCAACGTCGGTCGCAGCAAGCGGGTGCCAATGGCGCAGCTGCGTGAGCTGCTGGCCGAGCTGGGTTATCTGCAGGTGGCCACCTACCTGCAGAGCGGTAACGCGATCTTCAGCTGTACCGCCGCCGCCGCGAAAACGGCGGTGCCGGACATTGAGCAGGCGATCGCCGCGCGGGTCGGCGTGGAGTGCAAGGTCATCGTGCGCACCGCGGGTGAGTTGGCCGGCGCGATGGCCGCCGACCCGCTGCGCGAGGTGGCGACCGACCCGGCCCGCCACCTGGTGGGGTTCCTGGCCGGCGAGCCCGCCCCGGCGGGTGCCGCGGCGCTGGCCGCCCTCAAGGTGGCCCCGGACCGGATCGCGTTGATCGGCCGGCATGTCTACCTGTGGTGCCCGCAGGGAGTCATCGCCTCCCCGCTCGCGAAGCTGCCCTGGGAGCGTGAGCTGCAGGTTGCGGTCACCCTGCGCAACTGGAACACGGTCAGCAAGCTGGCCGCCATGACCGCCGACGCCGCGCCGACCATCGGGTAGCGCGTGTGACGGACCCGCGGGCGCCCCGCCGCGGCGGGATGGGACCGTTCGGGCATGCCTTCCGTCGTCGAACTCAGCCCCGCGCCGCTGACCCCCGCCGAGGTCGTCGAGGTCGCCCGCGGGGATGCCCGGGTCGAGCTCAGCTCGGCCGCGCTCGCGGCGCTCGCCCGCGCGGCGCAGCGGATCGAGGAGTTGGGCCGCTCGCCGGAGCCGGTCTACGGCGTCTCGACCGGCTTCGGCGCCCTCGCCACCCGGCACATCCCGCCGGAATCCCGGGCGCAGCTGCAGCGCTCGCTGATCCGGTCGCACGCGGCCGGATCCGGGCCGGAGGTCGAACGGGAGGTGATCCGCGCGATGATGCTGCTGCGGCTGCACACCCTGGCAACCGGGCATACCGGGGTACGCCCGGCCACCGCGAGCGCCTACGCCGGGATGCTGAATGCCGGGCTGACCCCGGTCGTGCTGGAGTACGGCTCGCTCGGCTGCTCGGGTGACCTCGCCCCCCTCGCGCATGTCGCGTTGGCGCTGATGGGGGAGGGTGAGGTCCGGGACGAGGCGGGCCGGCTGGTCCCCGCCGCGGACGCGCTCGCCGGCGCCGGGCTCGCGCCGGTCGAGTTGACGGCGAAAGAAGGTCTGGCGCTGATCAACGGCACCGACGGGATGCTGGGCATGTTGGTGTTGGCTTGTACGGATTTGCGCCGGCTGGCCACGACCGTCGACCTGACGGCCGCGATGAGTGTGGAGGCGCTGCTCGGCACGGACCGGGTCTTCGCCGCCGACCTGCAGGAACTGCGTCCGCACCCCGGTCAGGCAGCCGCCGCGTCGAACATGCGGCAGCTGCTGGCGCGCTCCGCGGTGATGGACAGCCACCGCGGGCCGGACTGCCATCTGGTGCAGGACGCCTACTCGCTGCGCTGCGCACCGCAGGTGGCCGGGGCGCTGCGCGACACCCTGGAGCACGCGGAAACCGTCGCGGGTCGGGAGCTGGCCGCCGCGGTCGACAACCCGGTGGTGCTGGACGACGGCCGGGTCGAGTCGAACGGCAACTTTCACGGCGCCCCGCTGGGCTACGTGCTGGATTTCCTCGCGATCGCGGCCGCGGACGTGGCATCGATGAGCGAGCGCCGGACCGACCGGATGCTGGATGCCAGCCGGTCCCACGGGCTGCCCCCGTTCCTCGCCCACGACGCCGGCGTCGACTCCGGCCACATGATCGCGCAGTACACGCAGGCCGCGATCGTCAGTGAGCTGCGCCGGCTGGCCGTCCCGGCCAGCGTGGATTCGCTGCCGACTTCGGCGATGCAAGAAGATCACGTCTCGCTGGGCTGGTCAGCGGCCCGCAAGTTGCGACGCTCGCTGGACGGGTTGACCCGGGTGCTGGCGATCGAGGCGTTGACCGCCGCGCGGGCGCTGGACCTGCGGGCCCCGCTTTCCCCCGCCCCGGCGACGGCGGCGGTGATTGCCGCGTTGCGGACCCGGATCGCCGGCCCGGGCTCGGACCGCTGGCTGGCCCCCGAAATCGAGCTGGCCGTGTCGATGGTGGCCGACGGCAGCCTGCTGGCGGCCGCGGCGAGCACCCTGCCCAGCCCGCTGGTGTGATCGCCGCGGGCGGCCGATCGTCCGGCGGGTCCCGCCGGTGGTAGTACTGGGGCCATGAGCAACGCCCCCGGTCCCCGCCCCGTCCGCGCTGCCCGCGGCACCACCTTGTCCTGCCGCGGCTGGCAGCAGGAGGGGGCGCTGCGGATGCTGATGAACAACCTGGATCCGGAGGTGGCCGAGCGGCCGGATGACCTGGTGGTTTACGGCGGCACCGGCAAGGCGGCCCGGGATTGGGCCAGCTTCGATGCGCTGGTGCGCACCCTGCACACCCTGGCCGATGACGAGACGATGCTGGTGCAGTCCGGCCGGCCGGTGGGCGTGATGCGCACCCACGAATGGGCCCCGCGGGTGCTGATCGCCAACTCCAACCTGGTGGGGGACTGGGCGAACTGGCCGGAGTTCCGCCGGCTGGAGGCCCTCGGCCTGACCATGTACGGCCAGATGACCGCAGGATCCTGGATCTACATCGGTACCCAAGGCATCCTGCAGGGCACCTACGAGACCTTCGCGGCGGTCGCCGACAAGCGGTTCGGCGGGACGCTGGCCGGCACCCTCACGCTGACCGGTGGGGCCGGCGGGATGGGCGGGGCCCAGCCGCTGGCCGTCACGATGAATGACGGGGTGTGCCTGCTCGTCGACGTCGATCCGGCCCGGCTGCAGCGGCGGGTGGACACCCGCTACCTGGACGAGGTCGCCGATGACATGGACGACGCCGTTGCCCGGGTCCGGGCGGCGAAGCGGCAGCGTCGGGCGCTGTCGGTGGGCCTGGTGGGCAACTGCGCGCGGGTGCTCCCCGAGCTGCTGCGGCGCGGCGTCGAGGTGGACATCGTCACCGATCAGACCTCGGCCCATGACCCGCTGTCCTACCTGCCGGACGGGGTCGATCTCGGCGACTGGGACGACTACGCCAGCAAGAAGCCGGAGGAGTTCACCGAGCGGGCCCAGCAGTCGATGGCTCGGCACGTCGAGGCGATGGTCGGCTTCCAGGACGCGGGCGCCGAGGTCTTCGACTACGGCAATTCGATCAGGGACGAGGCCCGGCAGGGCGGCTACGGCCGCGCGTTCTCGTTCCCCGGCTTCGTCCCGGCCTACATCCGGCCCCTGTTTTGCGAAGGAAAGGGGCCGTTTCGCTGGGCCGCGCTCTCCGGCGACCCGGCCGATATCCGGGCCACCGACCGGGCGGTGCTGGAGCTGTTCCCGGACGATGAGCGGCTGGGCCGCTGGCTGCGGGCCGCGCAGGAGAAGGTCGCCTTCCAGGGACTGCCGGCCCGGATCTGCTGGCTCGGCTACGGCGAGCGGCATCTGGCCGGGGTCCGGTTCAACGAGATGGTGGCGTCCGGCGAGCTGTCGGCCCCCGTGGTGATCGGGCGCGATCATCTGGATTGCGGGTCGGTGGCCTCCCCGTACCGGGAAACGGAGTCGATGCTCGACGGTTCCGACGCGATCGCCGACTGGCCGCTGCTCAATGCCCTGGTCAATACCGCGTCCGGCGCCTCCTGGGTGTCGATTCATCACGGCGGCGGGGTCGGCATGGGCCGGTCCATTCACGCCGGGCAGGTGTGCGTCGCCGACGGCACCGCGCTCGCCGGCCGCAAGCTTGAGCGGGTGCTGACCAACGACCCGGCGACTGGGGTCATCCGGCACGTCGACGCCGGTTACGAACGGGCCACGGAGGTGGCCGAAAGCCGCGCGGTGCGGGTCCCGATGCGGGAGGGCTAGACGGTGGGTTCGGGGGCCGCGTTCGCCATCTCGTGCAGCAGCGCCGGCAGTTGGTGTTCGACTCGTATGCGGCCCCGATGGTGTTGGCGACCGCCCGCACGCTTTCGGCGGGGTAGCGGGGCAGCACGAACGCGACCAGCCAGGTGCCGCCGGCGGCGTGGGTTTGCAGCACCGCGTCCAGCACCGTGCAGCCGTCCGCATGGGCCAGCCGCACGTCGGGGCAGATCCGCTGGGCGAAGTTGCCGAAGTGCTGGGCGAGAGCGGCGGAGGCGCGCAGCCCGCGCACCAGTAACGGCGTGGACCCGGCCAACTCGCGGGCCACGAGGGGGAGGGCCTGCTCCGTGCCGAGTCCAGCGGCCGCACGCAGGTGCGGGCTCGGCACCAGCACCGTGCGGCGCAGCGCCTCGCGGAACTCGTGGTAGCCGGAAAAGCCTACGGCCACGGCGAATCGGGTGACCGAAGGCTGGCTGACCCCAGCCCGGGCGGCGAGTTCGATGCTGGACATTAACGCCGCCTCCTGCAAGCCGGCCAGCACGCTGCAGGCAATTCGGCGTTGGGTCGGCGACAGCCGGCTGTGCTGGAAGCGCACCAGCAGGTCGGCCAGCGATCCGGAATCGGGCTGCGCCGCGGTGGCGCCGGCGCCGGGGTCCGCGCCGCTGAATGACGGCGGTGTTTCGGCGATCTGGATGAATGAAATCATTCTGCGGGGCTGTCAGGGAGGGATGCGCGGGTGAGCGATCGGGAACTGTGGTTGCGCTTCGTCAATGGGCCGGACATCGAGGAGCTGGCCCTCACCCGCGGCCAGATCGTCGAGGCGGTGGAGGCGGCGATCCGCGACCACGGCCAGGGCCGGGTGGTGTTCGAGCCCCGGGTGCACCTGGTGCCGGACAACGGCGGCGCGGGCCATTTCAACGTGCTGCGCGGGCACCTGTCGCGGCTCAACGTGAGCGGCATCAAGGTGGTCGGCGACTTTGTGCCGAACTACACCCAAGGGCTGCCCAGCGAGCTTGGCCTGGTCACCCTGTATGACCCTGGCACCGGGGTGCCGTTGGCGATCCTGGACGCCACGATGATCACCGAGGCGCGAACCGGTGCGATGACGGCCGTCGGCGCCCGGCACCTGGCCCGGGCCGGCAGCCGGATCCTCGGGCACGTGGGGGCCCGGGGGACCGCCTGGTGGAACGTGATGATGCTCGACGACCTGTTCGACTTCACCGAGATCCGGGTGACCAGCAAGCGGCCGGAGTCCCGAGACGCGTTCGCCGAGCGCCTCAGCGCCGACCTGGGCAAGCCGGTGCGTTCGGTGCCGACCGCGCAGGAGACCTTCGAGGGGGCCGACATCCTCATCGAGGCCTCCCGGTTGACCGAACCGACCCCGTTGCTGCGCACCGAATGGGTGCAACCCGGGGCGTTCGTCGTGCCCTACGGCACGATCAGCGCGGTGCAGGACGACCTGCTCGACGTGATGGACAAGGTGGTCGTGGACGACTGGCGGGAGGCGCAGTCCGGCCGGTTCGGTGCGCTGCGCCGACACGTGGACAGCGGCCGGCTGTCCGAAAAGTCGCTGCATGCCGAGCTGGGTCAGATCGTGGCCGGCGACCGGCCGGGTCGGGAGACCGATCAAGAGCGGATCTTGCTCTGGCATCGCGGTTTGTCGATCTTGGATGTGGCGGTGGCGCACCTGATCCTGCAGCGGGCCGAAGCCGCCGACATCGGCACGATGCTGCGCTACCGATGACCGCGGGACCGGTGGCTGCCGACCTCGAGCCGTTGATCGTCCGGGTTGCCGCGGACCTGGACCGCGCGGCGCTGCGGCAGGTGGCCTTCGGGCGCCAACTGCAGCTGGACCCGGGCCTACGCGAGCAGATCGCCGGGCGGCGCAGCGAGGTGCTGGCCGCGCTGTCCGGCGCAGACGCGGTCTACGGCGTCACGACCGGCATGGGCGCCCTCAGCGGCCACCGGCTCTCCCCGGCCGAGCAAGCCGCGCACCAGCGTGGGTTGCTGCTGGCCCGGGCGGTCGGCGGCGCGCCCTGGCTGAGCGAACCGGAGGTCAGGGCGCTGCTCGCGGTCCGACTTCGGACCTTCCTTTCCGGCGACGCCGGGGTCTCGGCGGAGCTGTGCGCCGCGTTGGTGCGGATGCTGGCCGACCGGCGGGTCTCGGCGGTGCCGCGCACCGGGGTCGGATCGGCCGGCGAGATCATCCCGTTGGCGCACGCGTTCGCCCCCTTGGCCGGCCTCGGCCGGGAACTGGTCGGGGGCGTGGCGCAGGCCGGTGCGGCGGCGATCTACGAGCTGGGACCCAAGGAGGGCATCAGCCTGCTGGCCGGCGTGCCGGGGGCGACCGCATTGGCGTTGCTGCGCGCCGCCGAGGCGCGGACCGTTGCCGGCCAGCTCCTCGCGGTGGCGGCAGGCGCGATCGTCGCGGTCGGCGCGCCGCCGGACCCGTATCTGGCGGCGACCGCCCGGGGCGATGAGGTGCTTGGTGCGGTGCTGGCCCGGCTTCGGGGGCTGCTCGGGAACGGCGCGGCACCGCGGATGCTGCAGGCGCCGGTGTCGTTTCGCGTCGTGGGTCCGGTGCTGGCCCAGGTCGAGCGGGCCCTCGACCGGCTGGAGGACGCCGTGGACCGCGCCCTCGGCGGGGTGGGCGACTCGCCCGCCTACCTGGACGGCAGCTTCGTCGGGACGGCCGGCTTCCACGGGATCGACCTCGCCGCGCAGCTGGACGGCGCCGCGCAGGCGTTGGCTCATGCGGCGGACATCGCTGCCGCGCAGCTGCACCGGCTGCTCGATGAACGGGTCACCGGCCTGCACCAGCAGCTGGCCACCCGGCCTGGGCCCGACGCCGGGCTGATCGTGGTGCACAAGCGCGCGGTCGCGGCCACGCACGCCCTGCGCCGGGCGGCGCAGCCGTCGGTGCTGGGGCCGATCGAGAC
>DASYGP010000165.1:0-1849 GCA_035999615.1 Mycobacteriales bacterium
GAGATCGAACGCTCACCGCTGTATCACTTCTACATTTTTGACTTCGCGATCCAGCTGCAGGACTGGGCGACCCGCAGCGGGGTGACCCTCCCGGCCGGGTTCACCGACCGGGTGCGCTCCATGGTGCGTTACTCGACCGACGTCCTGTGGCCCAACGGGTTTACCCCGCTGATCGGTTCCTCCGTCCGGCAGCGCCCGGCCGGGGACGGCCCGTTGTACGCCGCGCTCGAATCGACCTATCCGCAGTTCGCCTACGCGGTCACCGGGGGACGGCGCGGGAGCCCGCCGACCGAACGGGCCGCGCTGTTCGCCACCTCCGGCCAGGTGATCCTGCGCTCCGCCCTCGCCGCAGGACTTCCCTACGTCGACAATGCGCAGCTGGTGCTCAACGATGGGCCGGCCAGCACCCCGCACAGTCACCTCGATGCGCTCGCGATCGACTACTACAGCGGGGGACGGGTGCTGCTGCCGGACTCGGGGCTGGGGACCTACAACCCGGGTACGGCGTTCACCTTCTTCCACGGCACTAGCGCGCAGAACGCCGTCGTGGTGGACGGAAAGGATCAGGGCCCCGGGAAGGTGAGCACCGGGCTGGTCCAGGCCGGCCCGGGCTGGGAATACGCCTCCGGCCTGGCGCAGCTGAACGCCGGGGTGAGCGCGCGCCGCTCGGTGCTCATGCTCGGGGAGAACCTCGTGCTGGTCGCGGATTCGCTCACCTCCGCCGCGTCCCACGACTACCAGCAGCTGTGGCACCTGTTCCCCGGGGCGCACCTGACGATGACCGGCACCGCAGCGCAGGTGTCCAACGGCCAGGACCAACCGGTCCTGCAGATCGTGCAGAACCAGCTCGGCTCGGCGCCCGGTGTGCAGACCTACTACGGCGCGATGAACCCCATGCAGGGCTGGTACTCCGAGGTGTACGGGCTGCTGCAGAAAAACCACGTGATCGGCTACAGCGCGCGTGGCACGCAGGTGACCTACCTGACGCTGCTCGCGGCCGGGCCGGACGCCGCGAACCCGGCCCAGCTCACCGGCTCGGCGGGGGCCGCCGGCATCCACCTGCACTTGTGCGCGGCGGACGGCTCGGCGGACATCACCATTGCCCATCAGGCGGCGGCCGGCGAGACAGTCACCGTCAGCAACGGCCCGGGCGGGTGCAGCCATGGCGGTTGACCTGATCGCCGCGCCGCTCGCCCCCCGAGGTGACGCGCACGCCAAACGGGCGCTGTCGCAGTCACTTCGCCGGACCGGCGCCGTCCTGGCGCTGCTGCCGCTGACTGCGATCCTGGCGGTCAAGGCGGCGCAGCTCGGCACCCAGACGCTGGTCAACATCTACGGCATCGGGGTGCTGACGTCGACCATCGTGATCATGTATGTGGCCTTCAGCAATTATCGCGATCCCTCCGCGGACGCGGCCGAACTGGCGGCGGCTCCGCTGCTCAGCTGCCTGATCGCGGTCCGGAACGACGTGGACCTGATCGAACGGTGCGTGCGTTCGCTGCTCGGCCAGACCTACCGGAACCTCGAGATCATCGTGGTGGACGACCTGTCGGACGACGGCACCCGGGAGCTGCTCATCCGGCTGGAGGCGGAGCTGCCGCTGCGGGTCATCCTGCTGGACGGCAACGTCGGCAAGAAGGGAGCGCTGACCCTCGCGGCGGCGCAGGCGGCCGGGGAGTTCTTCCTGTTCACCGACTCCGATTGCGTACTGGACCGCCGGGCCGCCGAGCGGTGCATGCTCGCCTTCCAGGCGCACCCCGGCCTCGGCGCCGTCAGCGGGCATGCCCGGGCGCTGAACGCCGACCAGAACATCCTCACCCGGACCCAAGATGTTTGGTACGACGGGCAG
>DASYGP010000177.1:0-10977 GCA_035999615.1 Mycobacteriales bacterium
ACCAGCGAGATGTTGGGCCCGAACGCCCGCGTGAATTGCTCCAGCAGGTCCGAGTCCGACCACGGTGGCGTGAACTCCTCGATCTCGTGCCCGAGGGATTCGAGCAGCGCCGCCGCGTCGTGGGTGGCCGCCGCGCATACCGGGTCCAGCACCGCCCCCTCGAGCGGGGGGTTCAGGGCGAGGCCGATCCGCAACCGGCCAGGCTCACCGGCGGCCGCGGCGGCGAACGGCCGCGCCGGCGGCGGCGCCCAGGTCGCGTCGCCGGGCTCGTAGCCGGCCAGCCGGTCGAGCACCGCGGCGCTGTCGGCGACGTCACGGGTGAGCACGCCATCGCAGACCAGGAAGCTGTCGCCGGACTCCGGGCCGACCGAAACCCGGCCCCGGGCGGGCTTGAGCCCGACCAGCCCGCAACACGCGGCCGGGATCCGGATCGAGCCGCCCCCGTCGGTCGCGGTCGCGAACGGGACCACCCCGGCGGCCACGGCTGCCGCGGAACCGCCGGAGGAACCCCCGGGGGTGCGCGCGGGGTCCCACGGGTTGCGGGTGACCCCATGTGCCTGCGAGGCGGTGAACGGCCAGAGCGCGAGCTCGGGCATGGCGGTCTTCCCGACGATGATGCAGCCGGCGCGGCGCAGCCGGGCGGTGAACGGACCGTCGGCGCCGGCGGGGGCGCCGGGGGAGCGGCTGCCCATCCCGGTCGGCAGGCCGGCGATGTCCTCGTTGTCCTTCACGGCCACCGGCACGCCGAGCAGCGGGCGCGGGTCCCCGTCGGCCCGGGCCTGGTCCGCGGCCGCCGCCTCGGTCAGCGCCTGCGCGGCGCGCAGCGCGACGAACGCATGCAGCCGGTGGTCGGCGGCGCGGATCCGGCGCAGGCTCGTCGTGATCAGCTGATGGGAGGTCACCTCACCCGCGGCAAGCGCCCGGGCCTGCCCGCTGACCCCGGCCCAGGCCACCTCGTCCAGGTTCACGTCCGTTCCAGCAGCGGGCCCGGGCCGCGCCGCCCGGCCGGCCCCCGTCCGAGCAGGACCAGGTCGCCGCGCACCTCCCGGCCCACCGTCCGGCCGTCATCGGCGCGGAAGGCGGCCTCACCCGGCAACATGGGCGCACCCTAACGAGCGATCAGCCCACCTCGTCGGCGAGGGCGGCGGCGAGCGCCCCCGGGTCCCGGGCCGAGACCAGCCACAGCGGGCTGTCCTGCGGGTCGTCCACATCGAGCAGCACCCCGGTGCGGATCCAGCCGACGGTGCACCGGTAGACCGAGGGATCAGCCCGCTTCTGCTCGGCCCGCATCTGCTCGGCATCCAGCAGCGCCACGCCGCGGACCGCGACCACCGGCAGGCGCCATTCACCCGCGGTGATCTTCCCGGCGTCGACCAGCACCTCCCGGCGACCCATCGACCAGAGCACCAGTTCGGCCAACGCCACGAAGATGGCGATCACCACGGCCGCGATGAGGGGGTCGATGGACAGCACCGCCTCACCCCCGATGAGCACCCCGAAACCGAGCGAGCCCAGGTGCCACCAGCTCGGTACCCGCAGCCGCTCGTGATAGCTCACGGCTGGATGCTGGCACGCGGCGGGCCCGCGGCTCGTGGTGGGGCCTGCCCGGCCACGGCCGGTAAGGTCGCGCGGTGCCAGCCCGTAACATGCCTGCCTCCAGTGCGCCGACCGGCGGCTCCGCTCCCGGCGCTACGCCCGCTCCGGCCGTTCCGGGTTTCGCGCTCCCGCCCGACGCGCAGGCCCCGATCCGTGCCGCGCACGCCCCCGCGCCCGGCACGGTGCTGCCCCACCATTACGCGCAGTGTTACGCGTGTGGCGAGGCGCAAGAGGCCGGCTTGCATCTGGTGCCCACCGCCGGGGAGGGCGTGACGCTCACCGGCGAGCTGCTGGTGACGGAGGCGCATCAGGGCGCGCCGGGGCTGGCCCACGGCGGCCTGATCGCGACGGCCTTCGACGAGACACTCGGCTTCCTGCTGTGGCTGCTGGCGCTGCCCGCGGTGACCGCGAAGCTGGAGACCCAGTACCGCGCCCCGGTCCCGATCGGGCACCGGCTGCACATCGCCGCGGAGTGCACCGGGGTCGCCGGCCGCAAGGTCTACACCTACGGGCAGGCGCGGCTGGACGGCCCGGACGGACCGGTCGTCGCCGACGCGTCCGGCTTGTTCGTGGTGGTCCCGGTGGAGCACTTCACCCGGCATGCCCCGGCCGGCGCGCTCGCCCGGATGGGGCGGCTGGCCGAGCAGGGTCCGGGGTACAACCCGTGACGGTGCCGGTCCTGGTCCGGCTGCTCGACCCGCAGGCGGCTTTGCCGGCCTACGCCTACCCGGGCGATGCCGGGGCGGATCTGGTCTGCACCGTCGCGGTGAGCCTCGAACCCGGCGACCGGGCCTCGGTCCCGACCGGTGTGGCCCTCGCCCTCCCCGCGGGGTACGCCGGTTTCGTGCATCCGCGCTCCGGTCTCGCCGCCCGGCACGGGATCGGCATCGTGAACGCACCGGGTACCGTCGATGCCGGCTATCGCGGGGAGATTTTCGTGCAGTTGGTCAATCACGGCAGGCTGCCGGTCACGCTGCACCGCGGGGAGCGGATCGCGCAGCTGATCGTGCAACGAGTGGAGCAGTGCGTGTTCACGGCCGCCCCGGCGCTTCCGGACTCTGTCCGCGGCACCGGCGGCCACGGTTCGAGCGGGAGGTAACGGGTGTTCCGGCGCAGACGCGAAAGCGAGGCCGAGACCGACGACGTCATCGACGGCACCACCCCGGAGGCGGGCGAAAGCGGCCCGGACGAGCCGGCGCCGCTGGTGCGGCCGCAGGGCCCCTGGGACGTGGATGACGTCCCCGAGGACGGCATCAACCGCGTTGATCTCGGGTCCATGTTCGTGCCGGTGACCGACGGGCTGGAAGTCCGCGTCGATGTCGATCAGACCGTCGGCACGGTTGTGTCCGCGACGGTGGCCAGCCAGCAGTCCGCGATGCAGGTGATGGCGTTCGCCGCGCCCCGTTCCAGCGGGATCTGGACGGAGGTCCGCGCCGAGATCATCGCCGGGATCGCCGACGGCGGCGGGGAAGCCACGGTGATCGACGGCGCGTACGGGCCGGAGGTGGTCGCGAGCGTCCCCACCGATGTGCCTGGCCAGTTTGCCCCGGCCCGGTTCCTGGGGGTCGACGGGCCGCGCTGGTTCTTGCGGGGGCTGGTGCAAGGCGTGGCCGCAGTCGATCCGGCGAAGGACCCGCTGGTGCTGGCCGCGTTCCGGCACATCGTGATCTCCCGGGGGGAGGAGGCGATGGCGGTCCGCGACGCGCTGCCGCTGGCCCTGCCCAAGGAGGCGGTCGAGCAGGCGGCGGCAGCGGCGGCGGCCGAGCAGGCCGCCGCGGAGGCGCAGGCGCAGGCGCGGAGCCAGCCGGATCTGTCCCTGCCCGAGCGCGGGCCGGAGATCACCGAAACCCGCTGACCGGGGCGCTCGTTCAGCCCAGCGCGGCCGCACCGAGGTCGGCCAGGTGCGCGGCGCGAACGGTGACCAGCCGGCCGGCTGGGAGCAGCCCGGCCCACTGGGCCGCGACCGCCGCGGGATGCAGCGGGTCGGCGGCCAACGCGACGACGGTGACTGGAAGCCGCAGCCCCGCGAGTTCCTCCGCGGTCGGTCCCCGGCTGACTGCCACCGCCCGCAGCGCAGCCGTGAACCGGGCCGGGACGTGCAGCGGCCAGGACTCCGCGAGGGCCTCGGCGACCCACCCCGGATGCTCGGCGCGGATCCTGACCAGGGCCGCGGCGACCCCGATCCGGTCGAATTCGTCGGCCTGCGTGGCGGTCGCGGCCGCGACCTGCCCCGGCGCCCCCGTCCAGGCGGGCAGCAGCAGGGCCAGCCGGTCCACCCCCCGCCGGCGCAGCCCGCGGGGACCGAGTTCGGCCGCCCAGCGGGCCACCTGATGGGCGCCGTAGGAGATCCCGGCCACCAGCTCGGGGCGAAGCCGGCTCACCGCTTCGTCCAACCGCGCGCGATCGGCCGCCCCGTCGTCGGCGAGCCCGTCGCGGGCCGTACCACTGTCGCCGGCCAGCCCGTCGCAGGCCGTACCACCGTCGCCCGCCGGCCCATGGCCCGCGAGCCAGAACGAATGCGCGGACACGGACCCGAACGCGGCCACCGCGACGCCCGGGGACGAGCCCGCCCCATGGGCGACCACCACCTGCACCCGGCCATCCTGCTCACGATTCGGTGACGTACGCCTCGCCCCGACGTCCGCCGCCCCCGCAGCGACGAAGATAGCCAGGTGACACCGCTTCGTTCCGCCGTCGCCGCCGGGGTGCTCGCCCTGGTGGCCGTGCTGGCCGCGGTGATCGCCACGACGAGCGCCGGCACCAGCACCGGCGTGGCGTCCGTGCTCGGACAGCAGGGGAAGACCGGGGCGGCCGCGGTGAAACCGGCCCCCGGCTACGGCCCGCTGCCCGCGCTGACGGCGGTGAGTGCCTGGGACAACACCGCCCCGCTGACGGACGCAAGCCTGCGCGGCAAGGTGGTGCTGGTGGATTTCTGGACGGCGTCATGCATCAACTGCCGCCGCACGTTCGGCTTCCTGCGGGATCTGCAAAAGACCTACGCCTCCCGCGGCCTGGTCATCCTCGGCGTGCATTCCCCGGAGTTCGACTTCGAGAAGTCGCACACCTATGTCACCGACAGCATCCGGCGGCTGAACGTGACCTGGCCGGTCGCCGAGGATCCGCAGATGAAGGTGTGGAACGCCTTCGGCAACAGCTACTGGCCGGCGAACTACCTCACCGATCGGGCCGGGAATGTCCGGTACGAGCATGTGGGTGAGGGGGACGAACAGCAGATCGAAGGGGCCATCCGCACCCTGCTAGCCGAAGGCGGTTCGGCCGGAAGTCAGGTGGTGGGGCAGGTCCCGGCCAGCGAACGGCCGCCGGCCGCCGGGGAGCAGATCACCCCCGAGACCTACCTGGGCACCGAGCGTCCGAGCCCGCCCGGCACAGTCACGTTGGACCCGGCTGCCCACCAATCCCCGCGCTGGGCGACCCTTCCCGGCGGGGTGGCCCTGACCTTGCGGGAAACCGCGCGGGACGTGTACGCCCTCATCGGCCCGGAATCCGCCGGCCCGGTGAGCGTGCAGGTAACCCTCGACGGGCAGCCGGTGCCGGCGGCCTTACGCGGACCGGATCTGACCGTCGACGGCCAGGGCCGGACGCTCGTCCGGGTCACCGGCCAGGATCTGCGGCACCTGCTGACCGGAACCGCGATCGGCACGCACAGGCTGGTGTTACGTCCGCTGCCGGGTGGCCCCGCCTTGCGGATTTACACGTTCACCTTCGGGGCCTGATGACCCCCGTCGCGCTGGTCGTGGCATTCGGCAGTGGCGTGGTGTCGTTCCTGGCCCCCTGCACGGTGCCCCTGCTGCCGGCGTACGTCGGGGTGCTGTCGGGCTCGGCCGCGGGAGTTTCGGTCGAACAACAAACGGCGAGATTGATACGGGGATCCCTGCTTTACGTGGTCGGATTCACGGCGGTGTTCGTCGCCTTGGGGGTCGCCGCCGGGTCGCTGGGACAGGCGGTGCGGCAGTCCGGCGGGCCGGTGCAACGGATCGGCGGGGGGCTGGTCCTGCTGCTCGCCGCGGCCCTGCTCGCCGACGCCAGATACGGCCTGCTCTCCCGGCTGGCCCCCACCGGCGACCGGGGTCGTAGCCGGCTGGCCCGCTCGTCCTCGGCGTTCGCCCCGCTGCTCCTCGGCGTGGTGTTCGGCACGGCGTTCACCCCCTGCGTGGGCCCGTTCCTCGGGGCCACCTTGAGCCTCGCGGCCAGCGAAGGCGGTGCCGCTCAAGGCGGGGTGCTCCTCGCGGTGTACGCCCTGGGACTAGGCGTGCCCTTCGTCGTGGCCAGCCTCGCGGTCTCCGGTAGCCCCGCGCTGGCCCGGCGGCTGAACCGGCTGGCACGGCCGGTCGCGGTGGTGGGCGCGGTGCTGTTGCTGCTGCTTGGCGGCGCGCTGGTCAGCGGCTCCTACGGGCACGTGGCGGGAGTGTTAGCGCGGGCAAATCCGTTTAGCTCCTAGCAGGGGAACGGCCAGGTAGCCTGACCTCGCGGACCACGCGGCGGCAGGCAGGCAGGCACGGCAGGAGGCGGCATGGGCGAGCACAAGGGCGGGCTGCGCGGCATGCTGCACCGGATCGCCGCCAGCGACAGCGCCCGCGAGGCCGAAGGTCTGCAGGAACAGTCCGAGCGGGAAGGCGCGACCGCGGTGCGCCGCTGCCGGCAAGGCGCGGAGGTGTGCGTAGCCGGGACGGTCCGCGCGGTCCGGCTGGCGCCGCTGGCCGGCGCGCCGACCTTCGAGGTCGATCTCTATGACGGCTCCGGCACCGTCCGGCTGGTCTTCCTCGGCCGGCGCGCCATCGCCGGGATCGAGGCCGGTCACTCACTGATCGTGCACGGCCGGCTGACCCGGCGCGAAGGGCGCAGCACCATCTTCAATCCCCGCTACGAACTGGTCACGGCGCTCGCGTGACCGAAGGGGACCCGGCGGGCGGCGAGGGCCGGCCGCCGATCCCGCCACCGCGGCCGCGGTCGGGCGGCCTGCTGGGGGCGCTGCAGAACCTGGATGACGACGGCCCGGACAGCGTCCGGGACGCGCTGCTGCAGGCCATCGGCGGGGTCCGCGGGATCATCGATTCCAGCCTGCCCACCAGCGTGTTCGTGCTGGGTTTGGTCGCCGGCGGGCTGTCCGTCGCGCTGATCGCCGCGCTGGGCTCGGCCGCGTTGATCGCACTGCTGCGCCTTTTTCGGCACGAGTCCCTGCAGCAGGCCGCGACCGGGCTGGTCGGCGTCGCCGGGGCGGCGCTGGTGGCCTATGTGTTGCATTCCTCGGCGGGCTTTTTCCTGCCGGGGATCGTGCTCAACGTGCTCTACGCCGCGGCGGCCCTGGGATCGGTGCTGGCCGGGCGTCCGTTCATCGGCTACATCGCCGCCCTGGTCGAGCCACGGCTCGCGCCGTGGCGCTCCCTGCCCAAGGTCCGGCGGGCCGCGGGGCTCGCCTCGTTGATCTGGGCGGGGATGTTCGCGGCGCGGGTCGCGGTGCAGGGACCGCTGTATCTGGCGCACCGCACCGCGTTGCTCGGCGCCGCCAAGATCGCGATGGGCTGGCCGCTGTGGGGTCTTTCGGTCGGCGCGTCCTACCTGCTGCTGCGCCGGGCGCTCGCGGGGCTGCCCGAGCCTGCGCAGGACCCGGACGCCCCGAACGATCCGAAGGCCCCGAGCACTGTGGCCGCGCCGAGCACCCGGCCCGCTCAGGACGCGCCGAGCACCCTGCCCAGCTGAACCTCGCCGGCCGCGCTGCTGGTTACGGCGAGCAGCTCGTCACCGGCTTCCAGCGGCACGTCGGCGGACGGGACCACGACCCGGCCCTCCCGCAGGATGGCCACCAGCGCGGTGTCCTCCGGCAGCTGCACCTCCCCGACGGTGTGCCCGACGACCGGCCCGTCCTGCGGCAAGGTGATCTCCACCAGGGAGGCACCCCCGTGCCGGAACTGCAGCAGCCGGACCAGGTCACCCACGCTGACGGCCTCCTCGACCAGCGCCGTCAGCATCCGGGGCGTGGAGACCGAGACATCAACGCCCCACGATTCGTTGAACAGCCACTCGTTTTTCGGGTGGTTGACCCGCGCGACGACCCGCGCGACGCCGTATTCGGTCTTGGCCAGCAGCGCGACGACGAGGTTGACCTTGTCATCGCCGGTGGCCGCGACCATGACGTCGAACTCCCCGAGGGCGGCCTCCTCCAGCACCGAGATCTCGCAGGCGTCGGCGTTCAGCCAGGTCGCGCCCGGCACGGAGGACGCCTTCAGCGCCTTCGGGTCGCGTTCGATCAGCAGCACGTGGTGACCGTGCTGCAGGAGCTCCGCGGCGATCGACCGCCCGACGTTGCCGGCGCCGGCGATGGCGACCTTCAAGGTGGTCACGTCTTCTCCTCCGGGGATGCCGCGAGGGCGTCGGTGACCGCGTCGACCCGGTCGTGGGCAACGCTCACGTGCAGCACGTCGCCGTCCTGAACCACCGAACGGCGGTCCGGCACGAGGCCGGCGCCGAGCCGGGTCAGGCAGACCACCCGGACCGCCAACTGCTCCTCGAGCTTGATCACGGCGGTGCCCACCCAGCCGGGGTCGACCGGCAGCTGCGCCAGGACCACGTCGCCGGACGGCGCGGTCCACTCGGTGACCCGTTCCGGCAGCAGCCGGGTGATCATCTGATCGGCGGTCCAGCGGACCGTCGCCACCGTCGGGATGCCCAGCCGCTCGTAGACCTCCGCCCGGCGGGGGTCGTAGATCCGGGCGATCACCGTTTCGACGCCGAAGGTTTCCCGGGCCACCCGGGCCGCGATGATGTTGGAGTTGTCGCCGCTGGAGACGGCCGCGAAGGCGGCGGCCTGGTCGATGCCCGCTTCCAGCAGCGTGTCCCGGTCGAAGCCCACCCCGGTGACGGTGCGGCCGGTGAAGCTCTCGCCGAGGCGGCGGAAGGCGGCGGCGTCCTGATCGACGACGGCGACGCTGTGGCCTCGGTCGGCGAGCTTGTGGGCCAGCGCGGATCCCACCCGACCGCAGCCGAGGATGACGACGTGCACGCATGGCCTTTCCGATCGGGGGACGGAGCCGGCCGAGCCTAACCCGCCGCCCGGGGTGTCCCGGGGCGCCCGGGGGCCGCACGCTGCTCTAGTCTCTGCGCCGCCATGGCTGTCGGAACGGGTTTGCTCAAGCGACTGCTGCTCGGGCGTCCGCTGAACAATCAGGCGCTCGGCGAGACGCTGCTGCCGAAGAAGCTCGCCCTGCCGGTGTTCGCCTCCGACGCGATGAGCTCGGTCGCCTACGCCACCGAGGAAATCCTGCTGGTGCTGTCCGCCGGCGGCATCGCCTTCCTGCATTACACCTGGTATCTGGCCGCGGCCGTGGTGCTGCTGATGGCCGTGGTCATCCTCAGCTACCGGCAGAACGTGCACGCCTATCCCTCCGGGGGCGGCGACTACGAGGTGGCCACCACCAACCTCGGCCCGTTCGCGGGGCTGACGGTGGCGAGCGCCCTGCTGGTGGATTACGTGCTGACGGTGGCGGTGTCGGTGAGCGCCGGCGTCGCGAACATCGTCTCGGCGATCACCAGCCTGCAGGGGCACGAGGTGGTGATCTCGCTGGCCCTGGTCGCGTTGATCACGATGCTGAACCTGCGCGGGCTGCGCGAGTCGGGCACCGCCTTCGCCATCCCGACCTACGCGTTCATCCTCGGGATCGGCATCCTTTTGATCACCGGCGCGGTGCGGTTCGCGTTCGGCAGCCATCCGGTCGCCGAGAGCGCCGCGTACGGGGTGCACGCCACCAACCAGCACCTGACCGGTTTTGCGTTGGTGTTCCTGCTGCTGCGCGGATTTGCCTCCGGCTGCACCGCCCTGACCGGGGTGGAGGCGATCAGCAACGGGGTGCCGGCCTTCCAGCCGCCCAAGAGCAAGAACGCGGCCACCACCCTGGCGCTTTTGGGCGGCATCTCGGTGACCCTGTTCGTGGGGGTCACCGCGCTGGCTCTGGCCACCAAGGTGCACGTCACCGAGAAGGCCGGCAACCTGATCGGGCTGCCGGCCGGTCAGCAACCCAAGACGGTGCTCGCGCAGATCGGTCAGGCCGTGTTCGGGGCGCACTCCCCGCTGTTCTTCTACGTGCAGTTCGTCACCGCGCTGATCCTGGTCCTGGCCGCGAACACCGCGTTCAACGGCTTCCCGGTGCTCACCTCGATCCTCAGCCAGGACAAGTACCTGCCCGGCCAGCTCAAGAGCCGGGGGGACCGGCTGATCTACTCCAACGGGGTGGTGCTGCTGGCCGGGTTCGCCGGATTGCTGATCTTCGCGTTCCACGCCTCGCCCACCAAGCTGATCCAGCTGTACATCATCGGGGTGTTCGTCAGCTTCGTGAACAGCCAGTCCGGGATGATCCGGCATTGGAACCGGCACCTGCTCACCGAGCAGGACCCGGGCCGCCGCCGGCACATGAAGCGCAGCCGGGTGATCAACACGATCGGCGCGGTGTTCACCGCGACCGTGCTGGTGATCGTGCTGGTGACCAAGTTCCTCAACGGCGCCTACATCGTCGTGATCGCCATGCCGATGCTGTTCTTGCTGATGCGCTCGGTGCAGCGGCACTACCGCCGGGTGTCCCGCGAGCTGACGCCCGAGCCGGGACCGCCGACGCTGCCGAGCCGGGTGCATGCCGTGGTGCTGGTGTCCAAGCTGCACTCCCCGACCTTGCGGGCGCTGGCGTTCGCCCGGGCGTCCCGGCCGCACACGCTGGAGGCGGTCACCGTCAGCATCGATGATGGTGACACCGACGCGTTGCAGCGCGAGTGGATGGAGCGCGGGATCCCGATCCCGCTGACCGTCCTGGCCTCGCCGTTCCGGGAGCTGACCCGACCGGTGATCGACTATGTGCGCGACATTCGGCGTGACTCGCCCCGCGATGTCGTCGCGGTGTACATCCCGGAGTATGTGGTGAGCCGGTTCTGGGAGCAGGTGCTGCATAACCAGAGCCCGCTGCGGCTCAAGGCCCGGCTGCTGTCCGAGCCCGGGGTGATGGTCACCAGCGTGCCGTACAAGCTGCAGGCCAGCGGCCGGGATGAGCACCCATTCGAACTGGACCTCGAAGCTCACGAGGTGTGAGCGAGGACACCGGCCGGCCGGCCCAGCCCGACTCCGGTCCCGGTCTGCCGGCCGAACCGGGACTGGCCACCGAACCGGGGCTGCCCGCCGAAGCGGTGCTGCCCACCGAACCGGGGTTGGCCACCGAATTGGTGCTGGACGTCGGCGCCCCTGCCCACGGCGGCGCGTGCGTGGCGCATGCCCCCGACGGCCGGGTGGTGTTCGTCCGGCACGCGCTACCGGGGGAGCGGGTCCGGGCGGTGGTGACCCGGCACCGCAAGCGGCTGCTGTGGGCCGACGCGGTGCAGGTGCTG
>DASYGP010000186.1:0-16653 GCA_035999615.1 Mycobacteriales bacterium
GACCGAAGACGACGTCGAAGTCGGCGGGACCGAAGACGACGTCGAAGTCGGCGGGACCGAAGACGACGTCGAAGTCGGCGGGACCGAAGACGACGTCGAAGTCGGCGGGACCGAAGACGACGTCGAAGTCGGCGGGACCGAAGACGACGTCGAAGTCGGCGGGGGACCTGCGGCGTTGTGGGCGGCAAATACCTGCTGGAGCGCCGGGGAACCGGACAGGGCTGTGTCGCCGCTCTGGCTACCCCAGCTATAGGCGTAATCGAAGACCGGCGAGGGAATCAGGGGCGCCCATGTGGAAAGAATCTGCCCCTCCTCCGCCACGGTTGGCAGTCTGTAGTGGCCACCTCCGTCGTCGGGATAGCTGCCCCCACCGAACGCCTGGAAGACCGGCACAATGTCAGCCTCGGGGACGCCGGCCGCCTCAACGGCGGTGACGTAGCGATTGATCATCGCGAAGTCGCAGCTGGTCAGTTCGGTCCGACACGGGTAGGGGTCCACTCCGTAAAGGTCGACGCCGCTATTCGTCGGGGTGTACGTGCCAGCAAAGGAGGGGCTGTCCGACCCAGCCATGTTCATCAAGGTGATAAACGTCTTCGGGCCTGGGTCGTGGGTGTGGATCCAGTCCGACTCGGCCTTCAAATTCGCCGCAGTGCACAGCGGGTGGTATTGGCCCGTGGGGTCCGGCTCATCGACAAGATAGAAACCAAACACCTTGGGGTTCCCGATCAGAGGGGCAATCGCCGAGGTGAACGAAGAATCCGCACCGCTGCAAGAACCGATATAGACCAATCCTTCGACACCCGCGGGGAGTCCGTCGGTCTGACTGGCGCTGGTTCCCACGTCGGCCAAGGTGAAACCATCTGCCCCGGGGGCAAAGTTCCCGGCATTGTCGAAGTTCCCGTTGACGGCAAAGTGCCAGGTGGTCCCGGATCCGCTCGCCGCTGCCCGGTAGCTCAGCGTGGTCCCGGCGACACTCGCCACGAGTGCTCCGGCCATCCCTACGACAAGAAACCTTTGGCGGCCCTGCCAACCCGCGGCAACTGAGCGGAGGGCCTGGCGACCGGGAAGCTCGCGTGGACGGGCATGCCGCGGCGCAGGCCGCCGTGCCGGCGCATGGTTGCGATGGGAACCCATTGTGCAAACCCCCTCGACCTCGTGCCCCCGGAGTAACCGAGGCGGTCGGTGCGGTGCCACCGTGTCACCGCCCGGATACCGCGGCAAGAGCAATCCGGTGACTTCTCGAGCACTCGGCGTAACCAGCACATCGTCATGGGGACAGGCATTCACCCGCGATGCTTCTACATTTCAGGACAAGTGGGAAACACGCCGAATTCGGGTGGAATCCGTGGCCCAAACGTGGCCGGGACGAGGCTCGGCAGGGTATGTCGCCGGGGCGGCGTCCAAGGTTCATGACGAGCTGGAAACTGCCCCCGCCCATCCGTCCAGTGCCGAGCCGCGTCACCCCGCGCGGGTATGGGCCGGCTCAGGGACGATCAGGACCGGGCGCGACTGCAGGTGCAGCAGTCTGTTGGCTACCGAGCCACCACGCAGGTGATGCAGAAGTCCCCGATGCGTCGCGCCAACGACGATGAATTGGGCCGCCAACTCGGCCGCAAGGTGCGCCAGCCGCCGTGCCGGGTCGCCACGTTCTTCGTGGTAGGTCCACGCGATCCCCGCACCGGCCAGGGTGTCCGCCATGCGTTGTCGTTCGCGGGCCACGCTGCGGTCCCGCTGCCGCTCAAAGTCCTCGGTGTCCGGGTCGATGCCGTAATCGTTGATCGTCACGCTGTGGACGACATGCAGGTGGGCATCCAATCGTGCGGCGAGCTCGACGGCCGTGACCAGCGCGGAATCACTGGCCGCATGCCCGTCATGGCCCACCACCACGTGCATGCCCATGGCACCCTCCTCGGGCCACTGGTGCTCCCCACGATAGGGGGCGCCCCGCGCCCTCACCAGGGCTGAGGGCCGACATCGCCAGCCTCAACCGGCGACTCACACGACGAGGCTGAGCAGCAGCACCATCGCCAGGCCCATCACCGACAGGACGGTCTCCATCACCGACCAGGACTTCAGGTTCTGCCCGACCGAAAGTCCGAAGTACTCCTTGGTCAGCCAGAAGCCCGCATCGTTGACATGCGAGAAGAACACCGACCCGGCGCCGATAGCCAGCACCAGCAGGGAAAGGTGGGTATTGCTGAGCGTGCCCGCTACGGGCGCCAGGATTCCGGCCGTCGTCACGGTGGCGACGGTGGCCGAGCCCGTGGCAAGGCGCAGCAGGACGGCCACGAACCACGCCAACAGCAGCGGGGAAACCGTGCTGCCCGAGACCCACGAGGCGATGATTTTCGAGATCCCGCTGTCGACGAGGACCTGCTTGAAGGCGCCGCCCGCGGCAACGATGAGCAGGATGCCGGCGATCGGGGGCAACGATTGCTCCACCACCTTCGAGATGCGGTCCTTGCTCATCGCCGCCCCGCGCCCCAACGTGAATATGGCGACCACCACCGCGATCAGCAGAGCGATCAGTGGGGTACCAATGAAGTCGAGGGCCCGCTTCGCCGGGCCGTGCCCGGACGCGTCCACGATGTCCGCGACGGCCTTGGCGAGCATCAGCGCCACGGGTAACAGCACCGTAGCCAGCGTGACCGGGAAGGACGGGCGCCGGATGATGACCTGCGTCCCGGGGCCATCGGAGCGGGCCCCGCTGGCGGCGACGCGCTCACCGGGCGCCTCGCGCTCTGCTTCAGGCCCCAGGAACAGGTCGGGAATGGGCGCATCCACCCAGCGGGCGGCGACCTTGCTGAACAGCGGACCGGACACGATGATCGTGGGGATGGCCACCACGATGCCCAGGGCCAAAGTCAGGCCGAGGTTCGCGTGCAGCGCACTGATCGCGGCCACCGGTCCGGGGTGGGGCGGGATGAAGCCGTGCATCGCGGACAGCCCGGCCAGGGCCGGAATCCCGATCCGCATCAGCGGCTGCCCGGAGCGTCGGGCCACCAGCAAGATGACCGGCATGAGCAGCACCAAGCCGATCTCGAAAAACATCGGCAGGCCGATGATGGCTCCGACCAACGCCATGGCCCAGGGCAGCGCACGATCGCTGGACCGCCCCACGATGGTGTCCACAATCTGATCGGCACCGCCGGAGTCGGCAAGCAGCTTGCCGAAGATCGCGCCGAGCGCGATCAGCGTGCCGACGCTAGCCACGGTTGACCCGAAGCCGGTGCTGTAGCTGCTCACGGTCTTGTCCAGCGACAGGCCCGCGATGGCGCCCACCGCCAGTGAGCCGAGTGTGAGGCTCAGGAACGGGTGCACCTTCAGCACGGTGATGAGCAAGACGATGATCGCAATGCCGATGAGCGCCGCGGCAATCAGCCGTGTGTCGTGGGCGCCGCTGGTTGCTGCTGCCGCCGCTAGGGCGGGACCGTGATACATGATCAGACTCCTGGGCTCGGCTGTGGCTGGGGGCTGGTCGGGGGGGGTTCGACGATGAGGGCAGCCAGCACGGCGGTGACGATCCGCTCGGGCGCGTCGGCCATGTCTGCCGCAACGCCGCGCTCGTCGGGGCCGAGCGGCTCCAGGGTCTCCAGCTGGGTACGGAGCAAGCTCACCGGCATGAAGTGGGTTCTGGCGCGCATCCGTGACTGGGCCACGGCCGGATCCCCGGTCAGGTGCACGAACACGGCCGACGGTGCCCGGGACCTGATCAGGTCGCGGTAACTGCGTTTGAGCGCGGAGCAGCTGATGACCGCGCCCACGTCGACGTGCGCCGCAAGGTAGTCACCGACCTGCTCGAGCCAGCCCCAACGGTCCTCGTCGGTGAGTGCCACCCCGGAGGCCATCTTGGCGATGTTGGCGGCGCTGTGCAGGTCATCGCCGTCGCGGTACGCGACGGCGAGTTCGGCGGCGAGCGCCCGACCGATCACAGACTTGCCGGCGCCGCTGACGCCCATCACGACGATCAGCGGTGCAAATTCACGCGCCATCTGGTCCTCTCGCGTCGATCGAGACAGTGACGCGGAGCACTATCACCCATAAGTAGGGTTACATCAAGGCAAATGCATGATTAGTCTGATTTAAACAGCGGCTGTCCACGCGACGACGATGGGGGACGTGGTGACCGACGTCGAGCTCCCACCAGCGGCGGCGCCCGGCGGGCCCCGCTCAGGCAGCCGTCATCACTCCGTGCTCGACACGCTCGGCCAAGAGATCGTCAGCGGCGTGCTGGCCGCCGGATCCGTGCTGCGCGTCGATGCGGCCGAGAGCCGGTTCGGGGTGTCCCGCAGCGTCGTACGCGAGGCCGTGCGGGTGCTTGAATCGATGCAGCTGGTCTCCGCCCGCCGGCGGGTCGGGATCACCGTCCAGCCGGCCGAGCAGTGGAACCCGTACGCGCCATTGATCATCCGCTGGCGCCTCGCCGGCCCGGATCGATGGGTGCAGCTCCAGGCGCTGAGTGAGCTGCGGTCCGGCATCGAGCCGGTCGCGGCGCGGCTGGCCGCTGCCCGCGCCACACCTGCGCAGTGCGGTGCGCTGACGGCAGCGGTGATCGGCATGTCGGTCACCGCTCGGGCCCGCGACCTGGAGGCCTACCTGGCTCACGACGTGCAGTTCCACCGCACGTTGCTGATCGCATCCGGCAACGTGATGTTCGCCGGCCTCGCGACGGTCGTCGAAGAGCTCCTCGCCGGCCGGACCCACCACCACCTGATGCCCGACGTGCCGGAAGCAGAGGCCATCAGGCTGCACGGCGCGGTCGCGACCGCCGTCCAGAGCGGGCACGCGGATGAGGCAGAGCACGCCATGCGGGCCATCGTCGTCGAGGCCGCCCAAGCACTCGGCGTCTAACGGCGCCCAGCCAGCCCGGTCAGCAAATGCGGGGCAGCGGGTCCCCCACCAACATGTCGATCAAACGGTGGCCACCGAACGTGGTGCGGCCCAGCACCCGTCCGCGCGGCTCTTCGCGCACCTCACCGACGATCGCCGCGTCGCAGCCGGCGGGAAGGGCCTGCATCGCCGCGAGCGCTGCGTCCGCCTGTTCAGCCGCAACGAACGCCACCAGCTTCCCCTCGTTGGCCACATAGAGCGGGTCGATGCCCAAGATCTCGCCCGCCCCGGCCACCTCTGGTCGAACCGGCACGCGGCTTTCCTCGAGGACGACTCCCACCTCGGCCGCCAGCGCGATCTCGTTGAGCACGGTCGCTACACCCCCTCGGGTGGCGTCGCGCATGCAGTGCAGCCCGGCGCCGCAGGAGCCGAGCAGCGCCGAGGCCAGCCCCCACAGCGGCTGCGTGTCGCTGCGCACATCCGCTTCGATGTCGAGGTCCCCGCGGGCCAGCAGGATCGCGACGCCGTGGTCGCCCACCGTCCCGGAAATGAGCACCTTGTCACCAGGCCGCACGCGGTGAGGGGACAGCTCCACCCCGGCCGCGACGACTCCGACCCCCGTGGTGATCACGTACATCGAGTCGCACTTGCCCCGCTCCACCACCTTGGTGTCCCCCGTGATGACGCACACGTCAGCCGCCCGGGCAGCACCCGCCATCGCGGTGATTTCCGCCTCGAGTACCCCGGCGGCGAGGCCCTCTTCGAGCACGAGCGCCGCGGATAGCGCGACCGGACGGGCCCCGGACACGGCCAGGTCATTGACGGTGCCGTTCACGGCGAGCTCGCCGATCGACCCGCCGGGAAAGCGGATCGGCCGGACGACGTAGGCATCGGTCGTCAGCGCGAGTCGCGATGTACCCACCGTGAGCAGGCCGGCATCGGACAGCTGCTCCAACGCGGGGTTGGCGAGCAGCGGGACGACCAACCCCTCCACGAGCGCCCGGCTGGCCTTGCCGCCGGCTCCGTGCGCCATCGTGATGCGCTCGTCGCGAAAGCGCTGCGGCCGCCGGCGCATCGCCTCGATGCGCTCGCCGACTTCGACCTCAGTGATCTGCCGGGTCATCGCAGGACTTCGAGGGTGAGCCGCTGCTTGGCGTATTGACCGTAGTTGTAATAGGCCGCGCACGCGCCCTCGGAGGAGACCATGCAGGTCCCGATCGGTGTCTCGGGCGTGCACGCCGTGCCGAAAACCTTGCATTCCCAGGGCTTAAGCACGCCCTTGAGCACTTCCCCGCACTGACAGGCCTTCGGGTCCGCCACCCTTACGCCGGGCAGCTCGTAGCGCAGCTCGGCGTCGAAGTGCGCATACTTGGGCGACAGTTGCAGCGCCGAATGCGCGATCGACCCGAGTCCGCGCCACTCGAAGAACGGTCTGAGCGCGAAAACGTCGGCGAGGACCTGCAGCGCAACGGGGTTCCCGTCGTAATGCACGACCCGGCCGTATTGGTTTTCGACCTCCGAGCGCCCCTCCGCGAATTGCTTCATGATCATGTAGACCGATTGCAACAGGTCCAGAGGTTCGAAGCCGGCGCATACCAGCGGCATGCCGAAGTCCCGCGGAATCCATTCGTAGGGACGGCAGCCGATCACCGTGGACACGTGACCTGGTCCGATGAACGCATCGAGGCGCAAGTCCGGCGAGTCGAGGATGGCCTTGATCGCGGGAATGATGGTCACGTGGTTGCAGAACACCGAAAAGTTCTCGATCTTCTCTTGGGCCGCGCGCAGCACGGTGAGGGCCGTGGATGGCGCCGTCGTTTCGAAGCCGATCGCGTAGAACACCACCTGCCGGTCGGGGTGCTGCCGCGCGATCCGCAGCGCGTCCAGCGGTGAATACACCATCCGGATGTCCGCGCCACGGGCGTTCGCGTCGAGAAAGGAACCGCGGCCACCGGGTACGCGCATCATGTCGCCAAAGCAGGTCAGAATGACGCCGTCGCGCTCCGCGATGGCGATTCCGTCATCCACCCGCCCCATCGGGATGACGCAGACCGGGCACCCCGGCCCGTGCACGAGTTCGATATTCTCGGGCAGATGATCCTGCACGCCGTAGCGGTAGATGGTGTGCGTATGCCCGCCGCACACCTCCATGATCTTGTAGTGCCGCCCCGGTTCACACAGCGTGGTGATCTGCCGGCCCAGCACCTCGGCCAGCTCAGGGTCGCGGAATTCGTCGACGAAGCGCATCGCCGTCACCCTCCTGTCGAAGCGGCAGCCAACCGCTCGATGGCGACTCCCGCGTGCACGAGCACGCGGTCGCCCGGCTGAACGTCGCCGACCAACTCGGTCGCCACCAGCTCCTCGCGGCCCTGATCGTCCTGGCAGCACGCGTCAGCGCCCACCAGGCTCGTCACCGTCAGCGCCACCGCCACGTCACCGCAGGTGATGCATCCCGGTTCCGCGGAACACGCCGAGCCGGTGCCCGGGCCGTTCATTCGATGCTCGACTCGGCGACGGCCTGCAGCTCATCGGTGAAGGTCTGCCCCATCAGCTCCAGCATCGCCAGGGCTTCCGCGGCCTCCTTCTCATCCACCTTGGACATCGCGAAGCCCACATGGATCAGGACGTAATCGCCGATCTTCAGCTCCACGTCCTCCATCAGGCCGATGTTGATCTTGCGTTTGACCCCGACCACATCGACGAGGGCCAGCTGATCGGAGTTACCCGGTAGGAACTCCACGATCTGACCGGGAATGGCAAGGCACACGGCTAGACCCCTCCCAGATGCGTATGAGCAGGCACAAGCTCGGCCGGCCGGTCGGCGTCAGGACCGGGGTCGAGGTATTGCAGCCACTCCAGGATGACTTCATCGCCGCCCTCGACGGCGACGTCCAGGCTGCCGCAGGCCGGGCAGGCCGGCGAGGGGTCTGGCGTCTCGAAGTCGGTGCGGCAGTCCATGCAGTGCCCCCGCGCGGGGACGACGACCACTTCGGTGGTGGCACCTTCCGCCGAGCTGCCCAGTGCGGCGATCTGAAAGGACTGCTCGAAAGCGTCGGCCACTACCCGGTGGACAGCACCGATGCGGACGCCAACCCGGGCGACGGGGCGGCCCGCGGCGCGCCGCTGGACCGCCTCAAGGACACCTTCGCAGTAGCTCATTTCGTGCACCTGGGCCTGCCTTACATCGATCGCATGCGCAGATAACGCTTCATGTCGGGTGCGGAACGAATGCCCACCGCGACGCTCACGAGCGCCACCAGCCCGACCAGGCCGGTGGTGATGATGCCGATGATTCTCATAGCGGGTCCCTTCTGTGACGCACGGACGCGGAGGCGGGACTGCGCTCCGCGGATGGTTGGCGCTGCCGGCCTAGCTGCTCGCGGAGTACGTCGTCCACGAGGGCGACGGCCCCGTCGACAGCGGCCGCCACCGCAGGGGTCAGGCCGATCCCCTCGCCGACATCTGCCGGCCGGCAGCCGACGATGTAGGTCGGGGGCAGGGAACCGCCCAGCTGACCCAGACTCGCCAGCACCGCGACGGGCGCCATGCCGTGCGCGTCGAACTCGGCTTCCTCCAGGTCGTCCGGACCGACGGTGAGCACCGACAGCTCCCCGGGGGCTCCCGTTCCGGGCACCGCATCGATGACCACCAGTGCGTCATAGCCCTCGAGCAGGTCATAGGCAAGGTGCATGCCGCGAATGCCGTAATCGACGACCCGGACGCCGTCGGGCATCGGCCGGGCCACGAGACGGCGGGCGACCTCACTGCCGAAGCCGTCGTCGGACAGGAAGATGTTGCCGATGCCGGCCACGAGCACGCCGCCGGTCACTGCCGGTCCCCCGTCGGCGCGCCGGCCGGTAGCGGCTCGATCTCCTCGGGCCCGAAATAGTAGAAGCGCCCGGTCACGTCGTAGAGGTCACTCGCCGGGTCATCCTCGAGCACGACCGCGACGTGGGTGCCGCCGTCGACGTCGTAGTAGACCCGCGTCACGATGGCCGTGAGGCCGGCCAGGAACAGGTCCTGCGCGTCGGCCCGTCGAGACGGGCGCAGCAGCACCCGACTGCCCTTGGCGACCGGCACCCCGGCGACGAGCACCGCGTCCTTGGTCGGTTCGGCGCGGGCGTCCTGCCCGGCGTCCCACCAGGGCACATCATCGCCGTAGACCGGAATCTGGTCGGTATACGTGGGGATGTCGTCGGCCGCGTCGGAAGGCGGCCGGCGGGCGCCGTGCAGCCGGCCCAGGGCGTCGTCGCTCATCGCATCGCAGCGGGACAGAATCGCGGCGGCCCGCGGATCGGTCCCCCGGGCATCGACCTTCTCCTGCTCGGTCATCGTCATGACCCGCAAGGTGAGGATCTCGTCGATCTCGGTGGCGTCGAACAGGTCACCTGCGCTCTCCGGTGCGATCGTCGGGTGGTCCGCCAGGATGATCGGGGAAATCAGCACCGCGTCCGCGCCGGCATCATCCGCGATGAGCACCGGCCAGCAGCGTTCCTGCGTGCAGGCCGAGCTGTCCTCGGCCGCCCAGGTCGGGCCGTCCAGCAGGGACACGAAAGGGGTGCCCTGCGCGGTGAGTAGCAGGTGCGATCCGACGAAGGAGTAGCGGGCGGCGACGTCTCGGGCGGCCCAGCCCGGCACCGCCGCCGACGACCAGGTGGTGTGGTTAGCGACCGCGACGCTCAGGACCCACAACCGGGGGTCAGCGCCAGCTCGCGCCGTCACGGTGACCGTGCCGCGCAGCGCCCAGCGGGTGCGCCGCAGCCGGCCCACGAGCCGGCCGTTCTCATACAGCTCCTCGATGTCCTCGCCGCCCGGGACGCTCACGTCCAGGGCGCAGCCGGACGCCAGCTCGGTCAGCGTCAGCCCCACCAGCGGGACCTCACGGGACGCCGCCTCGTGGAACGGGATCCAGCGCGTGCCACCGACCAGCAGCTCATCCACCACCGACCAGCCGCCGCCACCGGCGTCATCCCCGATGTCATCACCGGCGTCGTCGCGGCGTTCGACCACACGCGCCTGCACCTGCAAGAAACGCACCAACAGATCGACGCTCGCCTGCGGCTGCCGTTCGAGCAGTACCTGGGCCGACATCGCCGGCTCCTCGCCGGCCCCTGCCGCCGCCGCTCCCGGCGGTCCGAGGATGCCGAATTGCCAGCGCACCTGATTCTTCGCCGAGGAGGCCCGGTAGGGGTAGAGCAGGTAGCCCTCGTACAGCACGGCGTCGGCGACTTGGCGCGCCGCGGTCAGCGTCATGACGCCCGAACCTGTCCCGGGATCAGCTCGGCGATGGTCTGCTCCCACGACGTCAGGCCGCGGGCTGACTTGTACCGCCCGAGGGCGTCCAGCGTCTCGCGCTCGAGGCGGATCCAGCCGCTGGCCGGGAAGTACAGGTCCATCAGCTGCCGCCAGGTGCCGACCGGCAACCGGCAGGGCGCCTCCAACGACCAGGACAGCTGCTCCACCGCGAAACCGGTCGAACCCCGGGTGAACACGGTTCCGCTGAACAGCAGGACGAGGGGAACCTCCCCACCGCGCAGGGCGTGCAGGTATTTGGTGGCGCTGACCTCGAAGTCATAGGTGCAGGCGACGGGCAGGTCGAATTCCCGGCTGCCGGTGAAGCCCTGCACCATCGCCGTTGCGTGCGTCCACAGGAACGGCTTGAGAGTCGTGGCGTACCGGTCCGACGCGCCGAACAGATCGGTCAGGCCTTGCTGCTCCTGCGCGTCATACGGCCGGCGTTGCGGCTCGATCCGTAGCTGGCAGCGCAGGGCGATGGCGTGTACGACCTCACCGCTGGTCTCGGCGACCTTCAGCCGGAACAGCAGATGGGGGGCGGCGGCGTGCTCCTGCGGGGAGACCCCCAGCACGTCGAACGCGAGCGATGTCATGGGGCGCCCGCCGGCCGGCTCCGGGCGCGGACCTGGGCGAAGAACTCGGCCAATCGCCGGCGCACGTCCTGGCCCCCATCGAAGCCGCGCCACAGCTGGCGCAGGTGTCCTACCAGCTCATAGCAGACATCGATCGGGACGAGGAAGGCCTCCACCTGCTGACCGGCGGTGTGCACCAGCAGCGCCTCGACGTCGGGTTTCAGCGCGGTCAGCCCGGGCGCAGCCGCGACGACGCGATCCCAGGCGGCGAGCGGCAGTTCGGACTCGGTAGCCCCGGCCGGCCCGGGATAAAAGGCCACCACCCGTTCAAGGGTGGAGTTCAGGAACAAAAACGCGGTGCCGACCGGGAGCTCGAGCTCATCCCAGACCGGCGCGGGCAGATCGGCGAAGGACAGGTAGCGGTCCGGGACGGCGCGGTAGGCCAGCGCGGCGTCGTCGTGGGTAAACAGCAGATAGCAGGGCCGGCAGGTGCACAGCAGTGAGCGGCTGCCGACGTTGACGACATGCTGATGCTCGTCGGCGACCGGCGCGCCGCACATTTCGCAGCGCTGGTACGGGGACGGCGCCGGTCGGGCCGCCCGAATGCGCGCCAGGACCGATAGTGCCCCCGGCGACGTGGCGCTCACGCCGGCACCGGCGTCCGGACCGCGACTTCGACCACACCGTCACGTTCGAGCAGCGGGACCGGTTCCAGGTGCCGCTCCGGGTTCTCGATATCGGCCCCGGCCCGGCGGATGTCGAAGTGAGCACCGCAACCCCGGCAGGTCAGTACCGCGCTGCCCGGCGTTGCCGGTGCTCGTTGCAGCCCGGCCCCCGCGAAACTGGACCCGCAGCCGGAGCAGACGTCGCGGTAGGCATACACCCCGGACAACAGGCGGCACAGCAGCACATCCAGCCCGGCCACGGTGACGCGATGCAACCCGCCGACCGACAATTCCGCCACCTGGGCCGCGGCCGCCCAGGTCACCCCGGCCGCCGGCTCGCCGGCCCGGAGTCGAGCGGTCAGCGCGGCCACCGGGATCACCCCGCTCACCGCGGCGGCCGGCTCACTCGCCTCGACATCGATGCGGATGACCTCCGGGGCGGCGGCCCGCACGGCGGTGTCGACGGCGAGTTCCAGGGTGACCGACGAGGAGGCGCAGCCATCGCAGCTGCCGAGAAGTTGCAGCCGGACGACGCCGTCCTCGGTCACCTCCAGCAGGCGGACGTCCCCCCCGTGGGAGCCGAGGTAGGGACGCACGTCGTCGAGGGCGCGCTGGACGCGCTCCTCAACCCCGTACGGGTGCAACCCGTGGACGAGCAGCAGGCTCGAGACCAGCTCATCGCCGGCCAGCGCCGCCAGCAGGCCGTCATCGAGCGCGCCCGCCTCGTGCGCCAACTCCAGCAGGCGTTCCAGGCCTGCTCCATACAGTTCGACGACGAGCCGAACCAACTCCTCCGCCCGTTCGCGGGCGATCGGCCCGGCGGCGGCGCTCGCTTCCAGGAGGAGTTCGATGCGGTCACCGCAGGCTGCTGGGTCCAGAGGCGGTGCGCTCACTCCTCGCCCGAAACGGCCGCCGTCGGCGAGTGCACCTTGTTCAACGTCTTGCCGTTGCCCAGGTACATGTGCACGCCGCACGGCAGGCATGGGTCGAAGCTGCGGACGGTGCGCATGATGTCGATGCCCTTGAAGTTTTCCCGCGAGTTCTCCTCGAACAGGGGCTGATCTTGAACCGCGTCCTCGTACGGCCCAGGTGTGCCATAGCTGTCCCGCGGGTTGGCGTTCCAGGGCGTCGGCGGATACGGGTGGTAGTTGGCGATCTTCCCGTCGCGGATCACCATGTGGTGCGAAAGCACCCCGCGGACGGCTTCGGTGAACCCACAGCCCACGGCTTCATCGGGTACGTCGAAGCTCTCCCACGTCTTGGTCCGACCGGCCCGGATCTCCACCAGCGCCTTCTCGCAGAAGTGCAGCGCCGAGGCGGCGGCGTAGGCCTGGAAGTAGGTGCGGGCGCGGTTGCGCTCGATGGTGTTACTCCACTTGGGCACCTTCCACTCCAGGCTGACCGGGCCCTTGAGCGCGGTCTTCGGCAGGTTGATCTGCACGCTGGTGCCGGTGGCCTTGACGTAACCGATATCGACTAGGCCGGCGAGGGCGGTGGACCACAGGCGGGCGAGCGGGCCGCCGCCCGTGTCGAGGGCCAGGTGATCCTTCCCGTCGAACCAGCGCGGTGACATGACCCAGCTGTACTTGTTGTCCAGGTCCCGCTTTTGCGGTTTGGGGTTGGTGTGCTGGTTCCAGGGGTGACGCCGGTCCACCGGATTGCCCAGCGGATCGGTCTTGACGAACATCTCCTGGTCTTCCCAGTCGTCGTAATAGGAGCTGCCCAGAAGAATCCGGATGCCGAGGTTGATGTCGACCAGGCTCGTGGTCAGCAGCTTGTTGTCCACGACGACGCCGGGGGTCACGAACATCTTGCGACCCCAGTTTTCCATGTCCCGGTAGGCGAAGTTGCAGTGATCCGGGTCCTGGAACGAGCCCCAGCAACCAAGCAGGGTGCGGCGCAGACCGACCTGCTCATAGCCCGGGAGCGCCTCGTAGAAGAAGTCGAACAGGTCGTCGTGCATCGGAACGACCTTCTTCATGAACTCGACGTAGCGCATCAGCCGGGTCAGGTAGTCGGTCATCAGCTGGATGGTGGCCACGGTGCCGACCCCGCCCGGATAGAGGGTGGACGGGTGGACGTGCCGGCCCTCCATCAGGCAGAACATCTCCCGGGTCCACCGGCTGACCTGCAGCGCCTCGCGGTAGAACTCGCCGGTGAACGGGTTGAGCGAGCGCATGATGTCACCGATGGTGCGGTAGCCGTGCTCGCCAGCATGCGGTGCCTCGGTCTGGTTTGCCCTTTCCAACACACCTGGATTGGTCTCGGCCACCATCTTCTCGCAGTAGTCGACGCCGACCAGGTTCTCCTGGAAGATGTTGTGGTCGAACATGTACTCCGCGGCCTCGCCCAGGTTCACGATCCATTCCGCCAGGTGCGGCGGCTTGACGCCGTAGGCCATGTTCTGCGCGTAGCAGGAGCAGGTGGCGTGGTTGTCGCCGCAGATCCCGCAGATCCGGCTGGTGATGAAATGGGCGTCGCGCGGATCCTTACCCTTCATGAAGATGGAGTAGCCACGGAAGATCGACGAGGTGCTGTGGCACTCGACAACCTCGCGCTTGGCGAAGTCGATCTTGGTGTAGATGCCGAGGCTCCCGACGATCCGGGTGATCGGATCCCACGACATCTCGACCAGATTGCTGCCCGGCTCGGTATCGGTGTGCTTGGCTGAGGCCTTCGTCGAGGTCATGGTTTGCCCTTCAACTCTTGCTGTCTGCGAAGCTGGCCGGCGCGCTGAGGTCCGGCGGCGATGGTGCTACCAGGTGCGTTGTGCCCCGGTGGTGAGCTGCGAACCGCGGCTGCGCCACTTCGGTTCCTTGTCGACCGTCCGGGTGGTTACCTTGCGAAGATTGCGGATTGCCGTCCCGTAGAACCCCACCGCAGTGGTCGACAGCTTGCCGCCGGGCGGCTCGTCCATGAACGGCATGAACTTGTCCGGGAAGCCGGGCATGGTGCAGCCGATGCAGATTCCACCGACGTTGGGGCAGCCACCAACCCCGTTCATCCAGCCGCGTTTGGGCACATTGCACTTCACGACCGGACCCCAGCAACCGAGCTTGACGATGCACTTCGGTGAGCCGTACTCGGTCGCGAACTCCCCCTGCTCGTAATAGCCGGCCCGGTCGCAGCCCTCGTGCACGGTCTGGCCGAACAGCCAGGTCGGCCGCAGCGCCTCGTCCAGCGGGATCATCGGCGCCTGGCCGGTGGCCTGGTAGAGCAGGTAGGTCAGCGTCTCGGACAGGTTGTCCGGCTGGATCGGGCAACCTGGCACGCAGACGATGGGCAATCCTGCCTTGGACTTCCAGTTCCAGCCGAGGTAATCGGGCACCCCCATCGCGCCGGTCGGGTTGCCGGCCATCGCATGGATGCCGCCATAGGTGGCGCAGGTGCCGGCCGCCACGATGGCCAGCGCCTTGGGCGCCAGCCGGTCGAGCCATTCGCTGGTCGTGATCGGCTGCCCGGTCGCCGGGTTGTTGCCGAAACCGGACCAGTAGCCCTCGTCGTGCAACGCCTCGTTGGGGATCGAGCCCTCGACCACCAGCACGAACGGATCCAGTTCACCCCGGTCAGCCTTGAAGAACCACTCCAGGAAGTCGTCCGCGCCGCCGGCCGGCCCGCACTCGAAGTCGATCAGCGGCCAGTGCACGGCGATCTTCGGTAACCCGGGCAGCGCGCCGAGGGCGATCTCTTCGATGCTGGGCTGGGTCGCCGCGGTCAGTGCCACCGAGTCACCGTCGCAGCTCAGGCCCGCATTGATCCACAGCACGTGAATCAGGGTGTTTTCGGCGGCAATTGCTTCTGCGGTCGGCATTTCATACCTCCCCGACGGCGCACTCGCGCGCGTGGCCGCCCGTGACCTAGGCGGGCGAAAGCGTCTGGCAAGTGGTCCTTATCCCGGAAGGAGACACCCGTTCCGGGGCGCTTGTCAAGACGCACCGGGCACCCGCTTCCGGGCTTGCTGAGCGGGTGCAGGCAGCCGCGATCAGCTGCCAGATCGAGGCGATTACCAGTGTTTATAGATAGATTGGCTACCCGGCAGCTCGCCTGCACCGGAGGTGCAGTGGCGGATCGGCACCGTCGCGCGGCACCCACCCACCGCGTCGAGCTAACCGCACCGACCCCCCGGCACCGGCCGGACCGCAGGGCCGTTAACCGTCGGGGACGACCGAGCTGCCACACCGGAAGCCGCACCGATCTTGCTTAGTTGATCTTGTGCTGCATTACTCGTACCGCGGTGCTATTAGTGCACCGCACTAATAGCACTGCGGCCTTGACCTGCAACACCAAGTCGCGGGCAAAGTGTTGATCTCGACGGCCCGATAGGTGATAGTTGTTGACGTGCGTCCGGTGGTTCACACGGAACGTAACCAGAACGCAGCGGAGCGAATCTACCCGCGGTTTGTTGGTTGAATTTACAATTTCGCTATTCGCGACTCGTCGCACGGTTAGGGCAAACCTGGATCAATTGCCTGCTACTGTCTGCACATGCCGCTCGAATCAGAGTCGAAAGGTGTCGAGACTCTGGGGCTGCGCGAACGCAAGAAGCGGCGCACCAGGGAAGCGATCGCCGATGCCGCGGTCGGGCTGTTCCTGCGTGATGGATTCGATCAGGTGTCGGTCTCGCATGTCGCGGCCGCGGCCGACGTCTCGAAGGTCACCGTATTCAATTACTTTCCGACGAAGGAAGATCTGGTCCTGTCCCGGATCGCCGACCAATCCGATCAGGCCGCCCAGGTGGTCCGGGCGCGGGCTGAGGACGAGTCACCGCTGCAGGCGCTCAAACGTGACTACCTGCAGCGGCTAGCCGATCGGGACCCCTCGACCGGACTCTGCGGGGACGAGCACGTGGTGGCGATCCAGCGAATGATCGTCGAGACGCCGAACCTCACGGTGCGGCTCACCCACCACCTGCTGTCTGGCGAGGCAAGCCTGTCGGTGGTGCTGGCAGCCGAACTCGGCGAACCGCCGGACAGCGTGCTGGCCAGGATCGCCGCGGGTCAGTTGCTGGCCACCGAACGGGCACTGGTGAGTCGCAATCTCCAGCGGATGCTGGCGGGCGTCGACCCGGACAAGCTCTACCAGGACGCGATGGCCGAGGCAGAGATGGCCTACGGGGTGATCTCGTACGGGGTGGCCAGTACCGGTTGCCGGTGGGCCGCCCGCGAGCAGCCTGGCACCGGCTGATCAGCGCGTCCAGGCCAGCCAGAACTCGCTGTCCGATGGCCGCTGCAGCAGCAGCCGAGGCCACCGCAGCTGCTCGCTCAGGAGCGGCCACGGGTCGGGCACCGGCA
>DASYGP010000194.1:0-30908 GCA_035999615.1 Mycobacteriales bacterium
TAGCCACCCGACAGCGCCTTGGCCACGGTCACGAGGTCGGGCTGCACGTCCTCCGCCTGGTAGGCCAGGAACGTGCCGGTGCGCCCGATCCCGGTCTGCACCTCATCGCAGATCAGCAGCGCGCCGTGCGCATGCAGCAACTCGCTGGCCGCGGCAAGGAAGCCCGGAGGGCAGACGTGCACGCCTTTGCCTTGGATCGGCTCGACCACGAGCGCGGCCACATCCCCGCGGCCCAGTTCGCGCCGGAGCGCGTCCAAGTCGCCGAGCGGGATCTGGCTGCCGGGCAGAAGCGGGCCGAAGCCGCGCCGGAACTCGGCGCTGCCGTTGGCGGACAGCGCGCCGGCCGTGAGCCCGTGAAAGGCGTGATCGCAGTAAAGGACCCGCCGATGGCCGGTCGCGCGCCGCGCGAATTTCAGCGCCGCTTCAATCGCCTCGTTCCCCGAGCTGCACCAATACACCCGATCCAGGCCGGGCGCCCGGGCCAGCAACGCCTCGGCCAACAGCCCGGGCAGGAGCGGCAGATCCAGCTGCACGAGGTCGGCCAGTTCCGCGGATAGCGCGTCGTGTAGCGCCTGTCGCACGACCGGGTGGTTACGGCCCAGGCCGAAGACCCCGAAGCCGGAGAGGGTGTCGAGATAGCGGCGTCCCTGCCGGTCCCACAGCCAGCTCCCGGCGGCGCGTTCGTACTCCACATCGGTGCCCAGCACCTGCGCCAGGCGCGGCATCTGGGGGTTGAGGTGGCGCGCGTGCAGCGCGGCGCTCTCCCCCACCCTGGAGTTGAGCAGATCAGCCAGGACAAAGCCCATGGTGGGGATTTTGCACTACGCCACCGGCCGACGGCGTGGCGTACGACCGGAGCAGGTCGGCGGCCAGTCGTACCAGGCCAAGGTCCGCCTCGATCCACGGCACGTCGGCGAGCTCGTCGGCAGATAGCCAGCGCACCAGGTCATGTTCGGCAGGCTGCGGTTCGGCGGTGTCCGCGATCGCGCAGACATACACCCGAAGCACCGCGGTGCCGCCGCCGAGCGCCACGTCCGGCCCAAGTCGTCCCCCGACCGTCACCGGCAACCCCAGCTCCTCGCGGCATTCCCGGACCAGGGCGGCGATGTCGTTCTCCCCCGGCTCCACCTTCCCGCCGGGGAACTCCCAACGGCCGGCCAGCTCCGGCGGTGCGGTCCGCCGACAGGCCAACAGACGATCCCCCCGGATGAGCGCCGCCCCCACCACGACCACGCAGCCCACGTCCGCATCATGCCTGCCTACCGTCATGATGGCGGGCATGGCCACTCCCCTCTCCGCCGCGCAGCTTGCCGAGGCACTCGCCCGCCTCGCCGACTGGACCGGCGACACCAGCGGCATCCGCCGCGACGTGACGTGCCCCAGCTTCCCCGCCGCCATCGAACTGGTCGGCGCGGTCGCCCGGGAGGCCGAGCTGATGAACCACCACCCGGACATCGACATCCGCTGGCGCACCGTCGGTTTCGCGTTGAGCACACACGACGCCGGGGGCGTCACCGAGCTGGACCTCACCCTGGCGGCGCGCATTGATGCGCTTGCCGCCGAGTTGTAGGTGGGCGAACAGGTCGAAGCCGAGCTGGGCACGGACGGCTTCGTCGGACGACCCCCCGCGGGGTGGGACCTGCCCCGCGCCGGGCAAACACGTCTGGGACCGGTTCCGACCGAGTGGTCGCTCGACCGGGTCGTCCGCTCGCACGGCTGGTGCGATCTACCGCCGAACGCCTATGACGCGCGGCGCCAGCGTTTTTACCGCACTCTCGCGCTGCCCGATGCGGGCCCGCTGACCGTCACCGTGACTGCCCGGGGGGTCGTGAGCTGGGGCCGGACCGCTGGCAGCCGCGCGGACCGCCTCGCCATCCGCGGACAGCTCCGCCAGATGCTGTGCGTCGACGACGACGTCCGCGAGCTGTATGCGGCGTGCCGGCGGGTGGGCTGGCTTGGCTGGGTGCCCGCCGCCGGGGGCGGCCGGCTGCTGCGCTCCCCCACGGTCTGGGAGGACCTGGTCCGGATGCTGGCCACCACCAACTGCTCGTGGTCGCTGACCCGGGCGATGCTGACCCGGCTGGTCGACACCCTCGGCGCCTGCGGCCCGGGTGGGGAACGGGCCTTCCCGACCCAGGCCGCGGTCATCGCCGCGGGGGAGGCCCACCTGCGCAACGTCGTGCGCGCCGGCTATCGGTCCGCCTCTTTCCTCGCGCTGGCCCAGACGAGTGAGCCCTACGAATCCTGGTTGGAGCCCACCGTCCCCGACGAACTCGTGCACGCCGGGCTGCTCGGCCTTCGCGGCTTCGGCCCCTACGCCGCCGAGGGAATGCTCGGGCTCCTCGGGCGACCGCGTGGGCTGGCGATCGACTCCTGGGTCCGCGCCAAACTTCCCCGGGTGCTGGGTGTCTCGACGTTGACCGACGAGCAGATCGTCGAGCGCTACGCCCCGCTGGGACGGTGGTCCGGCTGGGGGCTGTGGCTGGAGATGACCCGTGACTGGTTCGAGCCGGCGGCCGGCTAAGTGATGGCCGGGATGGACAACGATCTGACCTTCGTTTCCGCGGTGGAGCTGGCCCAGCGGATCCGCGCCCGGGAGCTGTCCGCCCGCGAGGTGCTGACCGCCCACCTGGCCCGGATCGAGGCGGTCAACCCGCTGCTGAACGCCGTCGTTTCCCTCGATGCTGAAGGTGCGCTGCGCCGGGCGGCGGAGTTGGACGAGATCTTGATCCGTTCGGGTCCGGTCGGCATCCTGCATGGGTTGCCGGTCGCCCATAAGGATTTGCTCCTGACTGCGGGGATGCGCACCACGTTCGGTTCACCGCTCTACGCCACGTTCGTGCCCGACCGGGATGCGTTGCCGGCCGAGCGGATGCGCCTCGCGGGAGCCGTCCGGGTCGGCAAGACGAATGTGCCGGAATTCGGCGCGGGATCCCAGACGCACAATCCGGTGTTCGGCCGGACCCGGAATCCCTACGACCCCTCCCTCACCTGCGGTGGCAGCAGCGGCGGGGCTGCCGTGGCGCTGGCCACCGGGATGGTCGCGCTCGCCGATGGCAGCGACATGGGCGGGTCGCTGCGCAATCCGGCCAGCTTCTGCAACGTCTTCGGGCTGCGGCCGACCCCGGGCCGGGTCCCGAACGTGCCCGTCAAAGACGCCTGGTTCGATCTGAGCGTTGTCGGTCCGATGGGCCGATACGCCGCGGACGCCGCACTCCTGCTGGCCGCCATTTCCGGTCCGGATCCCCGCGACCCGCTGTCGCTCCCCGAGCCGGGGGCAAGCCTGCTCCAGGCCCCCTTGGCCCGCGACTTTCGTGGGGTGCGCGTTGCCTGGGGGGCCGACCTCGGGGGGCTGCCGTTTGCCGCCGAGGTGCTGGCCGCGTTCGAGGCAACCCGCCCCGGGGTGGCCTCCCTCGGCGTGGCGCTGTCCGACGCCGAGCCTGACCTGCGCGGGGCCGATGAGGTGTTCCGGGTGCTGCGCGGCTGGCAGATGGCGACGACCCTCGCGGCCGACGTCGCGCGGGCCGGTCCGGACCTGTCCCCGATGGTCCGGGAGAACGTGGCCTTCGGCCACACGCTGACCGCCGCCGATGTCGCCGCGGCCCAGCAGCAACGCACCGCCATCGTGCACCGCGCGGGGGCCTTCTGGGCGGCGCACGAGTTCTTGTTGCTTCCGGTGAGCCAGGTGCTCCCCTTCGACGTCGAGACCCCGTGGGTCGGCCGGATCGGCGAGCACTCCATGCCCGACTACCTGGGCTGGATGCGATCGGCCTACCTCATCTCCGTGTTACGCGTGCCGGCCGCATCGGTGCCGGCCGGGTTCACGGCCGGCGGATTACCGGTCGGCCTGCAGGTCATCGGCCGGCCGGGCGACGACTGGGGGGTGTTGCAATTCGCCCACGCCCTCGAGGGCGTGTTCCAGGCCGGGGATCGCCACCCTGACCCCACGGCCGGGACCTGAACCGCTGCGCCGCGTTACCTGCGCCGGCAGCTGGGACAGACCTCATCGGGTGACTGCCGGCTGCCCGGTGCCGGCAGCAGGCGCATGCCGCCACAGGCCGGATGGCGGCAGGCGGTCCAGTCGCCGCCCTGGTCGACCACGACCGCCGGGCCGCGGGGTGCCGCCCTCGCCGCCGGCGCCACGGCCAGGACGGGTTCGGCCTCGAAATCCAGGACGCCCTGGCGCGGGTCGGCATCCGGATCGGGACCGGCCGACAGCCGTCTAGCGATCTCCCGGCGGCGCGCCCGCACCCCGTCTGCGCCGTCCAAGGTGAGCACATGCACCGCAGCCAGCGCCGGGGTGGTGCGCACCCGGCCAGTCAGCAGCGGTGCCAGCCGCCGGGATGGCGGCGGGCGGCGGCGGCGCTTGAGCAGACGCCGCGCGTAACCCGCTCGCCACGGCAAGGACACCAACTCATCGTCATCCCGAACCACCCGCCAACGGGTGCCCTGCCAGCACAATTCCAGGCACGCGGACCAACTGGCCCCGTCCCACCAACGCGGGAGATACGTCACCCGCAGATCGGGGACCCCATCGCCGGCCGCGGCACGCAGATACTGCCCCATGGCCTCATCGCGCAGCCGGTTCAGCGCGGTCGTGTCCCAGGGTTGCGCCTCGAGTGGCGGGTGCGCGCTCGGCCGGCCGAAAGCCCTCGACGGCCCGGCGCGGGGGCCGGGGATAATTCCCCGCCAGGTGAGGTCCGAGCTTGCTGCGCCCATCTGTGCATCGTGCGGCGCGCGAGTGGGTTGGGCCCGAACGACGCGCCGGTCGCCGCCAGCAAAATACGGGCACGCATGCGGCTCTCCCCGCGCCCGGCGGGCGGGGCGCCCGGAAGGGGGGACCCGTGGCCGCCCGCATCGTTGACCTGATGGTCCTCGTCGTGGCCATCGCGGGCCTGATCCTGGTCGGGATCACGATTCGGTTGGTGGCCCGAAAGCGGCCGCCGCAGCCCGCCCCCAGCCGACGGGACCGGCTTCGACCCACCGCGCGATCGATGCGCGGCTGGCAGGCCAGGACCCTGCGCGAGGTCCGAAGGGGCGCCCGATCCGGTCGGCGCCGCTGACCGCCAGATCAATGCGCCGTTACGGAAACTGTCGACCCTCGTTGGTAGGAGCAGGCGTCGGCATGGCCGGCCTTCTCGTTCCGCGACGATTGGGGATGTACCGGTGAGCGGTTCACAGCGCATGTTGGTGGCAGGCGGAGCAGCAGCGCTGCTGCTGACCGCAGCGGGCACCGCGGTAGCCGGCACCGGTGGCGGCACCGTGCCGGCCGCGGCCGGGCTCAGCAGCGGGCCAACCGCCGGCCCGATCAACCCCACCATCTCTGGACCGAAAGTCTTCTTCTGGCCGCAGGGCGGCAAGCCCGCGACTCTGGCGCCCACAGCACCGTCCGCCACGCAGGCGAACAACCTCATCTTCCACGGCGGCGTGGTCGAACATCACCCCCGCGTTTACGTGATCTATTGGGGCACCGAGTGGCAGCAGGGTTTCCACACCGGGCCCAACGCCGCGTACAGCAACCGGACCGCGATGAACTACGTGACGAACTTCTTCCGCAATATCGGCGGCAGCCCGTGGAACGGAACGCAGACCCAGTACTGCGACAACATCGCGCCGGGCAGCACATCGTGCGCGGGACTACCCCTGGCGCAGTACATCTCGAATAGCCCGAAGGTGCTCGCGGGCGTGTGGGTCGACCCGACGCCGGCGCCCCCGACGATCGTGACCACCGGCTTGGTGCAGAACGTGGTCACCGACCCGATCGCGTCCGAAGCCGTCAAGGCGTCGCAGCACTTTGGTTTCAACCCGGACGCCACCTACATGGTTTTCACGCCCCCGGGTCATGCGGCAACCGCCTACGGCAGTGTCTATTGCGCCTATCACAGCGAGGTGACCAACCCCGGTGGTCACGGCATCAGGTATTCGTTCATGCCCTACACACCCGAGCAGGGCGCCGGCTGTGGCGCGAACTCGGTGAACGCCAAGAATGACGCCTTCGGCCACGGCTACATGGACAGTTACAGCCTCGCAGGCGGCCATGAATACGCCGAGGCGGTCACCGATCCGGACGCCTTTCCTACCCAGGACGGCTGGAACGACGTGCAGACCAGCGAAAACGGCGACAAGTGCGCCTACTTCCACCCGGCCAACATCAGCATCGGTGGGTACTACTACGCGGTGCAACCGATGTGGAGCAATGAGGCGAACGGCGGTAGCGGGGGTTGCGCGATGGCCCGTGGCACCGGCGCGGCGCCCGTCCCCTCCCCCGTGCCCTAGGCGCACCCCAAGCGGGACCCGCGAGGCATTCGCTCACCCGAGCGGGGCGCCACGGTTGTGCGCGCTGAAGACCTCCTGCAAGGAAGGCGGGGCGACGCCGAGCGCGACGTCGTTTCTCTGCACGCCCCAGCTGTAGACATAGTCGAAGCTGGGATGCGGGATAAATCGGGCCCATTCCTGGAAGATGGCGATGGCCTGCGCCGGGGTGGGCTGCAGGTAGCGTCCCCCTCCGTCGTCCACCCATTCGCCGCCGCCGAATGCCTGATAGACGGGCACAATCGCGGACTGAGGAATGCCGAATGCCTCCGCAGCGAGGATGTAGCGATGAATCATCGAGTAGTCGCACCCGCTGAGCTCGCTCCGGCAGGGATAGGGATCGATGCCGAACAGGTCGACGCCGGTATTCGCGCGGTTGTAGCCGCCCTCGTAGCTGGGGGCGGCCGAGGCCGCCAGGTTCTGCACGAGCACGAACGTTCTCGCCCCGCTCACGTGGGCATGAATGAACGCCGACTCGGCGGCGAGATGTGCCGCCGGGCACTTGGCCGGATCCGGCTCATCGACGAGGTAGAAGCCGAACAGGTTCTGGGCGCCCACGAAAGGCGCTATGTGCGCTTGGAAGTTGGCGTCCGCGCCCTGGCACAGACCGAGAAAGATCAGGCCCACCACGCCCGCGGGCAGGGCGTCGAGTTGCGCCCTGGTCTCGATGTCGGCGACGTTGAAACCGACCGGGCCGGGCCGAAAGCTGCCGGCGGCGCCGATGTTGTCGTTGGCGGCGTAGTGCAGGGTCACGATTGGGGTGGCCGCCTCACCGCTGCTGGCGCAACCGGTGGCCAGCCCGCACAGCAACGCCAGGGCCAGGAGCAGCAGTCTGGGGCGTCGGCGGGGCGGCGGCGCCAGCGGCGGTGCACCCGGCCGCAGTGGGCGGTGCGCCGTCATGGCCCGAACACCGCACAGACCGCGTACCAGTCCGTAGGGGTGGCGAGGGTGAACGTCGCATCCTGCGCGCCGGCCCCGGCGTTCAGGACGTCGGCGAGGGAGACCGACCCCGAGGCGGTGGCGGCGCGGACCACCGGCACACCATCGGCCGAGTGACCAGGCTGCCCCGAACCAGGATTCCCACCGGTCATCAGGCCGGTGACGACCAGCGCCCCCGCCGGCACGGGTGTGGTCAGCCCCGAGTCCGCCAGGCCGCTGCTACCGCTGGAAGCGGCGCTCGCGGTTAGCGCGCCCGGACTCGCCGTACCGCCGTAGTCGCCGGCGACCCCCTGCAGGTAGGTGGCCCGGGCGGCGGCGACCTTCACCGTCAGCCCGTTAGGGGCTGCGGCGGATCGCACCGAATACAACGCGATATCCCCGTTGCCGCTGCTGAAGGTCTCCCCTTGCACCCGGGTCCAGGCGCCGTTGACGTCATCGGACACCTGCACCTGGCCGAGGGCGTCGTACTGCCCGAACCAGCCCACGAGCACGTCGCCGGCGCGGACCGCCTTCGGCAGCGGCACCGTCGCCGCGGTCACCCGACCCCCGGTGGCCAACACCCCACTTTGCACATAGGAGGCGCCGGCCGGCAGCGTGGTCACCGTAGCCGGCGCTGACACCTCGGAACGGTTGCCTGCGGCGTCGTAGGCCAAGACCGTGTAGGCGTAACTCGTGGCGTGGGCGGCAGTCTTATCGATGAAGGACAATTGACCCTCGCCTGTGTCGCCGAGCGCTACACCGTCGCGGTAGACCGTATAGCCCACGACGCCGACATCGTCGCTGGCCGGGAGCCATCCGACCTGGACCGGGGAGTTGCGCGGGGCGATGGCGATGACCCCGGTGGGCTGATCTGGCGGCGTCGTGTCCGACACCGACGCGGCCCGGAACACCGCGGTCCCGGCATGCCAGTCGGTGGGCGCCGACAGCGCGAAGTCGGCCCGCTGCACCCCCGGGGCGGCCAGCGTCGCATCCGCGGCCACGATTGCTCGGCTAGCGATGCTGGTGCGGGTGACCAGCGGGACCCCGTTGGTCCGGCCCGGCGTCACGGTCCCCGGCGCCCCGCCGGTCAGCAGGCCCGCGAACACCAGGGACCCCCCGGGCACCGCGGGAGTAGCACCGGAGTCGGCCGTCGTGCCGGAGCCCTTACCCAGGGCGCTGGTCACGAGGACCCCGGCGACCGCGGTGCCCCAATAATCGCCGACAGCGGCCTGCAGATAGGTCGGTGAGGACGCGGCGACGGTGACGGTGACCCCAGCCGGGGCCGCGGATTTCGCCCGCGTGTAGTACAGGGCGATGTCGCCGGCGCCACTGGAGTAGGTCTCGCCCTGCCCTCGGGTCCAGGCGCCGCCGAGGCTGTCCGAGACGCGCACCGGACCGGACGCGTCGTACTGACCGAACCAGCCCACCAGCAGGTCCCCCGCGCGGACCGGTTTGGCCAGCGCGACCCTGATCGCGGGCACCCGGCTCCCGGTTCCCACCGCGTCACCTTGCATGTAGGTGGGCCCGGGGGCCGGCGTCGTCAGGCCGGCCGGCGTGGAGGGCGCGGAACGGTTCCCGGCGGCGTCCTTCGCGATCACCGTGTAGCTGTAGGTGGTGGCCGCCTCGGAGGTCGTGTCGCTGAATGTCGTCTGGTAGCCCGCGGTGGTTCCGACCGGAACGCCGTCGCGCAGCACCTGGTAGGAGGCAACTCCGACGTTGTCCGTCGCCGCCGTCCAAGCCAGGTGCACCGCATTTCCGGTGGGCGCCTTCGCGGCCAGGGCCGTGGGAGCAGTCGGGGCGGTGCTGTCCGCCAACCCCTGGCAGGAGAACGTCCCGAAGTCTTGCGTCAAGCCGGACACCGCCTGGAATTGGTAACTCGCACCGGCCGGGGACAGGCCGAGCTTCAACGCGCCCCACGCGGTCGTGGTCGTGTCGAATGCCGCCGACACCCGGGCATCCCCTGAGGTGAACGGGTTGATCCAGTCGCCCCCGGTACCGACGACGAACTCGTGGACACCGGTGCGGCTGACCACGCCGGAGGCGTCGAGCGGTTTCCACTGCTGGAAGTTGTGCGAACCGCCGTTCAGCACCAGCGACACCCGGTAGCGGTTGAGCAGTTGCCAGTAGCCCGCGTAGCCCGCCGCCTCATCCGAGGCGTTGCGGCTGAAAATGGGTCGCTGAAACGCGACCAGGGTGCACCGGGAGGTGTTCGCGGCGAGGTCGTGTTGCAGCCATTGGTACTGCGCGGAGTCGACGGCGCCCTGGGCGAAACCGCCGGTGTCGTCGAGGCTGACGATGTGCCAGCCGTGGGTGTTCACGCTGTAGTAGTGGGGCGGATTTCCCCAGTAGGAGAAATAGGGTTCGGCCGTAGGTGAGCTGCTGTATTCGTTGTTGCCGATGACCGGGTCGGTGATCGAGCGGAAGCGACTGAAGTACGAACCGCTCTCGCCGTACCAGTTGAGGAACTCCTCCGGTGTGGAGGACTGCGCCACGCCACCGAGGTACATGAACAGGTTCGGGTTCCACGAGCCGATGAGGTTCGTGACTTGCTGGGAGGAGGTCATCCCGGTAGCGCCCCCGCCGGCGGCGGCCAGCACCAGCGGCTGGCCGGCCGGCGGGGACGTTCCGGACGTCGGCGTGAATGGTGCCGTGACAGGGGGCGCCGCCCGGCCAAAGGTCAGCTTCACCGTCGTCGCCGGTGTCCGGTAGCCGCCGGAGAACGCCGCGGACGCGCCCAGGATGTGCGCGCCGGGGGTGGACACGTAGGTGTGCATCGTGAACGTGTACGGCGCCTGCCCCGCGAACAGCATGTTCTTGCCGTCCAGCGTGTACTGCATGCCGTTGAGCGGCGGCGCCGCCCCGAGGAGCTGCACCGTTCCGCTGACCGGAACCTTGCCGGTGACCGCCGCCCGCGCAAAGGGTGCGGTGATGCAGACGCGCACCCGGTAGCCGGCGGTAGCGGCGCTGGTCCGGCAGGCCGGCGCGCTCCCGGGGCCGTCCGGATGTGCCGCTAGCGCAACGGCGGTAGCGGCCACGGCGGAGATCACGGTCACCGGAACGGCGATCGCCATGCCGCGGCTGAGGCTCATCACGCCCGCGCTCCAGCGGGCACGGGGACTACCGCATCGATCGCCTCCCGCGAGCACGTCCAGGTCAGGCCGGTCAGCAAGGCGGTCGTGGCCAGGTAGGCGATGCTCGAGGCGACGGCGGCACCAATGGCTCCGTGCCGCGGAATGAGAATCAGGTCGAGCGCGACGGTGATGATCACGCCGAGGCCCATGCCGATCGAGTTGGCGCCGGGCCGTCCGGCCCCCCACAGGTAGGCGGAGGACACCGCGGCCGCGCCCTCGACGGCGAGCCCGATCAAAAGGATGCAGGCGGGGACGACCGCCGCCCGGAACGCGGGACCGAACAGCAGCGGCAGCGCGAGCACCGACGCGACGGCCAGAACCGGTGCCGCGGCGGTTGTCAGCAGGCACGCCCGAGTGAGCAGGCGGCGCGCCTCGCGCCCGGCCACTGCCGGTAGCTGGCGGGTGAACCGGGGATACAGGACGTAGTTGAGCGCGGTGGCCGGCAGGCGCATGAGCTCGGCGAACTTCGACGCCACCGCGTAGACGCCCAACGTGGCCGGACCGGCGAGGATGCCGAGCACCAGAAAGTCCAACCGCAGGTTGACGAGCCACAGCAGGTTGCCGAGCTGACCGCGCGCACCAAACCCGACCACCGCCTTGGCCAGCGCGGTCGACGGCGCGTTCAGTTCGCGGAAGAAACCCGTCACGGCCAGCCGCCCTAGGGCGATGGCGGTGGCACAGATGCCCCCGACGATCATGCCAGCCATGACGGCGTCGATGCCGCGCAGCCCGACCGCGAGCCCGAGGCCGTAGGCGGGAAGGAAGCTCAGCTCCTCGCAGACAATGATCAGGTTGGCGCCGCGCAGGTCCGCCGCGCCCTGGCAGCAGGCCTTGGCCCAGACCGTCCACAGTTGGGTCATCACACTGATCGCGCCGAGCGCGACCAGGCTCTTCGACAATCCGTGGAAGAACAGCCCGTGCAGGGCCGGGACCAGCGCCAGCCAAGCCGCCGCGCCGGCGACGGCCCCGATCAGGGCCACGACCAGCAGCGTGGATCGAAGGGCCGGCTCGTCCCTTCGCGCGCCGAGGAAATAGCTGGATGCCACCGGCAGGCCGCAACTGAACAGCACCCCGGTGAGCCAGGGCAGCACCCGGAGCAGCGTGTAGTCGCCCAGCACGGCCGCACCGCCCGAGCGGGCGACCAGCAGGCTGGCGATGGAGACCACGCCGAGCGCCCCGCCCTGGGCGGCGAGGTTCGCCACCGCCGATCTGCGGCCAAGGGCCGGCGTCGCGACCGGCTCATCGAGGCGAATCACGGCCCGCTCCGACCGTCCCGTACCAGAATCCGGGGGGGACCAGAACGCCGGTCGGTGCATTGGAACGTCAGGGCGGCGACCATCGCGAGCAGCGCCCAGACGAACCGGAAATGCAGCACCTGGTAGTAGGTGGCCGCCACCGCCACCGCCAGCAGGGCCGCCGCCAGGCCCGCTGGCCTCGGCAACGAATCCTGGTCTTTCGCGGGGCCGGCACGAAGAACCTTGCCGGTGCGCCACACCGCGGACGCCGTCAGGAAGACCAGCCCGAGCAAGCCGATCGGACCTCGTTCGACGAGCGCGGCGAGGTAATCGTCGTGCGCCATTTTCGCGTACGGATAGGAACGCTCCTGGAGCAAGGGCTTGGTCGAGGCCGGCCCGGATCCGAGCCAGCCATCTGAGGCGTACAGCGCAAAGGCCTCGCTGATGAGTTGGCCCCGTTGCGCGCTGCTCGCGTTGCTGCGGCCCAGCGAATTCACCAGCAGCGACTGGCCCGAGCCGCGCGCCCAGGTCTGCACCGAACTGAACGGAACGACATGGAGCACGCCGGCCAGGGATCCGCCGACCAGCAGCAGGACGGCCAGCGCCGCCGCCGGACCATAGCGCCGCATCATCGCCAGCAGCACCAGCAGCGCGCAGCCGACGGCGAGTTCCACCGCGCCACCGTTGGACTCGGACAACAGCAGCGCCCAGACCAGCAGGGTGTAGCCGCACAGCCGCGGGAACCGCCGGCGAGGCGCCTGGCAGGCATGGACCACGAACAGCGACAGCACCCAGTAGGTCGCGGCGTAGTTCGGGTCGGCGAACGTGAACAGCTCGCGGTTGCCATCCTTGGCGACCACACCGGTAATCGCGTTGATGTGGGCGAGTGATCCGATCACCAGGACCCCGGCAGAGCCCATCGAGCTGTACGCCCAGGTTTTGGCCAGGAGCGTCAGTCGACCCGGCGTTCGAGCGACCGCGACGAGCGCGGTGCACCAGGTGATGAGCACCAGGTCCTGGATCAGCGCGACGACGGCCAGGCCGGGAAGCGGGCCGTTCAGCCCGGCGAGCGCGCCGCCGATGACCATCAAGGCCACACCGAAGGTATAGGGGGCGCGCAGCGGCAGGCGTGCGCTGGCCACCCAGATGGCCACCGAGATGATCGACAGCAGCGTCAACACATCCACCGGCGAGCTGTTGCCCGGGCCGGTCGGGTGCAGCACCGGCTGGCCAATGATCGTCGCCATCATCGCGACGAGGGCAAAGCGCTCCATGGTGCCGCGTGAGGTCGCGCCGAGCCGGCCGGCGTTCGGTCGCGCCGTGACCGGCTGCGTGGGCCGCACGGCGAGTGCCGTGGTCATCTCCGGCCCTCGCACAACTGCGCGAAAACCCGCCATTGGGCCACGCCGAATTGCAGATCGGTGGCCTCGGCAGCGATCGCGGCGAGCTCGGCCAGCATCACGTCCGGTCCAAGGCACCCGGGCAGACCGAGTCGACGCAGGCCCTGGTCGAGGAACGCACCGACGACGCGTGGATACCAGCCCGCGCCGGTGAGCGCGTATCGCAGGCCCGCCTCCGGCGCGCCCGCGATCAGCCCGGGACAGCCCGACACCGGCCGTCCGGGACGGGTCTGCCGGTCGAGATACATCGAGTAGCCGGTGGCGAACCGTCCGAGGTCTCGGATCGGGCTGCCCACCGGCTCGGCCCGCTCCCAGTCGACGACACCGCTGACGCGACCATCTCGCAGCAGGATGTTGCCGCTCCAGAAATCGCCGTGCACCACGGTGCTGGCAGCGCGATACGCCTGCAACCTGCCCCGCAGTGCGCCGAGGGCCGCGCGGACCGACCGCAGGTCGGCGGCCGACCCGCCGAGCTGACGCTCGGCGGCGTCGACGGTCGTCTGCGCGACGTCGAGGCGGACCGGTCCCCCGGTGGGGACCGACTGCAAAGTGGTCAGCCAATCCTGCGCCGCCGCGAAGTGGGATCCGACCGCCTGGGAGCCGGCCGAACGACCCCCGCGATAGCTGGCCACCAGCATGGGCGTGCCGGGGCGCGCGGTCATCGCCAGTACCGGCAGGGTGACGGTCGCCGGGACGTCGACCAGGCTCGGCATGGTCCCCCGGATCTCGCCGAGGGGTGCATCGGCAAGCAGGCGCAGGCGCTCTCGTTCGGTCTCGATCCGGACTGCTGCCGCTGCGCAGGTCGCGACCTTCACCGCGATGACCGGTTCGCTCGCGCCGGCGGGAAGCAGCAGCAGGATGAAGCGGCGGTCCGGGTCGTGGCTGTGGTCAAGGACGATCAGCCGATGCCGGCTGCCGGCGATCCAGTTCGCCAGCGCGACCTCGTCCGGGTCGCGCCCAGACCCAGCGCTGGGCGCCAGCCGGGGCGCGAGGGTCCACGCTCCGGGGACGCGCAGGGCGAGCCGGGCGCTCTCGTAGGCCCACCCCGGCAGGCGGGAGTGCGGGGGCCGGGCCAGCATCGCCTCCCGCACATAACCAAGAACGGCGCTGTCCCGTTCGGCGACGATGACCGGTCGGCTGCTGTGCGGCAGTGCGACGAACTCCCGATCCGCGGGCAGCAGTGCGCGCCACGCACAGGCCGTGGCGCCCAGGCTGTCCGCGACTGTCACGTCAACACCGCGAACGGGCGGAGGCGGGCAACCGGACTCACGAGGCCGTTGCCGGACAGGATGCCAAGTGCCTCGTCGACGCCACGGTCGTCGTAGTGGGCGACCTGCTGCGGGGCGGCGTCGGAGTAGCCGTACCGCATCGTGTGCCGCCCATAGGGGTCAGGCCCGGAACGGCCGTCGCGGACGAACGCGCTGATGATGCTCCCGGTCCCGTGACAGGCGGTGTACAGGCTCCGGTGCGCCTGCTGCCCGGGCACGCACAGGAAGGAAGACGTCCGGTTGGTGCCGGGCACCAGCAACGGCTGCCCCGTGTTCGCGAAGGCCCGGTGCCCCGTCATCAACTCCGGCGTCCACGCGCGCGCCGCGTTGTGTCTGTGCACGAATGCCGGGGCGCCTGCGACGTTCTCCTCGTAAATCGAGTTGTGCGGCGAGTCGACGACCAGGTTCAGCTGGGCTCCGAGCGCATCCGCGGCGAAGCTGCGCAGCGCGCTCAACGTTGCCATCCGGTAGGCAAAGCCATAGTTCATGGACAGGTACTGGGCGAGCATCACCCGTCGGCCTTCGTCGCCTTCGATCGGGATGGACGGGCAGCCGGCCTCGAAATACTTGGCATACCGCTCCCCGAGTGCGGCCCGGTGCCGGCCACGCAGGTGCATCATCGGTTTGGCCAGGGCCATCTCGGCGCGCAGCATCCGCGAGGCCGCCTTGCGCCGGGCGTACATCTCCCCGATCTGACCGGTCAGCACCCCGCCACCGTTGTGAAACTGCAAGGTGACCTGGCCGACGTGAATCCCGAGCTCATCGGCGATCTCCGGTTGCAAGATCTCCTCGACCTCCTGCAGCTCCAGGAAGTGCGTGCTCGGTCCGATCGAGCCAAAACGCAGCCGGGCAAGTTGCACGCAGATCCAGGGCAGTTCCTTGCGGGCGCTCGCCGCGCCGCCGTATTGGTCGACGTCGAGCCGGCCATATTCTTCGACGCGGTCGAGATCACGTTGTTCGATGCCGTACCGGTCGGCGGCGAAGTCCGCGCCCTCGACGGCCGCGCGCAGCACCTCACCGCGCGTGAGATCTCGCTTCCAGCCCGGTGGGTTGGGGAAGCGCTCCCGCACCTGCCGGTAGAACTCGCCGACCGCCGCGGCGGTCGGCCGCTCCACATCGAGCGTGGCCAACGCCATCCCGCAGTTGAGCGCAGCGTCGGTGAGCGTCGGGCGGATGGCGCCCCTGGTCGCGACCGCGATGCTCGACGGCATCTCGGACTTTTCCTTATGGCAGAAGTCGGGGAGGACCACCGGCGGGGCAGCCAGGTCGGCCGTCGCGGTGCCGTCGACGAGGCGCGCCAACAGCCCCGGATCGGCTGCAACTGCTGGACTGTCGAAGACGGTGAGCCCCGATGCGGACTCCTCGACCTCCGGGCGGCTGAACACATCTACGCGCACGCTGGCTCCTTGATGTCTGGCTGGGTGCGGGAGCCGGATGGCACCGCGGTCAACTCCGTCGAGGGCAGATATGCCGAGGTGAGAGCACGCCCGAGAGCTTCGTTGCTGTGCTGAGCGCCCAGCCGCAGCCGAGCCTCCGTCGCCATCTGCGCAGCGAACGCGGGCTCATCGAGCAGGTAGCGGATCGCACCCGCAAGCAGGTCGGGGCGTTCCGGTGGAACGAGCAGACCGGTGACCCCGGGAATGACGACGTCGGACACCGCATTGACCGCGGTCGCGACGACCGGAATTCCGCACATCATCGCCTCGACGATGGCGACGGGGAGCCCCTCGTACCGGCTGGGCAACGCGAACACATCCAGCGCGGGAAGCAACGCCGGCACGTCGGCGCGTTCCCCGGCGAGGATCACCCGCGCCTTCGGCGCCATCCGGTCGACCGCCCGGCGCATCTTCTCGGCCAGCTCACCGTCCCCGATCCACACGCCCACGACGTCCGGACGCCCCAGCGTGGCCAGCGCGGCCACGAAGTCTTCGGGTGCCTTCTGGTAGGCCAGCCGCCCGACCGAACCGACGACGAGTGCGTCGGGGGAAATGCCCAGCGTCGCGCGGGCGGCGGCGCGGCCGGCAGGGGTGCACGCCGGTGCGGTGCTGTCCACGGCCACGCCGATCGTCCGGACCCGCTCCGGGGCGATCAGCCGCCGGCGGACCGCTTCCGCAGCCACCCCGGCTCCCACGCACAGGCCAATATCGGTGAACCGGCCGAGCCGTCGCTCGACCTCGACGAAGGCGGCGCGGCGCGGCGCCGACTGGAACTCGTGGAACGGGAAGCCGTGGTAGGTATGCACGATCCGGGCGATGGCGGCCCTTCGTGCCGCGAGACGCCCTATCGCGCCGGCCTTTGCGCTGTGGGTGTGCACGACGTCGACGTCGGTTTCCTGCAACAGGGCCGTGATCTGGTGCAGTGCCCGCAGCTCGTCGCGCGGGGCGATCGGCGAGCGTAGGGCCGGTACGAGCCGCACCGCAAAACCCGCGTTCGCCGCTTCGTCCAGCAGCCGGTCACCGCTGCCGGCGATGATGCTGACCCGGAAGCGGGCCGGGTCCAGCCCTAGCGCACCGCGCAGCGCGACGGTGCCGGCGCCGGCCTGAAAGCGGGTGATGACCGTCGTGACGTGCAGTCGGGTCGTCATGACAGCACGCCCGCGGGTTCGGCCAACAACGCGGCCAGGCTGGGCGACGGCAGGCCGCCGAGGGTGATCTCCACGGCGGGCAGCCGTGCGGCGAGAGCCGCCACCTGCGCCACCGGAGGGTGCATCGGTCCCCGGCCGGTGCCCAACGCCAGGGTCGCCGCGAACGCCCAGTAGCGGCGCAGCTCCCCCGCCATGAACGTCCCCGCCACCAGCACGTCTGCGGCCGGCCCCGGTGCCAGCTGCCGAACCGACGCAACGCCTCCCGCGGCCCGCCGCAACACAACCAGGCAATCCGGGGTAAGCACGTCGACGCGGTTCGGCAGGTCCCGCTCGCTGCGACCGTGGGGCATCCGCCGTCCGCCCGCTCCTTCGATGCGCACCGGTTCGACCAGCCCGTAGGCGCGCTCCCCGTCACTGACACACAGGTTGTCCGAGCAGGCCCGCCCCCCGTCGCGCAGGGCACCCAGCAGCAGGGTTGAGCGGCCGATGCCGCCGGGACCGGCGAGCAGCGCGACGCGGTCACCGACGCTGACCGCAGCCGCGTGCAACGGCATCCGGCCGTGGAGTCCGGCCGCCCACATCGCCGGATACTGCAGCAGGACGGCCCGGGTCAGCAGGTGGAACCGGGAACGCATCGCTACGCTGGCCAACCGCTCGCGCCCGGGGGGCCGGAAGCGCGCCTCGACCCGGATCGACCCGGGCGGCGCTTGCGACCCGATGCTCACCCGCAGGTCGAAGCCCGAGCCGCAGGCATTCACCATCACCACGCTGCCGTCCCGGTGACAGGCGCCACGGGTCAGCGGGTCCCAACCCGCCACGTCGAACGGGGTGCGTTGCTCGCTCAGAACCAGGTGAAGATCCGGCTCCTCGACGTCCCCGTCCGTGTCCAGCGCGGACCCACACGCCTCGCTGATCAAAGCGAGCAGCCACGGTGACTGGCATTCGATCAGCAGCCGTTCGCCTGCCTGCACCATCGCGGCGCGCATCAGAAGTCGTCCGGGTAGAGGGTGTCGAACAAGCCGCTGAGCGCGCTCGCCGGCACGGAAGGTGGCATGTACTCGGGCACCAGCCCGGTGAGCAGCAAGCGCACGTCGTCCGCCTCGTTGCGGCCGGCCGTCTCATAGAGTTTGACCAGCGACTCGTCCAGGTCGAGGGACAGGGACTCGCCTCGGGTCGCCGAGATTCGCGGGTGCGCGGTGGGCGTGCACGACTCGGCATGGCTGAACAGGGTCTCGTTGAGCTTTTCGCCCGGGCGCAGGCCGGTGAAGCGGATATCGACCTGGTCGACCCCTGCCTGCGCCGCATACGTCTCGACGAGCGACACGATGCGGACAGGTTCCCCCATGTCCAGCACGAAAGTCTCACCGGTCTCGGCCATCGCGCCGGCCTCCAAAACCAGGCCCACCGCCTCCTCGACGGTCATGAAGAAACGATCCACGTCCGGGTCGGTGATGGTGACGGGCTCGTGGGCGGCCAGTTGATGGGCGAGCACGTGCAGGAACGAACCGCGGCTGCCGAGCACGTTGCCGAACCGCACCGATCCGACGCTTGTTCCGCGCCCGGCCCGGCTGCGCACGATCAACTCGGCCAGCAGTTTCGTGGCTCCCAGCACCGAGGTCGGGGCGGCGGCCTTGTCCGTCGAAATCAAGATGAAGCGCTCGGCGCCGTAGTCCACCGCCGCGTCGACCAGGTTCATCGTGCCCAGCACGTTCGACTTGACGCCCTCGCACGGATGCCGCTCCAGCAACGGGAGGTGCTTGTGCGCCGCCGCGTGGAAGACCACCTGCGGGCGCAGTTTCGCGAACAGGCTGCGGATGCGCGCCTCGTCCCGGATGTCCGCGACGATCAACTCGTCGGTGTCCAGTAGCGCCTGACCGCTGATTTCCAGCTGCAGCCGGTGCAGGTTGGATTCGTCGTGATCGAGCATGTACAGCGCCGATGGTCCGTACGAGGCGATCTGCCGGCACAGCTCGCTGCCGATCGACCCGCCTGCCCCGGTCACGAGGACGCGGCGGCCACTCACCGTTGCCCGGGTCGCCGGGCGCACCACCTGGACCTCATCGCGTCCGAGTAGCGAAGCCGGTGACACCGCGTAAAGGTCATCACCGCGGCTGTCTCGTTGCACCGCCGCGTGAAACGACGGGAGGTAACGGACTCGCGCGCCCGAGCGTGCGGCCATCTGCAGCAGCGTGGCCAATTCGATCGGCGGCAACGACGGGATCGCGACGATGACGACCGCTACCCGTTCCGCACGGACGACGTCCACGAGCGCCGAGATCGGACCCAGCACGTTGAGGTGGTCCAGCTTGCGCCGCCGCGAGTCATCATCGAGAAAGCCGATCGGCTGTAGACCGAAGTCCGGACTGTCGGCCAGGTCCCGCGCCAACGTCCGTCCGGCGTTACCCGCACCGACGATCAAGGTCCTGGACCGCTCGCGATCCTGAGAACCCCTTCCGAAATGCCAGTTCGCTGTGTACATCGCTAATCCCCCCTGATAGCGCTCAACTCGCCGATCTGCCCACACACGTAATCGACGTCCTCGTCGGCAAGATGCGGGTGCAGCGGCAGTGACAGCAGCTGGTCCGCGACTTGCTCCGCCACCGGCAATCGGTGTGCCTGGTCCCCCAACAGTTGCCGGAAATAGCGGAAACGGTGCACCGGAATGAAATGCACCGAGGTGCCGACGCCCCGCAGGGCGAGTTCGGTGGCCAACCCGTCGCGAGTACGGCCGTACGCCGGCTGCACCCGAATCACGTACAGATGCCACGCGTGCTGACCACCCGCGGGCCGGGGTGGCAAGACGATCCCCGGGATGGCCGCCAGGCGGGCGTCGTAAAGGTCGGCCAGCTCCGCGCGCCGGGCCTGCCACGAAGTGAGATGCGCCAGCTGGCCCAGCCCGATGGCGGCTTGCAGGTCGGTGAAGTTGGCTTTGATGCCGTCCTCGTCGACCTGGTAGCGCCAGTCCGCACCAGGCTCGTAGCGGCGCCAGGCATCCTTGCTCATGCCGTGTTGGCGCATCGCGCGCAGCCGATCGGCCAATTGCGGGTCGGAGGTCGTGATCGCGCCCCCTTCCCCGATGGGCAGATTCTTCGTCGCGTAGAAGCTGAAGCAGCTCGCTCGCGAAATGGTGCCGACCGCTTTGTCGCCGAGGGTGCCGCCCAGTCCGTGTGCGGCGTCTTCGACGACTCGCTCCATCGCCAGGCCGGCGGCCGCGGCCATGTCCGGAACCGGAATGGGGTATCCGGCCATGTGCTGCATGACCATCGCAGCCGGCTTGATGCGCGCGGCCTCGGCGATGGCGTCCACGTTCACGGTCAGCGTCGCCTCATCGGTGTCGACGAGTACCGGGCGCAGCCCGCTATGCACGATGGCCTGAACGGCGCCGCAGAAGGTCAGTGTCGGTGTCAGTACGGGTGATCCGGCGGGCAGATCGAGGGCGCGAAGGGACAGTTCAATCGCCGCGGTGCAGGAACTGACAGCGACGGCGTACCGCGCGCCGATCCATGCGGCCAGGCTCCGTTCGAACATTTCGGTGCGCACGCCGCTGGTCAACCAGCCACTGGCCATGGCGTCCAGTGCCTGCGCGCGGGCACCGGAGGTGATGCGGCAGGTCGCGAACTCAACGGTGCGCGACCGGCGAGTCGTCTGGACCTCTACGGGCGTCATGCCGCGCCTACGACCGACGTGCACAGCACGTGCCGATACACCGCGAGCAGGGCGCGAGCAAACTCGGCGAGGCGGTGCGACTGATCGGTCGCCGTTGCCGGCGTCCGGCGGGCCGGAAGGCCGCCGTCCAGTTGCGCCACCACCGCCGCCGTGATCTGGGCAGCTCGCGCCGGTACGACGCACCCGCGACCGCCGGACATCACCAGCTCAGCAACGCTGTCGGTGGTCACCGCGACCACCGGGATCCCGCAGGCAACCGCAGCCACTGCGGGGGTATAGGCCTCCAGGTCATGACCCGCCGCGATGAAGACATCGGCGGCCGCCAGCAGTTCCGGGAGCCGCACCGGTTCGTTCAGCCACAACCCGCTGACCAGCCGTACCTGAAAACAGTCGGCCCGTGCCCCGGCCGGCCTGATCCGGGCCACGACAACATCGCGCCGACGGGTCCCGAGCAACGCCCGGTCCCAGCGATCCGTCGCATGCGCCGGCGAGTCCGGTTCGACGCCCATGACCAGCCGCACGCCCGGGGCCAGGCCCAGCCGTGCGCGGACCACCGCGCGGGCGGCCCGGCTGGCCTCGACCGTTGCGCAGGCGACAGGCGAGATCAACGGCAGGCAGTGCACCCGCTCTCCGGGGGCCAGCCCCGCGTCGACCAGCACCCGACCTGCGGTCTGGCCGTGCGCGAGCCATGCCGTGGTCCCGCGAAGGCGCCGGCGTTCGCTGCGGACCCACCAACCGGCCGGCGCCAATCGTCCGTCACGCAAGGGTATCCGGTCGACCGTGTGCACATGGCGCCCGGCCTGGCGTCCCGGCAGGTCCACCCCGCCGACGGTGTGCACGATGTCGGCTGGCTCGCCCGGCCCCACCCGGACCAGCCGCTGCGCCTCACCGAGCATCGTCAACGCCGCGTCGAGTGCGGTGGCCAGCCCCGACTCGGACGGATCCGCGTAGGTCGAGACCCGGGGCAACACACCCCCGATCGAAGTCATGATTGTCTCCTCCGGCTACGGCTTCGGTCCGCGAGCACGCCCAGAACCGGCCAACCTGAGGCCGCGGCAATGTCCTGGACCCGATGCAGCTGCCCGTAGCGGGTGAGCTTCCCGGCGACAACCAGCAACCCACACGCCGCACCCGCTTGGCCCTCATCCAGTTCCGCGTACGGGATCACCCGCAACGGAACGGCCACGTCGAAAGATCGAAGATCGCGCATCTGCGTCCGCAGCCGCGACGTCGCGCTACCGCCGGACAGCTCGGGCGCCGCGTTGACCAGCACTCCGGGAGCAGTCCCGTGCCCGTTGTGCCCGGCGCCGTTGTGCCCAGTCCCGTTCCCGTTGTGCGCCGCGCCGTTTCCGTTGTGGGCGGCGCCGTCGTGGGTGGTCAGCCGAGCGGTCAGGCGACTGGCCAGGTCGCTTCTGCTGAAGGCGTCGGCATCGCTGATCAGCGCAAGCGTGTGCACCCTCGACTTGGCCGCGGCTTGGCGCAGCGCCAGCAGAGTTTCGGCATCCGCCAGAACGGGGCGGCCCGGGCCCCCGCTGTCGACCCTGACATCCGGCCTGTGCCGGCGCCAAGGCGACACTCGTGCGAAGAACCGTCGCGGGTGGGGCCGGGGGGATAACCCACCCAACAACGGCACACCGAGCTCACGCGCGAAGGCCCGGGCGTCTGCGACTCGAGGCCGAATGACCTCGAGAATGGAAGCACCCAGCAGTCCGGCGACGAGGCCGCCGATCCCCGCCAGCACCAGTTCCGTGGTGAGGCCGGTACGCACCAGCTTCGCCGGGTCGGCCGGGGAGATCAGGCTGGCAGACGTGCCGGTGGCGATGGTGACCTGCAGCTGGCGCAGTGTCGCGGTGACATCGCTCAGTTCTTGATCCGTGGTAGATAGCTGGGCCGAAACGCTGGCTGCGCCGGGCGTTCCGCTGGCTCGGGTGAGCTGGGAGACAAGCTGCTCGCGCTGGGTATAGAGCGTTGTCTGCTGCCCGTTCAACTGAGTCAGCAAGTCCTGCTGCTGCTGGCTGCCTTGACCTCCGATGAACCCCACCACTGCGGTGGCGAGGGCGGTGGACAGGTTGCGCGCCACTCCGGGGCTGGCGTCGGTCACCGCGAGGTCCATGACCGCGGAGCTGCCGAGCCGCGTGACCGTGATCTCCTTGACGATCGTGTCGACGCTGCGATTGTTGATGTTTGCGGCGCTCAGCGCCTTGGTGATCAGCGTGGTGCTGGTGGCAACGCCTTTCACCCGATTGAGCACCGAGTCAGCCTCGGTGTCGGAACCGATGGTCGCGCTCGAGGCCTGAATTCGGGCGGATGCGACGAAGCGCGCATGGCCGGTCGAACTGACAGCGAGCATCGCGGCGATCGGGAGGACGACGAACAGCGTCAGCAACCGTAGGTGGCCCGCCACGATCCGTCGGAATGCTTCGTTGATATCCATCCGGTGAACTCCAGGTCGAAGTCGATCGATGCCTGGGACGTTACGGATCCACCGGCGGTGGTGAATCATGTCGATGTATGAGTTGCACTACAGCGTCCGAACGGGAGACATCTCCTGCAAGCGCAGCCTGAAGGTCCGCCGCAGCAACAACTTTGGCCGCAGCAAGGCGACTGTGGACACCGAGCTTGGCGAAAATATTGCCCGTATGTGTACGGACCGTATTTACCGAGATGGACAGATCACGCGCGATGACCTGCGGCGGTTCGCCGGCGGACAGACCGAGGAGTACTTCGCGCTCACGCCGAGACAGCGACTCCAGCGGCGAAGGCTGCTCGCCGTGCGGATCGGCGCCGGCGCGCAAGGCCCGCAACACAGCGCCGAGCTGGTCCGGCGGCCACCACGCACAATTGCGGCAAACTCCGCGCATCACCTGGATCAGGAACTCGAGGGTGTTCTCCTTGCCGACCCACGCCGCCGCTCCCGCCCGGGCCACCTGCACCGCCACCTCGACGTCCGTGCAGCCGGTGAGTACCACGATGTGGGCCGCGGGCCAACGCAGCAAGAGTTCCTCGACCAGCTCTCCCGCAGCGGATCCCGCAGGCTCGATGTCGATGACGACCACATCTGGACGCAAGCTGGCCACGTCGCGCACCAGGTCCGGATCACTAGTGCCGTAACGGCCCACGAGCACCAGATCCGGGAACGCGGACAGACGCAGGGACAACGCGTCGGTGAGCATGACTAGGTCATCGACGAGCAAGACCCGTCGTAGGGGCATACCCCGAACCGTGCGCTATGGCGTGGCGTACGTCTTCCTGCTGAAGCGGGGAGCGTTCTCATCTAGATGGCGGAGATCGATCTCCGCCGGAGCATTCGCCGACCGTCTTCCGGCCGGGACTGTCGTGGCGTCAACGAGGTGGTAGCGGATCGCCAGCGAGGCCGCCTCAAGGCGCGAATGCACACCTAGCTTGGTCAATACCGCCTGCACGTGGCTGCGCACGGTCGTGGTGGAAACCCCCAGCCGACGCGCCATCGTCAGCGTATCCATGCCGGCCGCCAGCAGGGCCAGGCACTCGAGCTCGCGCTGGGTCAGGTAGGTGGCGAGCCGGAGCAACTGCGGCGGTGCCTGATCCTCGGGGATCTGCGGTCGGGAGAACGAACCCTCGATGACGATCTCACCGGCACTCACCCGGGTGAGGACGTCGAGCAAAGCCGCGATGCCCCGGGTCTTGTGCACGTAGCCGGCAGCGCCCGCGTCCAGCGCCTGGCGAAGCGTCACCGGGTCAAGATCGGCGGTGAGCACCACGAATCGCGTATTCGGGCTGGCCACAGTCATCTTCCCGATCAGGTCGACGCCGCTCCCATCCCGCAGTCGGTTCTCCAGCACGCAGACATCCGGCTGAAACGCACGGACGCTATCTGCCAGTGACCCGCGTGTGGTGACCGCGGCGACCACCGCATGACCAAGTTGGGTCATGATCGCCGTCAAGGCGTCCAAAAAGACCACATGGTCATCGGCCAGCACGAGTTCGAGTGCTTCCCCCATTGCCCCGCCCACCCCACCTGCAGTTCGCTTTCCAGCGATCCTGCTGCCGACGACTGTCCTCAGCTTTGCTGCGAAGCCGTACCTTTGCGCGGGTCGGTGCCCTGACATTTCCCAGGTGCACCGGCCGTGGGGCGCGCGTCTTCAACCTCGGGACAAGCTAACGTACGACTTCCGGCTTGACAACCGAAGCCGGTGAATGTGCTGGGTTTCATCGCAGGAATCCAGACACAACGCCCTAAGTCGGTTGTCGCACCGGGTCATGTTCGTCAGTACGTGACGCGTTAGCTGACGACCACCCGGACGGTTTGCAGCAAGATGCGCAGATCCGCGGCGAAGCTCCGGCTCTGCACATAGTCCACGTACATGGCCGTCTTGCGGGGCAGCAGCACCGAGGCATAGTGCCGCTCGGGATCGTCACTTGCGGCCAATACGTCCGCCTCGTCGCGGAAGGCGATGCTCGCCGGGTCGGTGATGCCGGGTCGCACGGACAAGATGAGATCCCGGTCGCGTTCGGGCCACATCGCGACGAAATGCGGAAGTTCCGGCCGAGGGCCGACCAGACTCATGTGCCCGAGCAAGACATCGAGAAACTGGGGTATCTCGTCCAGCTTGCTCTTGCGCAGGATGGCTCCGACCCGGGTCACGCGCCGATCACCCATCGCGCTGACCCGCGGGCCGGATGCATCAACCTGCAGGCTCCGAAACTTGTGGATCCGGAAGATCGCACCATTCAGGCCGACTCGTTCCTGCCGAAACAGCGCCGGACCCCTGCTGTCCAACCGCACCCACACCGCAATCACCAGCAGGATCGGCCAGGTAACCAGCAGCACCAGCGCGGCCACGGTGACGTCGAAGGCGCGCTTGAGTCTCAGGCCCTTGGCCGGCGCAGTCACAGCTCCCCCTCGTGCGGGCGGTTCATTGCCCACCCGCAGGATAGGCGCTGATCGGGCTCCCGCGCCGGCTGATGCGCTGGGACACCTCGGTTTCGTCTCGATTCCCTGGATTTGTGCCCGAATTCGGGCAGGAATCTAGGAAAATGGCTGGCGGGCTGTCACCATCGCCCACTGTGACCAGACCACCGTCGGAGCTGATTGTGCATGTGGCCGGGTCGACCGGACTGGCGACAGCAACCGCGGCCCGGGTTGTCGCGGACGTGCTCAGCTACCTCGATGAGGGTGTCGAGGACTTCGTGCGGCGCCGTCATCGGGAGTTGCAGCAACGCGACCACAGCAATGCAGAGATCTGGGTCCTCCTCACCGCGGAGCTCGACCAGCGTCGGTTCCGTGCACCCGCGCTCACCGAACGGCAGCTGCGACGCATCGTCTACGGCTGACGACTGGCAACAACGAGAGGCGGCAGGCATGTGCGGCATCGTGGGGTACGTCGGGCATCGGGACGCAGTACCCGTCCTGATCGAGGGGCTACGCCGATTGGAGTACCGGGGGTATGACTCGGCCGGGCTTGCGGTGGTGCACCGCAACCGCCTGCAGGTAACGCGCGTGGCCGGCCGGGTGCAGGAGCTCCGCGATCGGGTCGCCGATGGGAACCGGTCAAAACTCGGTATCGCGCATACCCGCTGGGCGACGCACGGCAAGCCGTCCGAGGTGAACGCACACCCCCATCTGGACACCGGCCGCCGCGTCGCGGTGGTCCACAACGGCATCCTGGAGAACGCCGAGCAGCTTCGCTCGCTGTTGCAGGCGGCCGGCACGGTCCTGGTCTCGGAGACCGACACCGAAGTGCTGGCCCACATGATCGCCAATGAGCTTGAGCAGGATGCCCCTTCCCTCGAGGAGGCGGTCCGCGCGGTTCTGGCGCACGTTCAGGGCACGTATGGTCTGGTCGTCCTCGACCGCAAGCGGCCGGATGAGCTGGTCGTGGCCCGCAACGGAAGCCCCGTGGTCCTCGGCCTTGGCCAGGACGAGATGTTCATCGCCTCCGACGTCGCCGCCCTCGTGCACTACACGCAACAGGTTGTGCATCTCGATGACGGGGAACTGGCAACCGTTCAGGCGGGTGGGTACCGCACCTCGACCCTCGCCGCGGCCCCCACCGACAAGATCCCGACCACCATCGCCTCGACGCCTGGCGACTACGAACTTGGCGCCTACCGCGACTTCATGCGCAAGGAGATCGATGAGCAGCCCGAGGCCGTGCGACGCGCCCTTCGCGGTAGGCTCGACGAGCGCTTCGCCACCGCCCACTTGGGTGGCATCGCGCTGGATCCACGAGCCCTGCGCGGCGTCCGTCGGGTGACTTTTCTCGGCTGCGGCTCGGCGTATTACGCCGGTCAAGGCGGGGCGGTCCTGGTCGAAGAGCTCGCCCGCATCCCGGCCCAGGCCGAACCGGCGTCTGAGTTCCGCTATCGCAATCCGGTAGTGGATGAGGACACGCTCTACGTCGCGGTCAGCCAGTCGGGCGAGACCCTCGACACGCTGATGGCCGTCCAAGAACTGCAGCGCAAGGGCGGCCGGGTCCTCGGCGCTGTCAACGTCGTCAACAGCGCCATCGCCCGCGAATGCGGCAGCGGCGTATTTCTGCACGCCGGCCCGGAGATTGCGGTTGCGTCCACCAAGGCGTTGACCAACATGTCGGTCTCCTTTGCCATGCTCGGGCTGCTGCTTGGGCGCGTCCGCGACCTGTCTGCCGCAGATGGGCATCGCCTCGTCGCGGGTCTGCTTGCGCTACCCGAGCAGATCACCGAAGTCCTCAAGACCGAGGAAGATGTGGCAGCCGTGGCAAAGCAGTACGCCGAAGCCCGGCACATGTTCTTCATCGGTCGAGTCCGCGGCTGGCCGGTTGCCAGGGAAGGCGCGCAGAAACTCAAGGAGATTTCTTACGTCCACGCGGAGGCCTACCAGGCACCGGAGCTCAAACACGGCCCACTCGCTCTTATCGACCCCGGCACACCGAGCGTCGTGATCGTTCCTGATGATGAGTTGTTGGCCAAGAACCTGAACACCATCGGGCAGATCAAGGCCCGCGGGGGCCCGGTCATTGCCGTGACAAACGCTGAGCTCCCCGACGGACTGGCCGATGCGGTCCTGCGGGTGCCGAACAACGAGCGGGAGCTGGACCCGATCCTGTTGACGATTCCGCTGCAGCTGTTCGCCTACCACCTGGCCCTGTCCCTGGGCCGCGACATCGACAAGCCCCGGAACCTGGCCAAAAGCGTGACCGTCGAATAGGCACGCCACCCGGCTACGGCGTGAGCAGGGGCTTAAGGTCTCCGTTCACACTGCTTCCGGCCGCCCCCAGGAGGGGCAAGCCGTAGGTTTCTTCGATCCCCCGGAGCAGCCCGTAGTGGTTGGTCGGCGCCGCCAACCGGGGGGCGCCGCGGTTCGCGGCTGATACGACCACGGTGGCCACCCGATCGCTGGTCTCGCCCTCATCGAAGGTGACGACGACGATCCCGCCCTGTCGATACCAGGTGGACGACAAGATTTCCTTGAACTGCTGGGCCAACCAGCCATCGCCTTGTTGATATGTCCCGTCGTGCATGTCGTTGGTGGTGTTGGGCGCGACGAAGATGAAGGGCGGCGCCAAGCCGGACTTCAGGTCGGTAGAAAACTGCGTGAACGGCACGTCCCGGCCGCACTGGGCCGGGGAGTTGCGGATGCGGTCGAAGTACATGAACGGGTTGTGGTTGACGTCATAACCATCGGGACCGTAGGTGCCCGTGAGGTCGCAGGCCGCCGGCATGTCTTCCAGATAGGCCTTCCAACCGATGCCATTCGCCGCGAGCTGATCCACCACGGTGGGGGCCGAGTAGGTCCCATCACCGGGGGTGCGGTCTTGCGGGTTGTTCCAGATCGAACCGGAGATCATCGCCAGGTAGTTCGGCTCCGATGGGTGCGAGACACCGACGTAGTTGGTGGCGAGACCGTAGGTGTTCGCCAAGGAATTCAGAAACGGCATCGCCGGATTGCCAATGATTTCGTCGTAGCTGTGATTTTCCTCGACAATGACCATGACATGCGGCGCGGGATGCGTCGTGGTTGGCGCCACGGGCGTCGACGTTGTTGCGCCCGGCGACGGCCCGCCCGTGCCGGGGGCGGACGCGACTGAGGGTCGGGCGTCCTGCGCCGATGCCACCCCGGCCGGCGGGCTGTTGTCCCGCCAGGGCAGCACCGCCGCAAGACCGCTCAGCGTGAGCACCCCTGCGATGATCAACACTCGGGACCGCATCGACACCCGGCTCATAGGTGGGACTCAGGGCCCTGCCGCGGTATGGAACACCGCGGTAACCGTGTACCAGTCGGCCGAGTTCGCCAGCGTCCACGACACGTGCTGGGGACCAGCTGCGGCGACCCCGTCCGCGTCATCGACCGAGAAGCTGCCATTGTGGTCGTGGCTGACCAGCCCGTTGTTCACTGCGGCCGTGCCCGGAGCGGCACCGGTCATCAGCCCACTGAAAAGCAGTTCACCCGCGGCGACTGAACCCGTCGGGCTGCTGTCCGCCGCTGCGCTCGTTCCGTGCCCGATGGCCATCTGGTCGAGACTGTTCGTCCGGGCAACGCCGGCGTATTCAGCGGCCGATCCCTGCAGGTAGGTGGCCGCCGTGGATGCGATTGTCACGGTCACCCCGCCGGGCGCCGCGGCCGCGTTCTGCACGTAGAACAGCGCAATGTCCCCTGCGCCGCTGGAGAAGGTTGTCGACGGGGCGGCGCGCGTCCAGGCGCCGTTGACGTCGTCCGACACCTGCACCGGACCGGCCGAGTCGTACTGACCGAACCAGCCGACCAGGAGGTCACCCGCGGTCACCGGGTTGAGCTGAAGGGTCAGACTGGCTACCTTGCTGCCCGAACCGGCTACCGCGCCCTGGATCCAGTGCGGGCTTGGTGGGGGCCCCGTGGTCGTCGTCACCGAGAGCGGCGCCGATTGCGGCGAGCGATTGCCGGCTGCATCAAAGGCATCCACCGTGTACGCGTAGGTCGTCGCTGACGCCGCCGTTGAATCAGTGAAGCTGGTGACGCTCCCACCGATGGTTCCCTGCGCCACACCGTCGCGGTAGACCGTGTAGCCAACGACGCCCACGTTGTCGCTGGCCGCGTTCCAGCCCAGGATCACGTTGCCGGTGCCCGTCGACGTCGTGGCGAGCCCCGTCGGTGTCGTGGGCGGCTGTGTGTCGTTGCTGATGCTGACCTGTTCATAGGCGCCGATGTCGCACGCCGGGCCCTGCGGTCGGGCTGTCCCGCGCTGGTCGGTGGTACCGGCGCAGCCGCTAACGGCCGCCGGGATCACGTTGATGGCCGGACTTCCGGGCGTCAGGGCCATCGTCTGGGTCGGGCCGCCATTCGAGGCCAGCGGTTGCAGCTGTGGCCGCGTGTTGCTCTTCGAGTTTTTGCTCGCGGTGAAGCCGCACGAGGACCCGGTATCCAGGTTGTATCCCCCGTCGATGATCGGTGTTCCCCCGCAATTGCCGCTGCTCAGGCCGTCCGCGACGATGCTGCTGCTCACCGTGGCCGTGGAGCTTCCGTAGTTGTAGATGTCGGACCCGTACGGCGAGCTGTTCCCCGACAGGGTCGATGTCGTGATGTTGGCGATCCCGAAGTTTTGGATGGCTCCGCCGCCGTGGTTGCCTCCAGTGTTGTTGAAGAACGTGCTGTTGCTGATGTTGATAGTCGTGTCGTTGTCAACGACACCCCCGCCGGGGCCGGTGTTACCCACAAAGGTGCTGCCGTCGACCGTTGTCGTACCGAATGCGTTGAGGATCGCCCCGCCGCCGTAGATGGTCGCCGCATTATTGGTGAATGTGCTCTGGGTGATGGTGGAGGTGTTCTGGTTGAACACTCCGCCGCCCTCCATGGCGATATTGGCATTGAAGTTACTCGTCGTCACCGTCATGGTCCCGCTGTTGTTGATGGCCCCACCGGAGGTGCCCGACGTCGCCTCCGAGGTGTTGGACGTGAAGGTGCTGGCGGAGACCGCGAGCATGCCGTGGTTGTAGATGGCGCCGCCACCGTCCTGGCCATTGTCGGCGATGCCGCCCGTGAACGTCACCGCGTTCACGGTCAGGCTGCCGCCAGAGGCGACATCGAACATCCGGAAGTGCGGCGTACCTGCGGCGCTCGATCGCGCGATGGTCGCTCCGTTGCCCTGGACGGTTACCACTCCGGTGATGACCGGCAGACCGGTACCCCCATCGGTGGAGTTGTCCGCCGCGGTCAGGGTGTACAGGCAACCGTTCTGCAGGGTCACGGTGCCCCCGCCGCTTGCCGCATTGGCGGCGGCAACCGCCGCGATGAGGGTGGCCGCGGAGCATCCGGCCGGCGCCGGAGTCGTCACCGCCAACGCCGCCGACTGCGCCGAACTCTGCCCCGCCCCGTTCATCGCCGCCACCGTGTAGCTATACGCCGTCGACGCCAACACCGACGTGTCCGAGAAACTCGTCGCCACCGACGTCCCCACCGA
>DASYGP010000008.1:0-15052 GCA_035999615.1 Mycobacteriales bacterium
GTTCATTGCGTTTTGGGTGAGGGATGGTCGGGTGCTCGCCGGGATGAACGTGAACATCTGGGATGTCACGGATGCCATCTCGTCGCTGATCCGCTCCGGCGCCCAGGTGGACCTGTCCAAGTTGGCCGATCCCGAGGTCGCCTTGGACGATTGCCGCTAGCCCGTTTCGAGTTGCGCGGCTCCTACCCGGACGGCTCAGCCTGGCGATCAGACGGGGAGGGAGCTCAGCCGCTGTTCCAGCGCGGCGAGCCAGCCGTGCGCACCGAGGTCGGTGAACCCGGCGCGGGCCGCAGTGAGCAGCACCTCGGCCTCCGTCGAACGACCGGCCTGGGTCAACCACACACCAAGCTCGGCCTGGGCCCGGAGCCGGTCGGGCACGGCACCGAAGGCGGCCAGCCGGTCGATGCCGATCCGCAGGTCGGACTCCGGGTTCCCACCGGCCAGGGCGGTCACCAGACCACGTAACCGGCACAGCTGGGCCGCGACCAGCGGGCTGTGCAGACCGGCGGGGGCCTTCTCGACGTGGTTGAGCAGCCGCTGCGCGAGCGGCAGGTCGGCGGCCTCGACCGCGGCAAGCACGCCCGGCACCCACAGATGCGGGAAGTCGTCATCCAGCCCGGACGCCTCGATCGCTAGGCGCACCGACTCGGCGCCATGCGCTGCGACCGCCTCCACGTCGCCGCGCTGGCGAGCTGTCATCACCATCGCCTGCTGCACCCACGCCCGGACCGCAAGATCCTCCGAGTCGGCCCAGTCGAGAGCGGGCTGAAGGTCCCCCAGATCAAGACCCCGGGCGTGCGCCCACCACGCGGTCAGCACGACCCGGATCACCTCATCGACCGGATTCGACGGCTCATGGACCATCTGGTCGAGTACCGCAGCCAGCTCGGTCCAGCTGCCCGCCAGCAGCAGCCCCGCACTCAGGTTCGCTGACGCCAGCGACCTGCCAGACGCATCCCCAGCCTGCCGGGCGACATCGCGTGCCTCAGCTCCCACGATCAGCGCGGCCGGCAGATCCCGCGAGTACTGGAACGCATAGGTGTTCAGCAGCGCAGCCATCAGCTGTCGCGGCAGCCGCTCCGATCGAGCCATGTCCGCGGCCATCCGCAGCATCGCCAATCCCCCGGTCGGCACGCCGGTGGCCAGCCAGACGACCGCGCGGCGGGTCAACGCCTCGACCAGCTCACCGGAATCGCCCAGGGCTTCCGCGAGCTGCAGCTGCTTTTCCACGTAGGTCTGGGCGGCCGGGAAGTCCCCGAGATAGTGGCTGGCCTGGCTCAGTGCGACGGCCATCGTGAGCAGTACCTCGGTGGCGGCCGGGTCGTCGACCAGCGCCGTCCACCGAGGCTCGAGCAACGCCCGGGCGCCCGAAAGATCCCCGTTCGCGACCATCGCCTGGGCCGCGACCGCCGCCCCCCGCGCTGCACCGATCGGGTCGTCGGGGTCGCGCGCGGTGATGACCGCCTGCGCATGCTCAATCGTCTCGGCCATCCGGCCCGCCCCCATCGCCGCCCGAGCGGCGCCCTCACGCAGCCGGGTCCGCTGTTGCGGGGAGGCGCTGCGCGCAAGCGCCGCCCGGTAGTGCCGCAGCGCCTCAACCGGGGAGCCCACCGACAGGGCACGCAGGGCCGCCCGCTCAAGTGTTTCGACCGCCCGCGCCGTCAGCTCCGACACGTCCGCGTCGTGCGGCGCGCTGGCGTCTACCGCGTCGAGGAGGTGCTGCGCGATCACCCCGGCCAGGTCGTCGCCGGCATCCTCCTGAGCGGCCAAGTGGGTGGCCACCGCGAGGTGTCCGGCCTTACGGTCGCGCCGGGACAGCGTGTCGTAGGCAACCTGGCGGACCACCGCCTGCAGGAACCGGTACTGACCCCGATCCGCAGCGAACCGGTCGGTCTGCAGGGTGAGCACCTCACGCTGCACCAGCGCGGCGAGTACCTCGTCCAGCCGCACCTCCACGGTGGGGTCGGCCAACGCCTGCAACCCGGCGCGGGTGAACGAAGCCCCCAGGATGCTGGCGTCGGCGACCAGCCGGCGCTCGGCCGGCGCGAGTGCATCCAGGCGACTTGCCACCAAGGCCTGCAGGCTGGCCGGAGCACCAAGGGTCGCCAGATCGACCCGGCGTGCCGCGTCCGCCGCCAGCACATAACGCCCCTCACGGGGGATGACCGCGTCCCGGTCGATGAGCGCGCGCACGGTCTCCACGGCGTATAACGGGATGCCGTCGGCCCGGACAACGAGCGTGTCCCGGCTCTCGGTGGGCAGCCCCTCGACCAGCCCGTCGATCAGCTCAGCCATCGCCGCCGAGCTCATCGGCTCCAGGTGCAAGACCGTCACCCGCCGGTTGTTCGGCAGCGCGCTCCGACGTTCGAGCAACTCGGGCCGGGTCAACGCGATGAGGTGCACCGGGGCGACGGATGTGGCGAGCAGGTGCTCGACGAAATCCAGCAGCGCATCATCGGCGTACTGCACGTCGTCGAGCACCACGATGACCGGGTCGCCATCGCCGGCTCGTTCGAAAAAGCGGGTCCACGCCGCGAACAGATCCTCGCGGGCATAGGACGCGGTGCCCCCCACTCCCATCAGCACGGCCAGCCGCGGCGCCGCCCAGGCCCGCTCCGAGCTGTCCGGGAAATACCGTCCGAGCCGCTCCTGCAGATGCTGCTCGACGACACTCGCCGGATCGCCCTCGGTCAAGCCCAGCCGGGTACGGACGGCTTCGGCGAGGGCCCAGAACGCCACGCCCTCCCCGTAGGACAGGCAACGACCTCGGTGCCACGCCACCGAATCCGACAGGCCATCGATGTACTTCTCGAACTCCCACGCCAACCGGCTCTTCCCCACCCCGGCCATCCCGCTGAGCAGCACCAGCCGTGGCCGGCCCTCCTCGGCGGTCTCGTGAAACAACTCCTTGACCAGCCGGAGCTGACGCTCCCGCCCGGTGAACGGCGCCTCCAGGCCATCCACCCGCTGCGCCCCGCCGACCGAGGCGACGACCGTGCGGGCGGCGAACAGGCTCACCGGCTCCGCCTTACCTTTCAAGGTGTGCCGGCCGGCGTCGGTGTACGCCACAGCTGCCACGGTCAACGCCCGAGTGGCGTCGTCGACCCAGACCGCGCCCGGGGTCGCGGCCGTCTGCACGCGGGCGGCGGTGTTGACCGCGTCACCCGCGACCATGCCTTCGCCGGCCGCCGCGAGTGTGACGGCGACCTCGCCCGTGACCACACCGACCCGCATCGTCAGCCCCGGCGCCTGCACCTCATCGCCGAGCGCGACGACCACCGACACCAGGTCCAGGCCGGCCCGAACGGCCCGCTCGGCGTCGTCCTCATGGGCGACAGGTACGCCCCACACGGCCATGACCGCATCCCCGATGAACTTCTCCACCGTGCCGCCGTAACGCCCGACCACCGTGCGGGCTTCGGCGAAATACCGCGAAAGCAGCTCCCGGACCTCCTCCGGGTCGCGCGACTCCGCGAGCGCGGTGAACCCGACGAGGTCACCGAAAAGCACGCTCGTGACCCGACGTTCGGACACCCGTGCCGCCGTCGGGGTGGCCGTTCGGGCCGCCCCGGGAAGTGCCGTGCCGCATTCTGCGCAGAACCGGCCTGCGGACGCCGGGGCGCCGCAGCCGGGACACAACGGGGTGCGTCGCGCCGCACCGCATTCCGGACAGAACCTTGCGCTCACGGCGAGGCCCGCGCCGCAGGCTCCGCACGTGACCACCACGAGCGCAGCGTACGGCCCGACGCTCGCCGTGTCCCCGGTTCCGGGCAGCGCAGAACGCGTACCTGGCGGAAGCCCGGGGTGGGCTTTTCCGATGTCCGGACCAGCGCAATAACAGGCCTATGCTGGCGGAGCCCTCGCCACCCTCAAGACCCTGGGATGACGAGCGGTTTCCTGCTCGGCGGCGGGCCCAGCCGCTAACCCGGCAGGTTCAGCGCCGGCGCCGCGGCGAGTTGTTCCTTTTCGGTGTCGACCGCGGCCTTGATCTGTTCAGAGTCCATGGCCAGGCTGACCGCATAGAAGAAGATCACCAGGCTGAAGATGACGACGACGAGCAGATCGATCCAACTCGGCAACGCGTTGTGGGCGCCTTTGCCGTAGCGGCCGATCAAACCGATGATGGTCATGCCGATCAGCCACGGCCAGATCCAGGAGGCCGCCCGCCAATCGATGTCGGCCCGGCGGACGTCATTCGCCCGGCGCAAGGCGATCTCAAAAACAACTCGGCCGAGGAAAATGGCCGTGAGCAGCTTCCACATCGCCTCGAAGCCACCCCAGTAAATGATCAAGTTGGCGGCGATGAACCCGAGCGGATTCAGCACCTTCGGGAACGGAATTCGATAGGGGCGAGGCCGGTCGGGGTCGCGGGCCTGCAGCGCGGCCAGCGATACCGGTGCGAACGCGTACATGATCGCGGTGGCGCCAGTCACCAGGCCGACGAGGGAGCTCCAGCTCGGGAACGGCAGGAACGTGATCTCCCCGATCACGAAGGCCAGCAGGATCGAATACATCGGCACGCCGCGCTTGTTGGTCTGGGTGAGACGGTCGGACAGCACCTCCTCCTCGCCAAGCGCGTAGGAGAGCCGGGCCGAGGTGCCCAGATAGATCAGGCCGGTGTCGCCGGGCGAGATCACCGCGTCGATGAGCAGGATCGTCGCCAGCCAGCCGGCACCGGCGACGAGCGCGAGGGTGTAATACGGGCCGAACTCGCCGGGGCCGATGGGGCTGGCCCAGCCGTGGACCAGGTTCTTCGGCGCGAGGCCACCGATGAAGGCAACCTCCAGCAGGATGTAAACGGCAGCCCCGACGCACATCGCCGAGATGATCGCCCGCGACAGGTCCTTTCGCGGGTCACGCGCTTCCCCGGCCATCTGCACTGCCTGCTCGAAACCTTGCAGGGAGAACACCACGCCCGCCGGCAGGGCCGCGAACACGCCGTGGACGCCGTAGGGCATGAAGCCGCCGCCGGCGGTGAAGTTCGACGCGTGGAAGCTCAGCGCCATGATCACGATAATGGCCAGGATCGGCACAGCCAGTTTCCAGACGACCAACACGTTGTTGCTCGCCGCCAGCAACTTGGCCCCGAGCAGGTTCACCACGGTGAAGGCCAACATCGCGGCCGAGGCCACGAGAATCCCCACGCCGGTGAGGGTCCCGTTGGCGTGCAGCACGTGCAGGTGCTGCTTGGCCCAGTTCGTGCTGGCGAGATAGGAAATGCTTGCCTCGACCTCGATCGGCGCGATCGTGACCGCCTGCAGGTAGGCCGCCCACCCCGCGGTGAACCCGGCCAGCGTGCCGAAGGCGAAATAGGGGAATCTGGCCGTTCCGCCGGCAACCGGATACGCCGCTCCCAACTCGGCATGAATCAGGGCGAGCACCATCAGCAAGACGGCCGCCAATATCCAAGACAACAAGGATGCGGGGCCGGCCGACTGCGCCGCCCCCAGCGCGCCGAGCAACCAGCCCGAACCGATGATCGACCCGAGCGCGATGAACATCAAACCCCAAAAGCCCATCGACCGGTGCAGTTGGTGGCCCGCACCGGAGACCGGCGCCGTCGGTGCCGCCGTCGTCGTGACCATGCTTACCTCCGCTGTGACCGCAGGAAGCGCTGGGGCATGGTCGTGGCCCGATCGCTACCGGGTCAACATGTGCGCGGAATCATGTGCGCGGAATCCGGCCCGGATCCCGTGCCACAACGGCCGCCCGACCGGGGTCCGCCCACGCGCTCGGGACCCAAATCTCACAGTTGTCTCACCCAGTTCTTAACGGGAGAGTCCGGTCCGCGAGTTGCCGCCCGGGGCCGGGCGGGCGGACAGTAGGGGTGTCCCGCACGGTGCGTGCGGCCGGTAGCTGGTGGAGGTGCGTGGATGAGTCTGGGTGGATGGCGCCGCTGGAGCGTTCCCGCACTGGCGGCAGCGGGGATCGCGGCCGTGTACGCCGCGCCGGCCGCGTTCGCCGGCTCCCCCCACCCCGGTCTGCCGGTCCGATCGGCAGCCCAGCTCCTCGCCGCCATGCAACAGTCCCGGGTGCAGGCGTTCTCGGGAACGATCAGTACCGGCGCCAACCTCGGATTGCCGCAGCTGCCGGACCGCGTCGCCCCCGCCGGCTCGGGGCTGCCCGCGCTGCTGACCGGTACGCACACGCTCCGGGTGTGGGCGAACGGCCCCGATCGGCAACGGCTGGCCCTGCTGAGCGATCTTGCGGAAACCGATCTCGTGCACAACGGCACGAACCTGTGGACGTACACCAGCGCCACGAACACCGTCACGCACCGAGTTCTGCCACCGGCGAGCGGCACGCCGCATGCCGCGGGCAGCGATTCGGGCAATACCGCCGATCCCGGCGATGGCTCCACCGTCGCGCAAGCCCTGACGCCGCAGGCGCAGGCGCAGAAGGCCCTCCAGGCGATCGACCCGACCACGGCCGTCTCGGTGGATGGCACCGTCCGCGTCGCCAAGCGCCCCGCCTATCAGCTGACGCTCACCCCCCGGACGAGTGCCACCTTGATCCGATCGGTGCGGATCGCGATCGACGCGACAACCTTTGTGCCCCTGAGAGTGCAGATCTTCGCCACCACCGGCACCAACCCCGTGTGGCAAACAGGTTTCACCCACGTGGACTTCACGGCGCCGCCCGCAAAGACCTTCCAGTTCACCCCACCGCGCGGCGCCAAGGTCACGACCTCCAGCGCCCCGCTCGGGCCCGCGTCAGGCACGGAAACCCCGTCGGCCACGGCGCATCTGAGCTCCTCACCGCAGCCACGCGTGATCGGTCACGGCTGGAGCAGCATTCTGGAACTTCCCGCCGGCACACTGACTCAGGCAACCAGCGCTCCAACCGGCAGCCGGCCGGACGCAAGCAGCAGCAGTGCAATGTTGCTGCTGCGCAAGCTGGCAACCCCCACCGCGCAGGGGCAGCTCATCGCAACGCCGCTGCTCTCGGTGCTGATCACCCCGGACGGCCGGGTATTTGTCGGCGCGGTTCCGCCGGCCGCCGTGCAGCACGCGGCGAGCTCCGCCGGCGCGTGAAGACCCAGCGCGTGAAGAGCCGGCGCGTGAAGACCCGGCGCGTGAAGAATTTGGCCGGCCGATGACCGCAACCGCGGCTACCCGCGCCGTACCGCCGGCCACTGACCAAACGGCGCCTGCCATTCAGACGTACGGCCTGACCAAGCGATTCGGCCGGCATCTCGCGGTCAACGACATCGACTTGATGGTGCCCACCGGGTCGGTGTTCGGGTTTCTCGGACCGAATGGATCGGGCAAGACGACCACCATCCGCATGCTGCTTGGGCTCATCACCCCCAATGCGGGACAGGTGGACCTGCTTGGGCTGCGGATGCCCCGGGGTGCGCCCCGTGCGTTACCCCGAGTCGGCTCGCTGGTCGAAGGCCCGGCCTTTCACCCCTACCTTTCCGGCCTGGACAATCTGCGCCGCCTCGACGCGTGCGACGCCACCACCGCCCCGGCCAGCCGGGCGCGTCGAATCACGGCCGCACTGGATCGGGTCGGGCTGCGGGCAGCGGAGAACAAGCGGTACCGGCAGTACTCCCTGGGCATGAAACAGCGCCTGGGGATCGCCGCGGCTTTGCTTCAGCCGCGGGAGCTACTGGTGCTTGACGAGCCCACGAACGGACTGGACCCCCAGGGCACCCGCGAGGTGCGCACCTTGATTCGCGAGGTTGCCGCCGATGGGATGACCGTACTCATCTCCAGCCATTTGCTGGCGGAAATCGAACAGGTCGCGACGCACGTCGGAATCATGAGCGCCGGCACCTTGCTTCGCCAAGGTTCGCTCGACACCGTGCTGGGCTCAGACGGTCTCGCGGTAACTGTGCGGACCACACACCCCGCTGCGGCCGCCGCAACGCTGGCCCGGCTCGGGGTCAGCGCCCCGGTGATCGACGCGCTCACCGGAACGCTTACCGCACAGCTCGGACGGGTTCCCGCGGACTCCGTCGCGCCGGCGTTGGTCGCGGCGGGTATCCCGATCACCGGATTGACCGTGGCGCGGCCGGCCCTGGAAGACTTTTTTATGGGCTTGACCGGAGAAGGCTTCGATGTCGCCGGCTAGCCCGACCATTGCTGCCCGGACGCTTCCCTCAGCCAACCAGCGCGTCGAACGTCAGCCCGGCGCGTTGCGGCGGCTTTTGGTCAGCGAGATCGTGATGGTGTTCCGGCGCCGACGTAACCTGGCCCTGTTAGGGCTGCTGGCCGCCGCGCCGCTCGCGATCGGCATCGCGGTAAAGGTTGCCACGCCGCACGGGGCCGGCGACGGCCCGCAATTTCTCGGTCAGGTCAGCGGCAACGGGCTGTTCCTGGTCTTCACCGCTCTCACCATTACCCTTCCGCTGCTGCTGCCGTTGTTGGTCGGAGTTGTTGCCGGTGACGCCGTGGCCGGGGAGGCCGGTAGCGGAACGCTGCGCTATCTGCTGACGATTCCGGTCCCCCGTACCCGCCTACTCGGCGCGAAGGCCGTCGGCATCTTCGTCTACGCCAGCGTCGCTGTGCTGACCGTCGGGGTGGTGGGCGTCATCGTCGGCGGCGCCTTGTTCGGGCTGCACCCGATGACTCTGCTCTCGGGCGACACCATTTCGCTGGGGAGCGGGCTGCTGCGGACCCTGGAGGTCGTCGTCTATGTCATCGCGACGCTGACCGGCTACCTCGCTATCGGGTTGTTCATCTCGACTCTCACCGAGGTGCCGGTGGCGGCGATGGCCGCGACGGTCGGCGTCGCCATCGTCGCTGCCGTGCTCGATCAGGTGCCCCAGCTCGGTTCGCTGCGCAATGCGTTGTTCACCCATCATTGGCTTGGCTTTGGGGAAATCCTGCGTTTGAACATCGCCTGGTCAACCCTGCTGTCCTGGCTCGGCCTGCAGCTCGCCTATGTCGTGCTGTTCGGTACGGCCGCGTGGGCGCGGTTCACCACCTCGGACATCACCAGCTGAGCTGCCGAGTTCCCGTTCCCGACGGCGTACTACTCCAACGCCGAGATCCCCGATCATCACGGCAGGTGGCATTCCCTTCACTCCGAGCCGGTACGGCGCAGCCCTTCGATCAAGGTGTGGACCATGCCGCGGGCGTCGTAGCCAGCGTCATCGGCTTCGACGCCGATGCACAGGTTGCCGATGGCACGCATCAGTTGCTGCGCGTCCACGGGGGACCGGATCTCGCCGACCTGCTCCGCCGCCTCCAGCAGCTGCGCGCAGACAGGGACGAGGCGATCGAGAAAGTACCCGTGCAGGGACGCGAAGCTGTCGCGATCCGACAGCACCCCCGCAAGCCCATGCTTGGTGATGAGGAAGTCGAGGAACAGGTCCACCCAAGCGCGCAACGCGGCCACCGGCGTCGTCCGCTCCGCGAGCAGGGCTGGGCCGGCCTCGGCGCAGGCTTCGACCTGATGACGGTAGACCGCGACGATGAGGTCGGCGCGCGTCGGGAAATGCCGGTAGATCGTGCCCATGCCGACGCCTGCCTTCGCGGCGATGTCGCGGACGGGCGCTTCGACACCCGAGACCACGAACACCTCCGCGGCGGCCTCGAGCACCGTCTGCTGGTTGCGTTGGGCGTCGGCCCGCCGACGCGGTGATGGCTGTCGCGGGTCAGTCGTATCCGCCGCCATCCCGCAAGACTCCCGCAAGTTGCTAGACGGAGCAATGCTCCGTATCGTTGGTTTCGTTCGGAACAATGCTCCGCTTCAACGGCGATGATGCCAGATCAGGAGATGCTCATGCAGTACCGCACGTTGGGCCGCACCGGAGTCCAGGTCAGCACGCTGGCCCTCGGCGCGATGAACTTCGGCGCCCTCGGGCGCACCAGCCAAAACGACGTCGACGCCATCGTCGCCACCGCCCTCGATGCCGGCATCAATCTCATCGACACCGCCGACTTCTACAGTGCCGGCGAGTCCGAGCAGATGGTGGGCAAGGCGATCGCCGGACGCCGCGACGACATCGTCCTGGCCACCAAAGCTTTCATGCCGATGGGCGAGGAGCGCAACCACCGCGGGAGCTCCCGACGCTGGCTGGTCACCGAGCTGGAGAACAGCTTGCGACGTCTCGGTGTCGAGCATGTAGACCTTTACCAGGTGCATCGCTGGGACCCGACAACCAGCGACGAGGAAACGCTGTCCGCCCTGACCGACCTGCAACGGGCCGGGAAGATTCGCTACTTCGGTTCGTCGACGTTCCCGGCGTACCGCATCGTGCAGGCCCAATGGGCGGCGCGCGAGCACCACCTGAGCCGCTACGTCACCGAGCAGCCCAGCTATTCGATCCTGCAACGGGCTGTGGAGACGCATGTCCTGCCGGTGACCGAGGAGTACGGGCTCGGCGTGCTGGTCTGGAGCCCACTGGCCTCGGGCTGGCTGTCCGGCGCGATCCGCGAGGGTCAGGAGATCGCCACCAGCCGGTCCCGGATGATGCCGGCGCGCTTCGACCTGGCCGTCCCGGCTAACCGTGCGCGGCTCGGCGCCGTCGAGCAGCTGGTCAAGCTCGCCGATGCCGCCGACCTCACGCTGATCCAGCTGGCCCTCGGATTCGTGAAGGCCCACCCGGCGGTGACGAGCGCGATTATCGGCCCCCGTACGCTCGAACACCTGCACTCGCAGCTCGCGGCCGCTGACACCGTGCTCACCGGCGACGTACTCGACGAGATCGATGCGATCGTCGCGCCGGGCATCGACCTCGCCCCAGAGGAGAAGATCGACACCCCGCCGTCCCTGCTCGACCCGTCGCTACGGCGGCGTTTGTCATGACGGCGGCGACCAGGCCTCGGTTCGGGCTCGCGACCGCCCCGCAGCAGGTGAGCTACACCGACATCCTGCGTGTGTGGCGGGACGCGGACGCGGTCCCGGAAATCGAGCACGCGTGGCTCTTCGACCACCTCATGCCGATCGGCGGCGACCCCGAAGGGCCAATCTTTGAGGGGTGGACCCTGCTGTCGGCCCTCGCCGCGCAGACGCGGCGGCTGCGCCTGGGCCTGTTGGTGACGAGCAACCGTTTTCGTCCGCCCGCGATGCTGGCCAAGATCGCCGCCACCGTCGATATCGTCTCCGGCGGGCGCCTCGAGTTCGGCATCGGCGCCGGATCGCGACCCAGTCACCCCATCGCCCGGCGCGAGTACGACGGCAACGGGCTGCCCTATTACGACGCCGCGCACGCCACCGGCGCGCTTGCCGAGGCGCTGGTTGTCGTCCGGCGACTGTGGACGGCGGAGCAGCCCTTCGACTATGACGGCCGCTTCGTGCAGCTGAGCGGCGCGTTCAGCCGCCCGAAGCCGGTTCAGCAGCCGCACCCCCCGATCGTGATCGGTGGCAGGTCGACGGCCACGTTGCGCCTCGCCGCGGAACACGCCGACGTCTGGAACTACCCTGGGGATGACATCGACGACGCGGTACGCCGAGGCGTGATCGTTGACCGATTCTGCGAGGAGATCGGTCGCGACCCGGCAACCTTGACCCGCTCGCTGGTCATCCCCGTACGCTACGACGAGGCGAGCGCGACCCGGGACGCGATAAAGGGCGCGATCGGCGCCGGCTTCCCCCACATCGTGCTGAGCCTGCCGAGTCCGTACCCCGACGGTGTCGTGGGCTGGTTGACGGACGAGTGCCTACGCGCCGAGTTCTGACGGCTACTTTGCCGGCATCGATCGACCCAGCGAGAACGTCCGCCCCCCGGAATGTCGGCCCCGAACACGGTCACGCCGGCTCGTGGACGTCGACCAGGCCTTCGAGCCCCAACAGGTCGCTCGGGTTGCGCGTCCACAAAGTCGCCTGGTGAGTGGCGGCAGTCGCAGCGATCAGCAGATCCGCGACGCGCGCTCTCGGTTCCCGCCCTGCCGCCACCACTGCCGCCGCCAATCGTCCGTACTCACGTGCCACCGAGCTGTCGACCGGGAGCGCATCGAAGGTCTTTTCGATGATGCTCAGCCGCCGAAGCCGCTCAGCCCTCACCGCAGGCGCCGCCGCCACGAGAACACCGAAATGAAGCTCCGCAAGCGAAACCGTCGAGATGGCGACGTCGGCGTCGATCAAGCCCGGGTCGGGACCTAACAACACACTGGTGTCGAGGATGACCTTCATCGAGTGAACGGGTCAGCCACCGTGCCATCGACCGCGTCTCGCTCCAACGGCCAGTCCTGGTCGGCTGCGCCACGAAACACCTCGGCGATGTCCACGCCCCGCCGCCAACGGTTGCGCCGCACAGGGCCCAACTCAGCCACCTCACGGCCAGAGACCGTCACCGTGATGGTCTCACCGGCCTCGGCCTGCCGCACCAGCTCGCTGGCCTGCTGTCGCAGCTCTCGCAAACCCGTCGTCGCCATGCCATACACGCTAGCACATGTGCTACCGAGCAACCGGAAGGCTGCTGACCTCCACGCCGGGCAACCTTTATGGCAACCAGTGGCCCGCCCTTGGCAGCCGCCGCCAGGTAACACCGGTCGTACCCGGTCACCCGAGATCGAGCCGGGCCGCAGTTCGGATGAACCACTCGTGCCGCTTATCGACACTCCGGTTCGCGTATGGATTGCTCGACACGGAACTGGTTGGCGTCCCGAGCAGTTGAGCAGCGTCGGTCTGCCGTTTCGAGAGGGCTCTGTTTCGGAAGTCCGATTGCGTTTCGCGTGACCTTGCCCATGTTTCAGCCTCCTCGGCGCCCTGCCCGCGCCGCGAAGTCGTCAAGCGCGTCGAGCACCTGCCGTGACTGCCACATCCGATTGCGGGCGAAACCGGTGAGCTCCTCGAGGACGCCCGCCTCCGCGAGTGGGGCGATCGCGCGCAGTGCGTTCTGAGGGGTGACCCCCAGTTCGCGGGCGACAGTTGGTGTGTCGATGACCGGCTGGCGAAGCAGGACATCAGCCAGCTGCCAGGCCGTCGCTCCTCGCCGCGCCTTGATCTCGTCTTCCCAACCGTGCCGGATCCGCCTGATGTCGAGCACCAGTTGGCGACCGTTGGCCGCCGCCGCGAATGACGCATTGGCCAGCTTCTTGATGATCGGGGCCGGGTCGCCCTGGCGGTATTCGGTCAGGGCGTCGAAGTACCCATTGGTGTCAGTGAGTAGCCCGGCCGACACGGGCACTGTGACATTTCTAGTCAGCCCGTGACCGCGCAGCATGGCATGGATGAGCGCCCGGCCGATGCGACCGTTCCCGTCCGGGAAGGGATGCACGGTCTCGAACTGGGCATGAGCGATCGCGGCCTGGCTGAGCAACGGGAGCTCGGTGCGCTGAGTGAACTTCACCAGGTCAGCCATCAAGGCGGGTACGTGCTCGTGATGAGGCGGAATGAACGCGGCCCCGTGGGGTCCGAACGAGTCGCCGCCGATCCACACCTGTTCCTCGCGCCATCGGCCAGCGATCTCCGGCTGGACATCCGAGAGTAAGGCCGCATGCATGTCCAAGATGGCATCTTCATCGAGATGGTCAGCGACGGCGAGCGCGGCGACCATAGCGGCGACGTTGCCGACAATCTCCGTCGCGTTGCGCTTGTCCTTGCTACCGAGTTCGGCCAGCGCGATCGATTTCGCACCCGACGTCAGGTTCTCGATCTTGGAGGACGATGCCGACTCCGAACGCAGCAATACCGACGCGAACGGAGCAACCTCAGCACCCAACTCGGCGTCGAACCGAGCGATCTCGACCGACGCATCTTCGGCAAGCGTCGCTATGTCAGCGGGTATCGAAAGCGCTCGATCGGCGATCTCCGGGACGAGAGCCGCCCGATACGGCCCGGAGTGCCGCAGGCGGACCCGCGCCGACACCAGGTCGGGCGAGAACTTCGATTGCCAGGCCCGCCCCTCCGTGCCGAGAGCCGGCCATGACCCTGAAACCATGGCGCAATCATACGCTCAGAAGAAAGCTAAATGAAACTATGGCCTGTCTATGTCTGGCTTGCAGCCGATCGCGTGAACTGCGCGGGCAGGTGGCGACAGATCCGGACCGCGCCAACTGGCTACCAAAGTGGCTGCCATGCGGTTTTGGGGCGGAGGGCCGAGTGCCTCCAGGCCCTTTCGACATGGGTGGAGCTGAGGGGACTCGAACCCCTGACCCCCACACTGCCAGCCGGGTCAGAAGGCTCCTCCGACCTGCGCGTTTACACGGTTCGGGCGCGAATCTGGTGCTGTTGACAGCCGTTGGATGCTGTCCAGCGAGCTTCCGCGCAGGTGCATCCTCCAGTTCTGCTCCAGTCCCAAATAGTGTGAGGAACGGGCAACGACAAGGCCGACGTGGCTCTCCGCAAGCCGGGTGTCGGCCGCACCTGAAAACTGCCCCGTGTCGGCACTCGAAAGTTGACCCCCTCCCGACACCCTGGCTCTAACCGAGCTGGGGAGGGCGAGGGTGCTTTCAGTGGAGAACTGGGCGAGATCCGGCGGCTGTATAGGGCTGCGGGATGCGCATCCCCTGGTGAAGCGCACTGCCGTCACGACAGCGCCTGTCATCACGACCTACCAGTCCGAGGCGGGCGCCGTCTCGCTACTGAGCAGGTGTCGAGAAGCCAGTTCTGCGCTATGAATCACAACCCGCCCACTCCTGCCAGCTCGGGAGGGGCTGACCGAAGGGGCCGTGGTCTGAGGCACTGACCCGGGCGTCTGTCCGCTTGCCGATGGCCGCCCGCGGTGCCCAGCCACTATGGCGGCAGAGGCGGCCGGCTCCCGCCGCGGCAACCCTCGCAGGTGCAGGGTTCTCGGGGAAGATCACGATGAGTCCGCATACCCTGTGGATGTGACGCTGCGGGCACGGCTAGCGGCCTTGGACCGCCGCGCTGGGTTCTCGAAACACACGGTGGCGCCACCCGCGTGGACGCCTGCGCTGGGAGCGGTGTATTCGGTGAGAACGCGCGCCCGGCAGTCCACCGCAGGACTCGCCGCGGGGCTCGCCGTGACGACGGTGGCGCTGCTCGGCACCGGAGCTTGGCGGCCCTTGATCCTGCCGGCCTACCTGGTCGCTGTCTGGGCGGTGATCGGGCTGCTGCTCGCAAAACGCACATGGTCTCCGCGGCTGCATGTGGCTCTGCGGCGACTGCCGCACGGCGTGCCGCTGCGGCCGCC
>DASYGP010000058.1:0-8396 GCA_035999615.1 Mycobacteriales bacterium
GATGAGCCTGCCCGGCGTTCGTGCCGAACGCTTGCGGTGACCTGCCGTGTGCCTCCTGAGACCACCGCGGCGGAGGTCGGCAGTGACTGGCGCGATGACCTGCAGCTGATCGGCGCCATCGCCCGGGCCGACCATCAGGCCTTCGTTGAGTTGCACGGGCGATACCTGTCCCGCTGCGTCAGCGTCGCCCGCCGCGTGCTCGCGCAAGAGGAGGGCGTCGCCGACGTGATCCAGTCGGTGTTCCTCGACGTGTGGCGGCGGGCCGCCCGCTACGACCTCGCCCTCGGCTCGGTCGCCTCCTGGTTGCTTGCGGTCACCCACCATCGAGCGGTCGACTACGTGCGACGCGAGGAGCAACACCGCCGCCGCCGTAGCCCCGCCGGGCCGCTCGCCTATGAGGCGGCGGCCGATGTCGATCCCGCGGTCTGGGTGCTGCGCAGCGCCGAACAGCAGCGGGTCGCGGCGGCGCTCGCCGAACTGGTGCCCAAGCAGCGCGAGGTTCTCGTGCTGTCCTACTACGGCGGTCACTCCCAAGCGCAGATCGCGGATCTGCTCGGAACACCGTTGGGGACGGTCAAATCGCGAGCCCGGGACGGGCTGCGCCACCTGCGCGAGCAGCTGGCCACCGACTGACGGCATCATCGGGGCCGTGACACACCTGCGCCGGCTGCTGGCTCGCCTCCGCGGCGGCTTCCCCGAGGAGCCGGCAGCCGGCGGCGCCGGGTTGCACCGGGTTCAGCTGGCGCTGGACCCCGGGCCGTACCGCGAACTGAAGGACCCCTGCCCGGTCTTCGACGGAACCCGCTGGCACCTGTTCATGACCGCCATCAGCGACCGGCACGGATTCCAGGTCGGGCACTTCACCTCGCCGGCGCTCGGCGGCCCGTGGCGGCTTCTCCCGCCGGTTGCGCTCGGCGAAATCCCCGGGTCCTGCGTCGCGGCGCCGGGCGCCATTGCCGAGGCGGATCGGCTGCACCTGTTCGTCCAGACCGACTTCAACCGCTTCGGCGGCCGGATCGAGCATCTGGTGTCCGCGGATGGCGGGGTCAGCTTCGACCGCGGCCGGACCTCGTTGATCTCGATTCCGCGCGGGGCGGAGGCCGGCATCTACGACCCGCACCCGGCGGTGGTGCGCGGCCGCAAGTACCTGGTCTATTCGGCGTTCTCGGTGATCGGGCAGCCGGATCTGTATCTGGCGCGCAGCCGTAGCGGGGAGTGGCGCGGCCCGTGGGACCGGCTTGGCCCGCTGCTCCGGCATGAGGACGTGTGGTGCCAAACCCCGCGCGGGGCGCCCGGTTACGAATGGGGGCTGGAGGGCGGCCAGCTGCTGGAGCTGCCCGACGGCCGGCTGTTGGTGAACGCCGTCTGCTTCCTGCCGGGCGCGGCCCCCGGCACCCGGCAGCGGGTGTTCTTCGCGGTAGGCGTGGACCTGCTCGGGCCGTATGAGGTGATCGGGCCGGTGCTGCCAACCGACCGCGGCGTGGCCAAAGGGGAGAACGGACACGGCTGCGTGCTGATCGAGGGCGACCGGCTGAACCTGATGTTCCAGGAACGCTCCCGCACCGACCCGCGGTGGCGCCTGGGCCTGGCGAGCGGACGGTTGCCCGTCGGGGCGACCGGATAGGCCTATCGGGTCCGCCCGCCTAAGCTTCCCGGCGTGTTGATCCGCGCCGCGACCGACAGCGACTGGCCGGAAATCTGGCCGATCTTCGCGCAGATCGTTGCGGCCGGGGAGACCTACGCCTATCCGGAGCTGTCCGATCCGCAGGCCGCCCGGGCGATCTGGATGGAGGAACCACCCGGCCAGACGGTCGTCGCGGTCGACACCGGCGTCGTGTTGGGATCGGCCAAGATGGGGCCGAACCGGCCCGGGCGCGGCGCGCATGTGGCGACCGCGAGTTTCCTGGTGGATCCGGCCCACCAGGGCCGCGGGGTGGGGCGCGCGCTGGGGGAATACGTCCTCGCCTGGGCGCGTGATGCCGGCTACCGCAGCATCCAGTTCAACGCGGTGGTGGAGACCAATACGGCCGCGGTCCGACTGTGGCAAGCGCTGGGATTCCAGATCATCGGCACCGTGCCCGAAGCCTTTGATCATCCTCAGCACGGCCTGGTCGGGCTCCACGTGATGTTCCGCAAGCTCTGAGTACCTCGCCACGGGTTGCGGATCGGCGCACACTCAGGGGATGAGCGAGAGGTCCCCGTACCGCATGCCGTACCAGGACTTTTTGCGTGCCACCTACCGGGTCTACGGCCAGCCGGTGGACCGGGACGGCGGCGTCGATGACCTGCTCCCCATGACCGGGACCGCGATGCAGGAAGAGCCGCCGAAGGAGCCGAGCCCGTACACGGTCGAAGGCCTGATCGCCGGCTTCGGCAAGATCAGCAGCGCCGCCACGCACGGGGACATCCGGGCCCGGCGTGCGGCGCAGGGCCTGGCGTTCGTCTACGTGGTGCCGCTCGTCGTGGTGGTGCTGGCCGGGGTAGGCGTCGCGCTGGGCCGCGCCTTTGGCTACCTGTAGATCGTCCGGTCAGTCAGGCAGATGTGTCATCGACATGTCGGCCGCCGGTCACCGTCAGGACGGGTGTTGGTGACCGGTCGTTTCTCTCCGGGTTGCACGCTGCCGTGGTGTCTCGACCCCGGCGGGGATCGCATGATCTTTCGCGTGCCGAGCGGTGAGCATGCTGATCGCGCCGCGGACCCTGCTCACGCACCGCGCGGACCTGGCGGCGCTGCAGTGGCTGGATGCGCTGCCCGACGGTGGGCTCCCGCCGCCGTGGGGGGCGTTGCCAACGGGATCGGTCCTGGTCAAGGTCGAGGCGGTGGCGCTCACCGCCAACACGTTCACCTACGGCCCGCTCGGCGAGCAGTTGGGCTACTGGGACTTCTTCCCGACGGCGCGAGCGGCGCCCGGAACCGGCTGCACCTGCTGCGCATCCACGGCGCTCGGGACGTTGAGCACGCCTACCGCGAGGTTCTCGAGGGCCGCTGCGCCCCCGACCAGGGCCACCTGCTCAGCCTGCACGACCTGGTCGGTTGAGGCCTACGGACCCTTACCGCCGTAGATCCGTTGATCGCTAGCAATTCCCATGCGAGTGGCCGCCGCGTCCAGCCGCTTGTCGTTCGTCCACAAGCTCGCATCCGGTGTCAAGCGCGTCGCCGCCAGGAGTTGCGCGTCCACGTAACCGATGCCCGCGCCGTCGAGGCTGTGGTCGTTGATGAACGTGAGCAGCTCGACGGGAGTGGCGATCGTCGCCTGCGGCAGCTGGCCCAGCAAAGCGAGGACCTCCCCGCGCTGGTGCAGATGCCCGAGTGCGAGTTCACCCACCACCCACGGGTGGCCCAGCACGAGTCCTCGGCCAAGAAGCGCCGCGAGGCGGGGGTGCCCCGTCTTCAGGTGTTCGACCCAGACCGAGGTATCAACCAAGATCAATGAAGTTTCGCTCGCCGCCGAGGGGCGCGGGTCATCTCGGGTTCGCTACCGCCCAGTTGGGCGAGCCGGTGGGCGCTCTCCCGTTCAATAAGCGCCTTGAGCCCGGCACGCACGAGGGCGCTCTTCTCACTGACCCCGGTAAGACGTTGCGCTTCGGCGATCAGCTCGTCATCCAAGGCAAGGGTGGTGCGCAAGGCTGATCCTCCCGTCGGCATGACTCGCATCATCAATTGATGACGATACTCGTGCCGCACAAAGGTTGGCGTCCCCGCGAAACGTTGCGCCGACTGTTCACCCGGACGCCATCTGGGGCTAGTTCAGCTGGACCCCTGCGCCTTCTAGCTTGGCCCCGCAGTGGGCGGCCCCCCACTGACTACATCGGGTCAGGGGCCGGCCCGGAGGAGTTCGAATGCGACGTAAGGCGCTCTCCGTCCCCGCCGCCGGGGTGGCCGGACGCTCACCGCAACTTCACCAAAATCGTGCGCTGCGGTGAGCGTCCGGTGAACTGAGTTCGGCAGTCTCCAGGTCATGTGGTTTTTGCCGCCTGACCAAGGAGAGTCCCTCGTGCACAGCATCATTACCGGCGTCCAGCCCTTGGCAGTCGTCCCCACCGAGCCGTCCGGCCCGGCCATCGGCATACCCCACCCGCTGGCAGACCTCGGTCAGTACCTGATCGGTCACGTGGTCGACGCGGTCACGGGGCTGCTCCGATCGCTGTCGCAAGACTTCCTCGGCCAGTTGGCCGCTCCCGTCGCCCGCTACGTGCTGCACACCCCCGACCTGCTTACCGAACCGACGCTGCGCCAATACTGGCTTACGTCGTTGGCCGTGCTCGGGGCCTGCGTCGCCTTGCTGCTGGCGCTGGCCGGCCTGGCGATGATCCCCGGCCCGTCGTCGCGGCTTGCCATGAGCGCCCGGGAAACGTTGGGCCTGCGGTTTGCCGGTGGTCTGCTCACCGCCGCCGTGTCACTTCCCCTGGTCGCCCTCGAGGTGCAGCTGGCCAACCGGGTGGTCGACGCGTTCGTGGCCGGCGGCTTCGACCGGGCCGACAACCCGGTGAGCGCCGCCTTCCATCGGGTGCTGCAGGGCAACGTGGCGGCCGGCCTGGCCGTTCTGGTCACCGTCACGGTCGGCGTGATCCTGCTGGTCGCGTTGCTCGTACTGGGCCTGGTCCGCTGGGCCACGCTGTGGCTGCTGGTGATTCTCGCGCCGGTAGTGATGGGCCTGGCCGTGCTGCCCGGCGGTGGCGGCGTGGCCCGGCTCTGGTGGCGGCTGCAGCTCACCACGGTGCTGCTGCCGGTGGCCAACGCGGTCCTGCTCGGTACCTACGTCGCGCTGTTCTCCTCCGACCGTTCCGGCCTGGTGGGCGCGCTGTCCGGCGTGGCGATCCTCGCGCTGATGGTGAAGATCCCCGGCTGGGCGGCCGGCGCGGCCGCCGGGGTCGAGGCCGCCGAGGTGACCGGTCGGCTGCGCCGCGCCCGGTTGATGGCGCGACATCGCCCGCGGACCCAGTCCGCCGCCCCAGCCAGCGGCAACCGCTTGAACGGCAACCGGTTCACCGGCAGCAGGGAGGTGCAGGCATGAAACGCAGACTCGTTCGAATCCTGACGGTGGCCGCGGTCCTGGCCGGATCCCTCGCCTGGCGGGTCCAGGCCGCGCAGGCCGCGGCTGGCGGCGGCATCGGTCAGGTCACCTCCTTCGCGGCCCGGCTGACCGACTACGTGACCGCGGTCGCGGCAAGCATCGCGGTGCTGTTCATCGCCATCAACGGGGTGCGCTGGACGAGCAGCGGTGGCAATCACGTCCGGCAGGCGGAAGCCAAGACCGGCCTGATCGCCGCCGTCGTGGGGTTGACGTTGGCGCTGTCGGCGAACCTGGTCGTCACGCTGGTGTTGGCGGCGCTCCGATGAGGGGCGACCCGGTTGTGTGCGTGCCCGCCGACATCGACGTGGCCGACCGGATCGCCGGCCCGGTGACGCTGCCGATGGCCGGCTGGCTGGTGCTCGCCATGGCAGGAGCGGCGCTCGCGATCCTGCGCTGGCCCGCGCCGCTTCCCGTCGGCGCCGGCGCTGTGCTGCTGCTGATCGGCGGCCTCGGCGCGTGGTGGCGACCGGATGGCCGACCGATGCTGACCTGGCTGCGGCTGCTGATCGGCTTCCGGCGGCGCCGGGCCGGCGACGCGGAGCCAGAAACCGGCGATCCCGACGACAAACCGGCGGCCGAGGAGATCCCAGCACGAGAGGCACGCCGCCCGGCCCGTGCGCTCCCGCTGATCGCCGTGCTGCTGCTCGGCGCCGGGTTGGGGCTGGGCTCCCGGTTGCTCGTGCCGGGCGCCGAGCGGCCATCCGGGCCGGCAGCGCCGCTCCTCGTGCCCCCGGCGCCGCCCCCGGTGCGCGAGGTCCCGCAGGCGGCGCCGCCCCCGGTGCCCGAGGTCCCGCAAGCGGCGCCGCCCCCGGTGCCGCTGTCCGCGCCGGCGAACCAGGCGCCGCTGTGGCTGGGCCCCGCACCGGTCGACCCGTTCGGCCTCCCGCCGTGGTGGTTGCTGGTGCCGGGATCGGGAGCCGGCTGTGGCTGCTGACCTGGCTACCGACGTGAGTGCCGATCTGGCTGTCCACCTGGCGCTGCCGGCCGCGCCGACCGACGTTGTCCTTCGGCCGCCCTACCCGCTGCGCGACGGCCCCGGGAAGGAGGCAGCCCTGCAGGAATTGGTGGCCGTCATCGCCGGCGCCGACGGTCCGATGCAGGTGTGGCACGGGCCGGCTGATGTCACTGACGTCGTCCCCGCGTCCGCCGAGCGGCCCGCCGCCGATCCGGCGACCGCGTTCACGCGGCAGCTGGCGGCACTGGCCAGACCCCGCCGGACCCTGCTCATCGAGTCCGCTTCGGAAACCGCGGCAACGACGGGCTTGTCCTGGCCCGGCGTGATCGGGGAGGGCCGCGGACAGGTACGGCTGACGGCCGGCGGCCACGGCCGAGTCCTGACGGTCACCGGCTGGCCCGCCACGGTGCACCCCGGCTGGCTGCACCCGGTCGCGGAACGCTGCCTGGCCGTGGTGCTGCACCTGCGGCCGGTGCCGAGCGAGCTCGCCAGCAGGATGCTGCGCCGGCGGCTGACCGCGCTGATGTCCACCGCCGCCCTGGATGCCCGGGCCGGACGGCTCCGTGATCCCGGCGACGAGCTCGCCGAAGCCGCGACCGAGGAGCTTCGCGAGGCGCTCGCCCGGGGCAGCACCCGGCTCTGGCACACCCAGTTGCTGCTCGCGCTGCACGCGCCCGACCCGGCCGGGCTGGACCTGGCCGAACAAGAACTGCGGGCGCTGGCGACCGGGCTGCTGACCGAGGTTACCGGCCTCCGGCTGCAGCAACGCCCCGGGTGGGACGCCTGCCGCCCGGGCGGTCCGGCACTGGGCTGGCCCTGGCGGCTGCTCGATACCGCCAGCCTCGCGGCGAGCCTGCCGCACCCCACCCAGCCGCCGGCCGGCGTGTCGCCGGCGTGGACCACGGATCACCCAGGCCCGACCCTCCTGGGTGTCGACCCAGCATCCGGAGTCCCGCTGCTGGTCAACAGGTGGGCCGCGCATAACGCGACCCGGCTGGTGGTGGGCACCAGCGGGGCGGGCAAGTCGTACGCAGCGAAACTGGAGCTGCTCCGGCAAACTGCGGCCGGCACCGCCGCCGTCATCGTCGACCCGGAAGGGGAGTTCGCGGCGGTGACCGACGCGCTCGGCGGCCTGTGCCTGCAGGTCGGGGAGCAACCGGCCGGCCTCGACCCGGTCGGGCTGGCCTGCCGGCCCGGCCTGCACCCGACAGAAGGCCTGGCACTGCTGACCTCGTGGGCAGCCGCGCTGCTCGGCGGGCCGCTCACCTCGATCGACGTGGCCCTGCTCGATCGGGCACTGGTGGCCCTGCGCGGTGATCGGCCGGGCGGGAGGTCCGGTCCGGCGTCGCCAGCCGACCTGCTTGACGTGGTCGCCGAACTGGCGGCGCATCGACCGTTCGCCGGGGCCGACCTGGCGGCCCGGCTCGCCCCGGCCTCCGGCGGGACGCTGGCCGGGTTGTTCGCGCCGAATCCGCAGCTGCTGCGTGATCCGCCGGCGGTGGTGTGCTTCGACCTGCGGGCCGTCCCCGCGCGGGCCCGCCCGGCGGTGATGAGTTGCGTGCTGGGTTGGGCGTGGACGCACACCGTCGGGGCGGCCGCGACCCAGCCGCGGCTGGTGATCCTCGACGAGGCGCACCTGCTGCTGGACGACCCGGCCGCCGCCGAACTGCTCGCCCAGTTCGCCCGCCGCGCCCGTAAGTACCGGGTCGGCCTGGACGTGGTGACCCAGCGACTGTCCGACTTCTTGACGCTGCCCGCCGGGCAGGCGGTGCTCGCCAACACGGCGACGAAGCTGCTGCTGGGCTGCGAGTCGCATGAACGGACGGCCGTCATCTCCGGGCTGGGGTTGACCGCGGCGGAGGGCGAATGGTTGCAGCCCGGCAAGGCCGGGCGCGGCCTGCTGCTCACCGCCGCCGACCGCAACCCGGTCTACATCGTCGCCACCGACGAGGAACACCTCCTGGCCAGCAGCGGACCACGGCCATGACCCGGCTGCTCGCGGCCGCCTGCGCCTGCTGCTTTGGCTTGCCGTTGTTGGTACTCCTCAGCTTCGCCGGCGCCCCGGACGCCGCCGCGCGGCCCGCCGGCTCTGTCGCTGTCCTCGGCGCCGGATACGTCACCGCCACCGATGCCAGCCAGGTCCGGGACGTCCCGACCGCGCTGCGGCCCGCGTTCCTGCTGGCCGCGCACCGGTACGCGCTGCCCCCTGCCCTGCTCGCCGCCGTCGGCAAGGTCGAATCCGGATTCGACCCGGCGGCGGTCGGTCCGCCGGTGCCCGGCGGCCCGGCCGAGGGGATGATGCAGTTCCTGCCGAGCTCCTGGCAGCTGTTCAACGTGATCCCGGGCGCGACCCCGTACGACCCCGG
>DASYGP010000059.1:0-5119 GCA_035999615.1 Mycobacteriales bacterium
GGCCTGATGGTCGGCCCGGGCGATGGCGCCGATCAGCTGCAGGTCATCGCGCCAGTCACTGCCGACCTCCGCCGCGGTGGTCTCAGGAGGCACACGGCAGGTCACCGCAAGCGTTCGGCACGAACGCCGGGCAGGCTCATCGTTGCGGCACGATTCTTGTCCGGGGTTAGCCGAATGTGGCCGGCACGCTAGAGCGCCCCCGTTCGGGTCACCGGCGCAGCAGCCGCCACTTGAGGCTGGGTGCCGGGATCGCGGTGCTGGTGCGCAGCGCAACGGCGACCGCCTGCTGGCCGGCGTGGAAGGTAACCGTCGCGGCCACCGCACCGGCCGCCAGCCGATCGGCGGGCGGCGGCAAGGACCAGGTGGTGGTCACCGGCAGGCCGGCCCAGCCCAGCAGACGCACCGGAGCGGGCACGGTCAGGGTGCGACTACCGGAGAGCCACGGTGCATCGAGCGCCGCGGCGGGCGTCCCGGCCGGCGCGACGGTCACCACCCTGATCGCGGCCCCGGCCGCGTCGACCAGGCGCAGCGCCGCGGCGAGGGCGGGCTGCAGCGGGTGCAGGCCCTGCACGTCAAGGACGGCGCCGATGATCGTGACCGGATGCCCGGCGACGGTGTGGTGCGCCGCGAACAGCATCGAACCGCCGGCGGCGGTGGAGCCGGTCTTGATCCCGAAGATGCCGCTGCGCCCGAGGACGGTGTTGAAGTTCGACAGGGTGCCGGAGACCGGCAGGGTGACTTTTGCCTGGCCGACCAGGTTGGTGAACACCGGCAGCGCGAGGGCTGCCTCCCCGAGCCGGATCAGGTCCTGCGGGGTGCTGACACTGCCCGGATCGACCCCGCTGGGTTCCACAAAGTGGCTCTGGCCCAGACCGAGCTGCGCCGCCGTCTGGTTCATCTTGGCGACGAAGGCGGGCACACTTCCGGCGTCCCAGCGGGCCATCATCGTGGCCACGTTGTCCGCGGAGGGGACCAGCAGTGCAGCGAGAGCCTGGCGCTCGGTGAGGACTTCCCCGGCGACGACCGCGACGACGGAGTCGCCGGTCGCCACGTCCTGCTGGTATTCCGCCGCATCGGCCGCGCTGACGGTGATCTGCGGTCCGGGGGCCGCCGGTCCCAGCGGATGATCCTTGAGCAGCACGTAGGCGGTCATCACCTTGGCCAGGCTGCCCGCCGGGAGCGGCCGCGCCGGCCCGGAGCTGCCGAGGCTGCCGATGCCGCTGATGCTGACCGCGGCCTCACCGTCGGTCGGCCAGGGCAGGGCGGGCGCCTTGCCGGGGATCACCGACGCGGCCGGGAGCAGCGGGCGGATGGTGAGCCGGGGGGTGGGCCGGCGTAGCTGGATCACCGCGCCGGCCACCACGGCCAGCAACACCAGGACCAGCAGGAACGCGAGGATCTTGGCCGGGCTGCGGCGTCGCCGGCCGGTTCCGTATCCCCGTCGTCGGCGCCGCTCAGCAAGGCTCGGCAGGCTCATGCCGGGGTTCCCGGCCCGTCTGTCAAGGTCAGCACACCGAAGACCGTAGTAGACAACCCGGGTAGCACGGTCGCTTGGCACTCGAGGCCGACGGTGCCGCTGGGCGGGCCCAGGACCAACATCGCAGCCGCCGACTCGCCGCCGTGCGGCGACACAGCGGGGCCCTCACCGGCGTCTACGGACGCGACTACCTGCGGACGATGCGCCAGGAATGGCCGGCGTGATCGTGCTGGACGCAAGCGTCCTCATCGCCTATCTGGACGCGGAGGAGGATCACCACGCGGGTCGCTCCAGCGCGCGGCGGCCGCCTGGAGTTGGCGCAGACGGCGCTCCGTGACCTTGAGCTGCTGGAGTAGCCGTTCCCGTCCGATATCGCTGTGCGGTTGGCGCAGCTGCGGGTGGCCACCGGGCTGACGATGGCGGATTGCTGCGTCCCGCTGGCGGCCGAACACGCCGCGGCGACCTTTGCCTCGTTCGATCAGCGGCTTGTCCAGGGACCCCCGCCGAACGCGAGCTGCCCGTCCTGCCGCAGCCCAGCGCTTAACCCAGCGCGAAGACCACCGTCACGGTGACCGCGACGTCCTGACTGCCGGGCTTGATCGGCACCGAGGCGGGCGCAGCTACCATCCCGGACCCGCTGGCGAAGTTGCCGTACACCGGCATCGGGTTCTGCGAGAACACGTCGCTGATGCTCACTACCCGCCCGAGCGGGACGCCCGCGTCCTTGGCGTACTGCGCCGCCTCGGTCTTGGCCGCGCCGAAGGCCCGATCACGCGCCGCGCTGACCAGCGGGCTGGTGTCCTGCAGGTCGAGACTGACCCCGTCGACGCGGACCGCGTCGCCGCCGGCGGCGACGGCGGCGGTGATCGTGTCGCCGGCCTTGGAGAGATCACGCAGCTTCACGCTCAGATTCTCCGAGACCTGATAGCCGGTGATCGTGGGCGCGCCGGACCCGCCATTGGTGTAGTTCGGGTAAATGTTCAAGCCGCTGGTCTGCAGGTCCTTGGCATCGACCCCCCGGCTGACGAAAACCTTCTGCACCGCATCGGTTTTCGCGTTGGCCGACGCCAACGCCTCGCTCACGTTACCGGCCGAAACCGAGAGGCCCATGTTGACGAGCACGGTGTCGGGCGTCCCGGTCACCCGCCCGGTGCCGGAGACGGTGATACCGCCCGCGGATGCCGCCGGGGCCGGGCCGGTGACCGTGCCCGGGCCGCCGCCCGCGATCATCGGGCTCGCTGCGCCCGACTGCTGCGGCGCGGCACCGACGGCGCTGGCCGCGATGGCGGGCACCGGTCCCCCGGAGGACCCGACCTCGGCCCTCCCGACCGTGGAGTAGCCGGCTGTATGGGTGCCACCGCGGCTGGTGCCGAGGAAATATGTCCCCGCGAGCACCGGCACCGCGATCGCGAGAGCCACAACCCTGGTCGTCCCGGTACGTGTCATGCCGGTTGGACGCCGCCTGACCCGCACCGGTTCCCTCCCGCAACCCAGCTGTGCGGCGGGGTCCCGGGGCGCCCGGAAACGGGTTACCGTCGGTAAGCAAAACGGACACGGAGGCCAAACGGCAATGAAACGGTGGCTGGGCGCGGCGGTGCTCGCAGCGACCGCCGTCTTCGCCGATCCGCTGGGTGCCGCCGCCGCGGGGCTGCCGACGCCGGCGGCGCCGATCGCCTCGGTCAACTGCACCGCGCTGGGCGCGGGCTTGTTGACCTTCACCTTCACCGACCCCGCCTCGGCCAGCACCGACCTGACCATGACCGCGCACATCGGCGACCTCGTGCTGGGCTTGCAGCCGGCCAGCGCTACCGCGCACCCGGGTCAGACGGTCACCGGCCCGCAGACGTTGCTGTTCGCCTCCGGTGCGCTGGTCCGCGACGGCGATGTGGTCAGCTTCAGCTACGGATACGCCCCGCTGCCGGCTACCACCCCGATCGGCGGCGGGCTGACCGTGAACTGCGCGCAGCTCGGCACCGTGGCCGGCCCGGCGCCGGCGCCGGGTGGCGGCGGGGGCCTGGATCCCTCGGCCGGCGCGCTGCAGCCCTACAACCCCGGCGGCGGGCCGGCCGGCAACTACCCGGCGACCGCGCGGGCCGGCCCGGTCTACGGCAGTCCCGGTGCGCCCGCTCTCGGTCCGGTCAACGACGGCTACGTCCCCAGCCCGGACGCGGCCCGTCCGACCGCGAATCCGACCGCCCCGCCACCGACCTCGACGCCGGCGCCGAACCCCGGGCAGGTCGCCACCCGCCCCGCGCTGGCCAGCGCGGGGGTGTCCGCGTTCGGGCAGCACGGCGCCGGACTGCTGCTCCTGGTGCTGGTGCTACTCGGGCTGAGCGGGGCCGCGTTCTACCTCTACCAGCGGTTCGGCGACTGACCCGGCGGCGCGCAGCAGCCGGGCCGCGCCGGCGAGTTCGGCGACCACCGCCGCCGCCGAACGGAGCGCGTTGAGCAACCCCACCCCCTGGCCGGCGTAGAGGTAGGCGCTGGCGAAGTCGCCCGCCTTGCGCGCCGCCCGCAGCTGTGCGGCGGCCTCGTCGTCGCTGCCAAGTTGATCTTCCTGGCCGGACCATCGGTCGAAGAACTGGTTGCGCAGCGCGCGCCCCCCGTACTCCTGCGGCCAGGCCAGCCGTTGCGCCACGTCGAACACCCGCCCGTACGCGGTGTCCGTTTCCGCGGCGGCGAACAGGAGCTGCTGAGCGGCGGCGGACAGTTCAGCCTCCTCGCAGGCCAAGAACGCGGTGCCGACCCAGGCACCGGCCGCGCCCGCCGCGAGCACGGCGGCGAGTCCGCGCGCCGAGCCGATCCCGCCGGCGGCGAGGACCGGCGTGCCAACCGTGTCGAGAACCAGTTGCAGCAGCGGCAGGGTGCCGACGTCGTTGCGGCCGTGCCCGCCGCCCTCCCCGCCGCGCGCGACGATGACATCGACCCCGGCCGCTTCGGCGGCCACCGCCTCGGCCAGCGTGCCGACCTGCGTGGCCACGGCGATGCCGGCGTCCTGGATGGCGGCCACGTATTGCGGGTAGTCGCCGTAGCTCACCGACACCAGCGCCGGGTCGGCGGCGATCGCCGCGTCCAGCTGCGCGGGCTGCTGGGCCAGCGCCCAGGCCATCAACCCGATCCCGAAGGGCCGGCCCGGGGCGGCGGCGATGCCAGCCTGCTCGCGGATCCACTCCGGCGTCGCGGCGCTGCCGGCGCCGAACATGCCCAGGGCGCCGGCCTGCGAAATCGCCGCGGCCAGCCGGCCGGCCGCGACCCCGGCCATGGGGGCGCCCACGACCGGCAGCGCAAGCCCGAATCGTTCGGTCAACCAGGTGCGCATGGAAACCTCCGCTGCCGGACTTTGGGGCGTCAGCTTGCCAGCAGGGCCAGCAGGGCTCGTTCACGTTCGGCGCTGAGCCCCGCGGCGCGGGGCCGGTCCAGGCCCTCGGCGCGTTCCCAGGCGAGCAGGTCGACGAGAAGGTCCCGCCGCGGGCGGTGCCGCAGCCCGGCGCGTTGCGCGGCCGAGCCGTCCCGGGCGGAGAAGCCCTCCCAGCCGGCCTCGGCGACCCACATCGGCAGCGACTCGGACCCCATGTACGCCTCCACGCCCTGCGCCACCAGCCAGCCGGTCTCGGCGCTCACCACGTCCCCGTGGTGGCCGCC
>DASYGP010000075.1:0-1717 GCA_035999615.1 Mycobacteriales bacterium
GGCGACCTAAACCAACCCGGAATAGTCCCGGGCGGTCAGGGGCCCCGACGAGAGCTGCCCGTCGGCTCCGGGGACAGGGAGGTTCCGGCCTTGCCGTGAGAATTGCACACCGGTGACGCCGGACACGTGGGTGAGGGTGACGACGATCTGGGCGTATCCCAGCACCTCATCGTTGCGGCTGCCCGAGGCCGAATCCGCCATGGGTAGATCGACGACCAGAACGCCGGGGGAACCAGGAGACCTGGCCGCCAGGCGGGGACCCGTGGGGACCGAAGTACTCAGCCCCGCGTTGCCTTCCCGCGTTGTCGGACCGGCAACGAGGGCTTGCAGGACCGCTGCGGGCGTCACTGGTGCCGGCACGCGCCGTGCCGCGGCCACAAGGTGTCCGTTCCGCGTGAAGTACAAAGTGGCGCGGGCCGAGCCGGTGGGCGCCGGAGTCGGCCCGTCGGTGACGGCCCGGAAGGGCGCAGCGCCGGGGTCCAACGCTCGCGGTGTCTGTTCGGCGCCCACCCCGCAACCGGCGATAGCCACCATGGCGCTGATACCCAGCAGCAGCCACCGCCATTTCATGCGTACTCCTGGGTCCAGGGAAGCTCGATCAGGAAACGGGCACCACCGCCAGGGCGGTCGAGGACCGAAACCCGGCCGTGGTGCGCAGCCGCGTGTCGAGCCACCAGCGATAACCCCAGGCCGGTGCCGTCGCTGGTAGCGCGGGTCCGAGCGCCCCGACCGCGGCCGAAGCGATCGAACACGAGCGACCTTTCCTCCTCGGGGACACCGGGGCCGGCATCGTCGACTTCCAGCAGCAGCAACCCCTCTGAGGTTCGTGCACCTAGTCGGACCAGGCCGCCCCCGTGCTGAACGGCGTTATCAACCAGGTTGTCGAGGATGCGCTCTACCCGGCGCGGATCCAGTGGCCAGGCCGGCAAACCCGACTCGACGTCAAGCGCCTGGCGAGGCAGACCTTTGCGTAGGCACAACCGAAGGAGCAGCCCTTCGACATCAGTGGGGGCGCTCACCACAGGTGTCTCCTCGCGAGCCAATTCCAACAGGTCCTTTACCAGCGTGGTGAACCGTGCGACCTCCTCGGCAACCATCCCGGCTGCGGCACCGGTACGCGCGTCAAGCTCTCCGCGCCGGTTCTGCAGCACCGACGAAGCTGCAGTCAGCGTCTGCAGCGGCGAGCGCAGTTCGTGGCTGACGTCGGCAGCGAACCGCTGATCTCGCTGGATGCGCTCAGTGACTTCGGTCACCATCGCGTTGAACGACGCCGTCAAAGACATCAGGTCGGGGTCCCCGCTCGCCCCGATCCGGGCGGAGAGATCCCCGCCGCTGATCCTTCTGGCCGCCGTGGTGACCGCCGCGAGAGGGCGCAGCAGACGCCGGACCGACCACATACTCAACGCTGCCGCGGCCAAGGTGGCCCCGATTGCCACAGCGGCCAATGTTCCGGCAAGTGTTTGCAGTGAGTGCTGTGCCTCGCTGAGGCTCGCGACCTCATAGAAGTCAGCGTTGACCCGAGGCAACGGGACCCCGACCACCACCGCCGTGGCGCCCCCCGCGACGATGCGTTGCACCGATGGCTTGCCGACGTGGACGGCGGCCATCAATCCGACTGGCACCGAAGCGGTCAGCCCGTCGTCGGCGCTCGCGGCGAACCAACGACCGTCCCGGCGCAGCAACGGACGACGATCCTGGCCGGTGTCGAGCGAGCGCA
>DASYGP010000125.1:0-18617 GCA_035999615.1 Mycobacteriales bacterium
CCGCCACGTCGCCGCCTCCGGCTCGGTCAGCGCCCACAACGGACGGGCGAGTTCCTCGGGCAGCGGGCAGGCAGTCGAACCGAGGTACGTCGCGACGTAATGCGCGACGAGCGAGCGGGCGATCGTCAGTCGCAGCAGGTAGTCCCGCGTGGATACGTCGCCGTAACCAGCGTGCACGACGGCGTCGCCGTCGGTGACCTCGCGTGCGGCGGCGACGGCTGCCCCGGCGACGCCCGCGATGGTGGCCGTCCGTCCCTCTCCGCGTAGCCCAGCGTCGAGCCTGCCCCGATCAATGTTGTTGCTGGGGCGGCCGGCGAGGATGTCCGGGACGCAGGCGTCATCGAAGGCGTATTCCTCCACCACCAACCGGATCGGCGCCGCCCGATCGGCGCCCGGCAGGTCGAACATCGGCGGAATCATGATTTCCTCGTCGGCTTCCCGGATTCGGCCGAGCACCTCCACCAGGACGTGTTCAGCCATCACGAACAACTCTGCTTCGTGCAGCATGGGACTCCTTCGCCGAGACCGCCGCGCCGTACGCTTGTTGGGATCGATCGCTCCGCTGAATGCGTAAGGTACTGGAGAGGCACTGCCTGCGCCCATGTCGCGAAAGCCGGACAGGGTGCCGTTGGCATCCGCATCAGGCGGCAAGCGCGCCGAGGGCCGCTGCAATGGCCGCCGGGGTGAGCTGGCAGGTGGCGCGGCCAACCGACAGTTCGCACCGGACGACGTCGGGGTCGCCGGTGGCGCTGGCTTCAGGCCAGGCCCAAACGCCGGATTGTTCGGCCAGCGTGACGGCGTTCGAAGCGAAGCGCTCGCCGCCAACGGTGAACAGCAGGTGCATCATCGGGGTCTGCGGCTGGTCGGGGATGACTCGAACGCCAGGCACCTCCGAGATGGCAGCGGCGATCGCCCGCGCATGAATCAGCCGGTCAGCCATCTCGGGCAGCCGTTCGGGCAGCAGGTGCAACGCGGACGCGGCCCCTGGCCAGAGGCCGTAAAGAGTGCCGCCGAGCCGGCGTCGCCACTCACGAACCTGCCGCATCTGCTCGCCGGGACCGGCCACACAACACCCTGGTAGCGCGCCGATACCTTTGTAGAACGAGACGTAGACGGTGTCGAACAACTCCGCGATCTGCTGCGGAGTCCGGTCGTAGCCGGCCGTGGCCTCCCACAGCCGGGCGCCGTCCAGGTGAACCGCCGCGCCGCGCTGACGCGCCCACGCGACCTGCTCCTGCAGGTCGTCCCATCCGGGCAGTTGACCGCCGAGATCTCGCTGCGGCAGCTCCACCAACAGGGCGGAGAACGGCTCGGCGACGTCCTGCAGATCCGTAAGCGTGAGGAGCCGCTCGGCCAAGCCAACCGGTCGGCCGAAAAGACCGTGCAGACGGGCGTGCGCCTGCCCCTCATGCCGGTCCAGGTGGCAGCACGGATGCCACAGCACCGTGCGCGATCCGCGGGAATCGGCATGGACCCGCAGCGTGGCGCCCTGCGCCATCGTCCCGCTCGGCAAGAACACGGCAGCCGGCTTGCCCAACAGATCGGCGACGTAACGTTCGAGATCAGCCACGACGCCGCCCTCGCCGTAGCGGTCGGGTTCGACGCAGGCACCGACCGAGGCCAGCAATTCGGACGGCTTCACCGGCCCGTCGCCGTTCAAGAACGAAGAACACGCCTCCCGACGGGCCCGCGTCTTGTCATCCATGGCGCGTCATTGTCCACGCCCAGGCCGCCCGGTCCTCAAGATGGAGGGGTCTGCGGTCGAAGTCCGGAACGACGCAACACCAGCGGGTTGAATCGGGAATGAGGAAACCGTGGGCGCAGGGTGGTCCCTGAAGGGCAGCCGGCGCCCGGGGTCAAGCGATCCGAGTGGTCGCGGCGGCCGATGGCTGCTGCTCGGCGCGGTCCTGGCCACGGCCCTTGTTGTCGGCGCCTTCGTCGTGGCCCTGGTGCTTGGCCGCCTCGCGGCGTCGAGCCAGGCGGCGGCCAAGCAGCACAGCAATGTGCTGCGCACCAGCGCGAAGCTGCTCGTGGAGGTGGAGGGCGCCGACAGCGGCCAGCGGGGCTATCTGCTCACCGGAAACCCGTCCTACCTGCAGACCTACACGCTGGTGCAGGCGGACATTCCGCGGCAGGTAGACACCCTGGACGCCTTGACTGGGAAGACCGAACAGCCGCAGGTCGACCGGTTGCGCATCCTGGTCGCGCAGAAGGAGGCGGCCCTGGCCCGGAGCATCGAGGTACGGCGGACCCAAGGCATGGCGGCGGCGGTGGCGCTCGCCGACGGGGACCGCGGGCAGGTGCTCACCGACCAGATCACCGCGATCGTCCTTCCGCTGGTGCAGGACTCACAACAGCAGGACATGTCCTCCGACCGTGCCGCGGGCCGGGCCGGTACGGCAGTCCTGGTTGCCGCGAGCGTTGGTGTGGCCCTCGCCGTCGGGTTGCTCGTGCTGCTTATCTGGCTCATCGCGCAGCGCTGGCGGTTGGCGACCGCCCGGCGCGACGCGGAACACGCCCGCGATCAGTTGCTGAAGAGTCTGTCCCAGCAGGCCACTCACGACGCCTTGACCGGACTGCCTAACCGGCGGCTGGTTGCCGACCGACTCGAACAGGCCCTGCTGCGACGGGAACCGGGCCGGTTGGTCGCGGTCATGTATATCGACCTGGATGGATTCAAGGCGGTCAACGATCAGTACGGTCACGCCCGGGGTGACGAGGTGCTGCTGCGCGCGGCCCGGCGGATGCGCGCCGCGCTGCGGCCCGCAGACACCTTGGCCCGGGTCGGGGGAGATGAATTCGTCGCGGTATGCGAGGGGCTGACCGCCACCGAGGAAGGGCACGCCATCGCCGACCGGCTCCGGCGCAGCGCCGCGCACACTCTCAACGATGAACTTGCCCTGTCGATCGGCGCCAGCGTCGGCTTGGTGTTCACGGCGCCATACGAGCCGTCCACCCCGGACGGAGCGCAGGGCCGGCCGGTTCGCCTGGCCATCAGCCAGCTCGATCTGGACGCCGCCGTCGAGGACCTGCTGACCTCGGCCGACGACGCCATGTACGAGGCGAAGCGGCAGGGCCGGGGACGCCTGGCCGTCTACGACGTGGCGATGGCCGCCGCCCGCCACGGGCGCCGCGAGGACGCGGCTGCGCTACGCCAGGCCTTCGACGCCGGTCATCTGTGGGTGGCCTACCAGCCCATGGTCGATCTCGGGACGGGCGAAGTGCTCGGGGTCGAGGCGCTGCTGCGCTGGACCGATCCTGAGCGTGGCCCGATCCCACCTGCGCGGTTCATCGCGACCGCCGAGGACTCCGGGCTGATCCAGCCCATCGGTGAGTTCGTGCTGCGCACCGCCTGCGAGCAGGTCGCCGAATGGAACACGCTGCGCGAAGCGACCGGTCGACCTCCGCTCACCGTGTCCGTGAACGTGTCCAGCCGACAGGTGTCCAGGCCGGACTTCTGTGGCACGGTCGCCCGTACCCTGGCCTACGGCCGGCTCACCCCCGACCTGCTGTGCGTGGAAATCACCGAACAGGTTCTGATCGACGCCGTCGGTGCCGGCACGGCCGAGCTGGAGCAGCTCTCCGGCCTGGGCGTGCGGATCGCCCTGGACGACTACGGCACCGGCTACTCCTCCTTGTCGCACCTGCACCGGTTCCCCATCGATGTGGTGAAAATCGACCGCAGCTTGGTCGCGGGGCTCGGCCACAGCGAGCGGGACGAAGCCCTGGTCTCGGCCATCATCGGGCTCGCTCGCACGCTGCACCGCCAGCCCGTCGCCGAGGGGGTTGAAACGGCGGCGCAGGCCAGCCTGCTGCGCGCCTGGGGCTGCCAGCAAGGTCAGGGCTTCCTCTACGCCGAGGCGCTCGCCGCCCTCGATCTGGAGGCGTTCCTGCTGCGCCGCGGAGCAGGGGCAGCGCCACTCCCGTCGCCCCGAAGTACGCCTGCCCCAGACCGATCTGGCCGTGACCCCGCGGAGGCCGAACCGGCCTAGCCTCGGACACGCAGTAGGGTCCGAGACGGGTGCGCCGCCCGCAACGATCCGCCACCAGCGCAACCGCCAGGAGAGCCCGTGCCGTCAGACCTCGATCCGGTTTCCGCCATCGCGGATCGAGCGGCGGCCGATGTTGTTGATCTCTGCCGCGACCTGCTGCGGATTGAGTCGACGAACCCAGGGGTCGGGGAGCGGCCGGCCGCGGAGCATGTCGCGACGCTGCTCACCGACCTCGGCCTTGAGCCGCACGTGTTCGAGTCCGAGCCGGGTCGCACCTCGGTGATCGCCCGGGTGGAGGGCGCCGACCCAGGTCGCGATGCGCTGCTCATCCACGGCCACCTCGACGTGGTGCCGGTGCAGGCGGAGGACTGGACCTACCCCCCGTTCGCGGGCGAGATCGCCGACGGCATGCTCTGGGGCCGCGGCGCAGTTGACATGAAAGACATGGTCGCCATGACCCTGGCGGTGGCCCGCGGCTGGCATGCGACCGGAACCAAGCCGCCGCGCGACGTCGTGCTCGCTTTTGTCGCCGATGAGGAAGCCGGCGGCTCGCGGGGTGCGCGTTGGCTGGTGGACCATCAGCCGGAGGAATTCGAGGGTTGCACCGAAGCCATCAGCGAGGTGGGCGGCTTTTCCTACACGGTCAGCGATGACCTTCGGCTCTATCTGATTGAAACGGCCGAGAAGGGCATGGCGTGGCTGCGGCTGACCGCCCGGGGGCGGGCTGGGCACGGCTCGATGGTGCATGACGACAATGCGGTGACCGCTTTATGCGAGGCGGTCGCCCGGATCGGTCGTTACGAGCACCCGCTGCACGTCACCCCCACCGTGGCCGCGTTTCTCGAACACCTGTCCGCCGCCCTTGGGGTGGAGCTGGACCCCGATGACCCTGAGACGGTGCTCGCCAAACTCGGCGGCATGTCACGCATGATCGGTGCGACGCTTCGCAACACCACAAATCCCACGATGCTCGACGCGGGGTACAAGGTGAACGTCATTCCGGGCGCCGCAAGTGCGGAAATCGATGGTCGATTTTTGCCGGGTTACGAAGATGAGCTGCTCGAGGCCATACGGACGCTGGCCGGTCCCGGAATCGAGGTATCGCGCACCCACGGCGACATCGCAGTGGAAACCACTTTCGACGGAGCCATGATCGACGCGATGGCCGCCGCTTTGAAGGCCGAGGATCCCGCGGCGCAGACCATTCCCTACATGCTCTCCGGTGGGACCGACGCGAAGAGTTTCTCCCGGCTGGGAATTCGGTGTTTCGGGTTCTCGCCGCTTCAATTGCCGCCAGATCTGGATTTCGGGGCGCTGTTCCACGGCGTTGACGAGCGCGTGCCGGTGGACGGGCTTCGGTTCGGCGCCCGGACGTTGGCTCGTTTCCTGGCCGCCTGCTAGCCGCTGCACCATCGGTTCAGGTCGGTAGGTACGCCGGGAGCCCTGGCCGCCAACGGCGCCGGAGCTCCACCCACCGCCGGCCGTCGGGATAGACCCGCGACCGCATCAGCTCCCACTCGCCGAACGAGGCGTGAATGGAGAGCGCTACCCGGGCCCCCTCCCGTCCCAGGTCGTGGGGCAGCCACACGCGCTGGTATTCATAACGGGACATCGACGCGGGGACCACGAGCGCTCAGGAAGCCGCTTCCTCGTGGTAATCCTCTTCGACGTTCACGGCCCAGACATCGTGGCCGGCGTCATCGAGGATGTTCTCGACGCTGAGCAGCGCGGTCAGCATCGAATGATCCTGGTTGTTGTACTTGTGCATCCCGTTGCGCCCAACCGGGTGCACGTTGGGCACGTTCGCCGCGATCCAGGCCACAATCGTCGCGACGTTCGCCTTGTAGGTGGCGTCGTACATCGGGTAGGCCTTCGGCATCCGGACGACATAGCCGCTGTCGAACTGGTCGGCCGGAACGAGCCCGAGATGGGCGAGCTCCTTGATCCCTAATTCGACCAGCTCGTCGTCGGGCATGGTCCACAGCTCGTCGCCGACGTTGCAGAAGTATTCCAGCCCGAGGCAGGTGCGGCCCGATTTGACCATGAACGGGGACCACGAGGCGAAGTTCTGGATGCGGCCCAGCTTCACATCGGGGGAGTGGACATAGATCCAGTTGTCTGGGAATCCCGAGGACTCCGGCACGACGAGCGCCACGGTGAGGAAATCCCGGTAGGCCAGAGCGTCGGCCGCGGCGAGCACCGGTGCGGGCACCGGAGGGTCGAACGCGCGGACGAGCGACGAAAGCGGCATGGAGGAAATCACATGGTCGGCCGGGAACCGCTGCTCAGCACCCAGATCGGTGCGCTGCCCGGCGGGCGCACCGGCACCGGGGCCGTAACCGCCGGTGACGAACGTCGTGACGCCCGTGGCGCCCAGGCCCGACTCCCAATGCACCGTCTTGACCTTCGTTTCCAGCACCACCTCGCCGCCGGCGGCCGTCACCTTGTCCTGACACGTCTCCCACATCAAGCCCGGTCCGGTGCGGGGATATTCGAACTCCTCGATCAGTGAGGTGATGTCCTTCTGATTGCGGCGCGGCAGCAGCGCATTGATGACCGCCTTCGACAGCGAAAGGTTCTTGATGCGCTGCGCCGCCCAGTCCGCTTGGATCGTGTCCGCGGGCACCCCCCACAACTTCTCGGTGTAGGTCTTGAAGAAGATGCCGTACAGGCGGCGGCCGAAGCGGGCCGATACCCACCCCTCGAAGGTGCTCTGGTCCGCCGGAGGTCGAATTCGGGCCCAGGTGTAGGACAACACGCACCGCACGGCCTCAAGAATCCCCAGGCCGCGCAAGGCGTTGCCGGCCCGCAGCGGGTAGTCGAACAGCTTCCCCGCGTAGTAGATGCGGCTCATCCGCGGGCGGAGCAGGAACTGATCGGCGGGCAGGATCTCATGCCACAGCGCGGAGACGACGCCCACCTTGGTGAAAAATCGGTGTCCGCCGATGTCGAACCGCCACCCGTCACGCTCCGCGGTTCGGGAGATGCCACCCACCATGGCGTCGCCTTCGAGCACGGTGGTGCTGGCACCTCGCTTGGTGAGCGCGTAGGCCGCAGTGAGTCCGGCTGGGCCGGCGCCGATCACCACCACCTGCGGACCGCTGTCGCCGGCCGGGCGGATGGCAGTGGCCGCCGACGCGGCGGCCGGGTCGGTGCTGGACGTCGCGGGCGCGCGTCCCGAGCGTGCGTCGGGCACGCGGGCCTCCCCTCACGAGGTGAACTGGCGGCCACGTCCGGAGGGACGTCCGATCCAGAGCACGGCGGTATGTATCGCCCAGTGTCTCAGACCCGCGGACCCTGAACGTCCCACCGTTCCAGCGCCGGGCATGCTTGTCACCATGCTGTTACCCCGGGGTCTTTGCGCCGGCCGACCGGCCCCCCCGGATTGCGGCCTGCTGCTCGTGTCCTGGGCGGCGATCGCGGCGGGCATAGCGGACGATCACGGTGATTACCGGCCGTTCGCGCTGGCGGCGGTCTGTGTGGGTTTGGTGTTGGCCTTCCTCGCCTGCGCCGGATTTGTCCGGATACCGGGACGGTTCTCGGTTCCGATCGCCGCCCTTGTCGTCGGGGCGGCCCCGTTGATGGCCGGCCCGGCCAACCACCAGCACGGGACGTGGTACCTGCTCAGCCGCGTCTGCGCCTACCCGGCGGCGGCGGCGATCCTCGCCACCCTGCGCTGGCGACGGCTGTTCGGGGTGGCCCTGGGATTGATCATCATGACCGCGTTGCTGCGGATCCTGGCCACGCCGACACCGCCGATTGACGTGCACTACCTGCTGACCGACTCCACCCGGGGGTTGCTGCAAGGCAAGGATCTGTATCGGCAGTCCTGGCCGGGGAGCACCGGCCTGCAGCACCAATATCCGTACCTGCCGTGGACTTCGGTGTTGCTGCTCCCGGCGTGGATTCTCACCCACGAGGTGCGGGTCGGGCTGCTGGTCGCCAGCGCCGTCGCGACGTGGATCAGCCACCGGCTCGCCGCGGCGAACGGCTTGTCCGGCGCGCTGCGCACGGCCTTCGTGCCGCTTCTGATGATCGGCTACCCGCTCTTTGCCTACGAACAGCAGCAGTCCTGGACCGAGCCGTTGCTGCTCGCGCTGCTCGCCGGCATGCTGCTGGCCGTTCGCACCGGTCACCAGCGGTGGGCGATCGTGTGCCTCGCCGTCGCGCTGGCCAGCAAGCAGCACATCGTGCTGCTGCTGCCGCTCGCCGCGCTGTGGCCGGCGTTCGGCTGGCGCCGGGCCGCGGCCTCCGCCGGGTTGGGGCTGTGCGGGGTGTTGCCCTGGCTGCTGGCCGGCCCCCGGGACCTGTGGGACGACGCGGTGCTGCTGAACTTGCACTACCGGGTGCTGCTGCGGGGGCTGGACGTGCCGGCGCTCGCGCTCCGCCACGGGGTCAGCCTCGGCTTCGCGGTCACCGCGGTCGCGGTGGCACTCGCCTATGGCCTGGCAGTGATCCGGCTGCCGCGCAACGCGGCTGGCTTCGCGGCCGGGGGTGGCCTGATCGAGCTGGCCCTCGACGTGTTCAACAAGCAGTCATTTTTCAATCACTACACGCTCGTGCTGGGCTTGTTTGTGCTCGCGCTGGTGTCGATGCCCGACCGGTCAGCCGCCGGAACCGGGGTAGCGCGCCAACGAGGCATGCTCGTAGACGCTGCCGGCTGAGGCGACCTCGATAGTGGGTACGCCGCGGGTCGCGGTGAGCACCGCGGCAACCTGACTGCAGGTTTCATCCCAGACGCGGTAGCCGTCCTGGCTGACCAGCCACACCTGATGACCCCGGCCGGCGGCGTCCAGCACCTGCCGGGCGAACGCGGCCGGAGGGAGGTCGCGCACCCGCTGGGCGTAATCGACCCAGTCCACCAGGGCCGGGCCGGCGGGGTCGGCGTAGGTGAGCTCCTTGACGCCCAACCGGGGTGAGAGCAGCCGGTGCACCGCCGGGGCGAGCTGATCCGGGCAGTAGGCGACGACGTCGCCCGGCGCGGCCGACGCCTGGATCGCCGCGGAGATCGTGTCGGCCTGCGTGCGGCGTTGGAAGGCCAGCTGCACGTCCCCGATCAGGCCGGCGATGACCAGCACCGCCAGGACCCGCTGGGGCAGCCGCGCGGGCAGGACGGTAGTGCCGCGCGCGACCAGCAGCAGGTAGAACGGAAGGCAGACCGCGGTGTACCGCAGGGCGTAGCCGCCGTTGGTGACCAAGCCAAGGAGGATGGCCACGACGAGCGGCGCCAGGGTGAGTGCCCCCAACGCGCGCATCCCCGGCCGACCGGTGGGATCGATGCTCAGCTGCCGAGCTCCTGGCCGGGGTGGAAGCGCGGTCAGGCCGACGACCGCCAGCGGCACCAGAATGAGCGCGAACAGTTGACCGAGCTGTCCCGGGCCGCCCCACTGCAAGAGGGTGGCGGGGATGATCCGCAGGTTCGGCGACTCCGCCCATGGGGTCCCGGTGTGCAGCACCTGGAAGAAGAAGGACGGCAGCCACGGCGCGAACAAGATGATCGAGGCGGCCATCGACCCGAGCACCCGCCAGGCGCGGTGCCAGGCCAGCCAGAGTGCTACCGGGCCGAGCAGGAACAACGTCCAGTAGTGCGTGTAGGCCAGCGCGGCGGTGAGCAGGGTCACGCCCAGCAGCCGCCGGCGCGAGGGGGCGCTCAGCGCATCGAGCAGCACCGGGATCCCGCCCAGCACCAACGCCAGCACCAACGCGTACATCCGGGTCTCGGTGCTGTAGCGCACGGCGTACGGCGCCGAGGCGGTCAGCAGCAGCATCGGCACGGCCAGCCGCCGGCCACCGAGCCGGTGGCCGGCGCGCCAGGCAAGGGGCAGCGTCAGGATGCTGATCACCGAGGACAGCGCCCGGACGGCGTAGGTGCCGGTGCCGAACAGCGCGATCCAGCCGTGCAGCAGCAGGTAGTACAGCGGCGGTGAACCGTCCTGACGCAATGCCGCGAAAAGCTGCGGCAGTGGCTTGCGGGCGATCTGCACCGACAAGGATTCGTCGAGCCAAAGCTCACCGGTCGACACCAGGCGCAGCACGATGCCGGCCACGACGGTAAGGATCACCGCTGCCAGCAGCAGCCGTCGCTGTCGTTCGGTGGAGATCACGCCGTCGCGCAGGTCCACCGTCGGGCGGACTGGTTGGCGGGTGGCGGTCACCCTCCCAGGTTACGGGGCGCTGATGGCGGGTTCGGGCAGCTCACGGGCCAGCAATGATTGCAGTCGGGTCACGCGCGGCGCGGCGCCCACGGCGGCTACGGCCCGGTTCAGGGTGGGCCCGACGGACGGCACCACCGACAGGTGCCGGCGGGCCCGGGTCAGGGCCGTGTAGATCAACGGCCGGGACAGCATTCCGGCTGACTCGCCGGGTACCGCGACCACCACCGCGGGCCACTCGCTGCCCTGCGCCCGGTGCACGGTGATCGCGAAGCCGAGGGTCAGCTCGGCAACCGCATCGCCGGGCACGTCCGCCGGACCGGTGGTGAAGGCCACCCGAAGTCCGCCGCCGTCGCCGGCACCCAGCACGGTGCCCACCTCACCGTTGGTGAATCCGGCTTCCAGCCGGTTTGCCAGCGCCACGACCCGGTCTCCCGGGTCAAAGCCGCGGTGCGCGCCGGGACCGGGATTGAGGCGGGCCTTGAGCGCTGCGTTCAGCGCGTGCGTCCCCGCGTCCCCGCGATGGACTGGCGTCACGACCTGCACGTCGGCGGCGGGGATGGAAAGGACCCGCGGGATCGAATCGGTCACCAGCTGGACCACGCGATGCGCGACTTCGGCGCTGCTGCCCGCCGGCACGACGACGACCTCGTGGGTCGGATCGTCCACGGCCGGCAGCTCACCCGCGCGGACCGCCGTGGCCAGCCGCGCGATGGTCCCACCGGCATCCTGCCGGTACAGCGTGGTCAGTTCAGTGGTGGGCAGCCGGCCGCCGTCCAGCAGGTCGCCGAGCACCCGGCCCGCGCCGATCGAGGGCAGCTGCGCGGGGTCGCCGACCAAGAACAGATGGGTGCCGTCAGCACAGGCGGACAGCAAGGCGGCCGCCAGCTCCGCGTCCAGCATGGATGCCTCGTCAACCACAACCAGGTCGGCATCCAGCGGCCAGCTTTCGCCGCGGCTGAACTCCCCGGTGGTGCCGACCGCCCCGAGCAGTCGATGCAAGGTGGAGGCGGGGGCGTCGCTGAGCTCCTCCAGCCGTTTCGCGGCCCGACCGGTGGGGGCGGCCAGGGCGACCGTGTGACCGCCGGCCTCCGCGACCGCCACCAGGGCGGCCACCGTGCGGGACTTGCCGGTGCCGGGGCCGCCGGTGAGCAGGCTGACCCCGTGCCCGAGGGCGGATCGCACCGCCGCGCGTTGCGTGCGGTCAAGTGCGCGCGACACCCGCGCGGCGCGGGTGCCCGACCAGGGCTCGGCGGTGCGCACCAGCCGGCCCAGATGCTCGGCGAGGCTTTCCTCCGCGTGGGCATACCGCGCCAGCGCCAGATTGGTGCCATCCGCGATCACCGTCCCGCGGGTGAGGGCCGCGGCGATCGCTGTTCCCGGGTCGCGCACCCCCCGCGCCGCGGCCTGCGCCGCCACCCCGTCGTGCGGCCGGGCCGTGTGCCCCTGGCGAGCGCTCAGGGCGAGCAGGTGCGCCGCGACTGCCGGCCCGCGCGCGGGATGCTCGCGACCGAGCCCAAGACTGGCGGCGAGCCGGTCGGCATGTTCGAGCCGGTTATCCGGCAGCAGCAGGTAACGCCAGGGGTCCGTCCGCAGGGCTTCACCGGCACCCGGCCCCACCTCCTTGGCAAGCCGGGCCGCCGGGCGCAGCGGCAACCCAGCCGCATGCAGCAACGCTGCCACATCCCAGACTTCCGCGGAGTCTGCCAATGCCTTGGCCAGGCGCGATGCTTGGGCTCCGCCGACGCCGGGAAGGGCGGTGAGCGCCGCGCCCGTGACATCGTCGGGGGAACGCAACGTGCTGCCGCGCAAGGCCTCGGCGGCGCGGCGGGGGAGCCCCGGCCACAAGCCCGCGTCAGCGAATTCGGCGAGCAAGCCGTCCTGGCCGGACCGTGACCGCTCCAAGCGATCAGCCGCTGACGTCGTCGAGCGCGGCGCTGATCGCGGGCGGCAGTTCCAGCCGTTCAGCTTCCAGGCTGGCCGACAACTGGGCGGCTGTGCGGGCGCCCACCACAGCCGAGGCCACGCCGGGGCGGTCCCGCACCCAGGCGAGCGCCACCGCAAGCGGTGAAACCTCCAGACCGTCCGCCGCGGTTCGCACGGCATCCACCACGGCGCCGGCGCGGTCGTCCAGGTAGCTCGCCACCCGCGGCCCCCACTCGGCGGAGGCGCCGCGAGAGTTCGTGGGCACCCCCCCGGTGTACTTGCCGGTCAGCACGCCACCGGCCAGCGGAGACCAGGCCAGCAGCCCGAGGCCCAGATGGCGGCAGGCGGGGATGAGGTCGGCCTCGACCCCGCGCCGGAGCAGCGAGTACTCCATCTGGGTTGTGGCAAGCGGCGTGCGCCCCGGCCAGGCGCGCTGCCAGCTGGCGGCCGCGGCCGTCTGCCAGCCGTTGAAGTTGCTGATCCCGACGTAGCGGGCCCGACCGCTGGACACGGCGAAGTCCAACGCCGAGAGAGTTTCCTCCAGCGGCGCATCGCCCCAGGCATGCACCTGCCACAGGTCGATGTGGTCGCGGCCGAGGCGGTGCAGCGAGGCGTCCAGGGCATCCAGCAAGGCCCGCCGCGAGGTGTCCACCACCCGCTCACCGGTTCGTCCGGAGATGCCCGCCTTGGTTGCCAGCACGAGGTCGTCGGCCGGCGCCGAGCCCAGCACCTCGCCCAGGATCTGCTCGGCCGCGCCCCCGCCGTAGCCGGCGGAGGTGTCCACGAGGGTGCCCCCGGCCGCGCGAAAGTTCGCCAGCTGCTCGGCGGCCTCCGTCGCGTCGGTGCCGCGACCCCAGGTCATGGTGCCAAGGCCCAGCCGGGACACGGTGAGGCCCGTCGAGCCCACGCGTCGGGTCTGCATGGCGCCCGAGCCTACGGCTACGCTCCCGACCGAACTGCGCTCGGTCACTCGGCGTGTCCGCCGGGCGCTCGGCCGCTCGGCGAAGGGTGGGGCGATGAAGCTCGGCATCAACCTGGGCTACTGGGGCGCCGGCAACGACGCGGACAACCTGGCGTTGGCGCGGGAGGCAGACGAGCTGGGCTACTCCGTGGTGTGGGCGGCCGAGGCGTACGGCTCCGATGCCGCGACGGTGCTCACGTGGGTGGCCGCGCATACCCAGCGGATCGACGTGGGCAGCGCCATCTTCCAGATCCCGGCCCGCACACCGGCGATGACCGCGATGACCGCCGCAACGCTGGACACGCTGTCGGGGGGTCGTTTCCGGCTGGGGCTGGGCGTGTCCGGGCCGCAGGTCTCCGAGGGCTGGCACGGGGCCAGATTCGACGCGCCGCTCGGGCGGACCCGCGAATACATGGACATCGTGCGGATGGCGCTGCGCCGCGAACGCGTCACCTACGCGGGTAAGCACTACACCTTGCCGCTCCCAGATGGCCCCGGGAAGGCCCTCAAGCTGACCGTGCACCCGGTCCGGGACAGTGTGCCGATGTATCTGGCCGCGGTGGGTCCCAAGAACCTGGAACTGTGCGGGGAGAAGGCGGACGGTTGGCTGGCCATTTTCTTCAGCCCCGAGTTCGCCGGGGACGGCCTGGCGCACGTCGCGGCCGGTCGGGGGAAGGCCGGCCTGACGATGGAAGGCTTCGACGTGGTGCCCACCGTACCCGTGAATATCGGTGCTGACGTGCACGCCTGTGCCGACCCCATCCGGGCCTACGCGGCCCTTTACCTCGGCGGGATGGGCAGCAGGGAGAAGAACTTCTATCACGCGCAGGCCACTCGGATGGGCTTCGGGGAGGCTGCCAACGCGATTCAGGATCTGTACCTGGACCGCAAACAGGCCGAGGCGATGGCGGCGGTCCCGTTCGACTTCATCGATCAGACTGCGCTGATCGGGCCGAAGGAGCGGGTCGCGGACCGGCTGCAGGCCTACGCGGCGGCGGGGGTGACCACGCTGACAATTTCCACCTACGCGGGCACCCTGGAGGAGCGTCGGGAGACCCTGCGCACCATGGTGGACGCGCTGGACGCCGCCGGCGTCGGGGACTGATCGCCAGGTAGCGTTCCGCCCGTGACCACCCTGGTGCTCGTGCGGCACGGGCTCACCGCTATGACCGGGCCGGTGCTCGCCGGCTGGACACCCGGAGTCCACCTCGATGAGCGCGGCATCAAGCAGGCGGAGGCGCTCGCGGCGCGGCTGGCTCCGGTGCCGTTCGCGGCCCTCGTCAGCAGCCCGCTGGAACGTTGCCAGGACACCGCTGCCCTGATTCTCGCCGCGGGACACGGCGGAGAGCTGAGCACCGATGAGCGGTTCGCGGAATGCCGCTACGGGACCTGGACCGGTCGCAGCCTCAAGGAGCTGGCGAAAGAACCGATGTGGAAGGTGGTGCAGACGCACCCTTCCGCCGCGGTCTTCCCCGAAGGGGAGGCCCTCGCCGCAGTGCAGTCCCGAGCGGTTGCCGCCGTCCGGGATTGGGACGCCCGACTCACCGCGAGTCACGGGGAGGATGCCATCTGGCTGGCCTGCAGCCACGGTGATGTCATCAAGGCGATCGTCGCGGACGCTCTGGGCATGCACCTGGACCTGTTCCAACGGATCACCGCCGAGCCCTGCTCGGCCACGGTCATCCGGTACACCTCGCTGCGCCCGTTCGTGGTGAAGCTCAATGACACCGGCGGGGATGTGGGCGCGCTGCTGACTCCGAGCCGCAAACGGAAACGGCGCCGGGTGTCCAGCGACGCCGCCGTCGGCGGCGGCGGCTGACGTTCCCGGCGCGCCGCTGCCCCCCACGACCTTGTCTAGGCTGGTCCGATGCGCCAGGTCTTCCTGTTCGATCCACCCGAACGTTTCGTCGCGGGCACCGTGGGCGCGCCGGGGGAGCGCACGTTCTACCTGCAGGCCACCGGAGCGGGCCGCACCGTGTCGATCGCGCTGGAGAAGACCCAAGTCTCGTTGCTCGCCGAGAAGGTCACCGAACTGCTGGAGGAGGTGCGCCGGCGGGGGATCGACGTCCCCGTCGGCCCCCCTCGTGAGCTGGAGGACGTGGCGCCCTTGGACAGCCCGGTCGAGGAGGAATTCCGCGCGTCCGCGCTGGCTCTGGGCTTCGAGGTCGGCGACTCGATGGTGGTCATCGAGGCGCAGGCGCAGGCTGAGGGCGAACCCGCCGAGCTCGACGACGACAGCGACGTGGGCCCCGATACGTTGCGGGTGCGGATCTCCCCGTCGGCGGCGTTGGCCTTCGCCGCCCGGGCGGAGCGCGTGGTGGCGGCGGGCCGGCCCCCGTGCCCGCTGTGTGGGCTGCCGCTGGACCCGAACGGGCACATCTGCCCCCGGATGAACGGCTACCGCCGCTGAGCGAGGATGGGCGGATGGAGCCGGTCCCGCAGTCACCGCTCGGCGACGCGGATGCCCTTGAGCTGCTGGCCCGCGGCCCCCTCGAGGTCGAGGGGCGGCTGATCGACGCTTCCAACGCCACGTTGCTGTGCAAGGTGAGCGCGGATGGCTGCACCGCCCGTTGCGTGTACAAGCCGGTGCGGGGGGAGCGTCCCCTGTGGGATTTCCCGGATGGGACGCTGGCCGGCCGTGAATACGCGGCGTATCTGCTCTCGGAAGCGACGGGATGGGCGATCACGCCGCTGACAGTGCTGCGCGAGGGCCCGTTCGGCGCGGGCATGGTGCAGTGGTGGGTGGACGTCGATGAATCGGTCGATCTGGGCGCGTTGATCCGCACCGACCACCGCGCGCTACGCCGGATGGCGCTGTTCGACGCGGTCATCAACAACGCCGACCGCAAGGGCGGTCACCTGCTGCCGGTCGACAGCGGCCACGTCTACGGCTGCGACCACGGGCTGACCTTTCATCAGGAGACCAAGCTGCGCACCGTGCTGTGGGGCTGGCGCGGCATGCCGTTCGACGAGGAGGAGCGCGAGCAGCTCGACCGGCTTGCCGCGGGACTTGCGGTCGACGGTCAGCTGCGCGCCGCGTTGGACCCGCACCTGACCCGGCGTGAAGTCGCGGCTACCGCCCGCCGGGTCCGCGGTCTGCAGCAGACCGGGGTATTCCCCGAACCTTCGGGGGAGTGGCCGGCGATTCCCTGGCCGCCCTTCTGACCCCCGGTTCTAGGCCCGTAGCTCGCCGCTGGCCCCCGTGGACCCGCGGCCTTTGTGGCTCCCGCGGCCCGCTGTGGCCCCGCGGCCCGGTGGCTCGCGCGGCCCGGTGTCCGGTGGCTCGCGCGGCCCGGTGTCCGGTGGCTCGCGTGGCCCGGTGGCCCGCGGCCCGGTGGCCCCGCGGCCCGGTGGCTCGTGCCGCCCGGTGTCCGGTGGCTCGCGCGGCCCGGTGGCCCGCGGCCCGGTGGTCCGCGGCCCGGTGGTCCGGTGGCCCCGTGGCCCCGTTCAACCCTGGGTAACCTCCCCCTTCACCCTCGGTAATCCCTGCTCGTGATCGAGCCTGTCGCTCAAAGGGTTGTGAGGGATCTGGCGTGGCGGGCACGTTGCCGGCTTGCGGGTCTGGGGCCGGCTTGGGTCCTGTGTGGCGCCGGCCTGGGGGTGGCCCGGCGCCCTGGTGCGGCGCTGGGGGACTGCCCGCCGGCCGGCTACCGGCCGGCGTTGCGCTTTTTGTGGAGTTTGCGCAGGTTGTGGGCCGCGCAGACCAGCAGCCATTCCGACTCGCAGGCGGCGAGCCCTCGGCGGGAGAACTGCCGGAACCCTTGAACCGTTTTGATCTGACCGAACACCGGTTCCACGGTCCGCCCTCGTTGGGCGTAATGCCGCTGCCCTTGCGGGGTCCGCAGCTTGGCCTGGGCCCGGGCGGTGGCCGGATACCGGCCCAGGTCGCGGCGCCCGGCCGGGTCGGCGCCCCGGGCCCGGTCCTCATCGCTGATCACCGGGGCGAGCACATGCAGCCCGGCCGCCTCCCCCCGGACGAAGGTGTCCTCGCTGGCATAACCGGCGTCGGCGGTGACCGTGGACAGCGCCGGGGTGATCCCGGCCGCGACCAGCTGGCCGCGGGTGATGTCCAACACCTGGTGCAACAACCCCTGATCGACCGGCGCCTGGGTCAGCCCGGCACCCACCACCAGCTGCTGCTCGCTGACCGCGGCCTGCGCGTTGTAGCCCTGCAGCAGGGTGTGCCGGCAGCGCATCGCCCGCGAATCGGGATCGGTGCTGTTCGCCCGGGGCGCCTTCCCCGACCGGGCCGTGCTGGTCCGCGGCGGCCCGTCGGCCGGCCGGCGGCCACCGACCCGGCCGGCGTCCTGCCGGGCCTGCCACGCCGCCTTCTTCGTCTCCTGAACGGCCTGCAACGCCTCCCGCTGCCCCGCCAGCCGGTCCTTCGCCGCGCGCAGCCGCGCGATCCGGTCCTGGCTGCGAGTCAACCCGGCCGGCAACTCATCACCCCGGCCGGCCCCAAACAACGCCTCCTCCGCGGTGTCGGTCGCCGCATGCTCGGCCACCAACTCGGCCGCGATCACCTCGAACCGGGCCTGCGCCTCATCGAGCTGATGGTCCAACGCCGCCTCGGTGTAATTCCGGCTCCACGACGCGTTCGCCGCGATCTTCGTGCCGTCCACCGCGATCTGCCCCAACGCGAGCATCCCGGCCTCCTGACACAACCGCAGCACCTGCGCGAACAACCCCGCCAACGCCGCCTCATGCCGGGCCCGGAACCGGGCCACACTCGCGTGATCCGGCTGCAGATTCCCGGCCAACACCCGGAAGGCGACATCCCGCTCGCAGCACCGCTCAATCGCCCGGCTCGAACGCACCCCGACCGCGTAGGCGTAACACAACACCCCGACCATCAACGCCGGATCAAACGCCGCCCGGCCATGGCCATCGGCCCGATACGAACGGTAAAACGGGCCCAGATCAAGCTCGGCGACCACATCCCGCACACACCACGCCAGATCACTTTCAGGCAGCCACTCCCGCACATCCGGAGCCAACAAAAAACCCTGATCCACATCAGCAGTGATGAAATTCTGCGGCATAACGGATTATCCCGCCCCCAACCCCAGCACCCCCGAAGGCACGCCGCCGTTCAAGGCCGTTTATGCGACAGGCTCGATCATGCAACTTTGGTCGTAAAAATCGCGAATCTGCGACCAAACTTGCATGATCACCGCGAGGGATCACGCAGGGTTGCGGGAAGGGTTACCCAGGGTTGAAGGGGGGGCCGGCAACGAGGCCTCGTGGCGGTGATCACGGGCCCTCGCGTCTGAGTCAAGATCCACATCCGCCCTTCGCCCGGGCTCGTGCCAAGGGCGGACCCCCAAGGGAGAGCCGCGTCCACACCGCGCCGCATCCGCCGGCGCCAGAAGGGCCTCCTTGAGCCGCCGTGTACGTGTCCTCCCGCGCAGGCCCGACAACTGACCCAACACCTGACCCAAGCCCCCCTCGGCGCCGAGCAGCCCCCCGAACTCCCATGAAGCTCAGCACCTTGTAGGTTCGAGTCCTATCGAACGCACCGTTCGATGATCTTCGTGGTGGTGGGAGACCCGGTTTGATTACCACCGAGCGAACCTTCGACGTGGC
>DASYGP010000175.1:0-3471 GCA_035999615.1 Mycobacteriales bacterium
CACCTCATCCTCCGCCGTGCACGCCCCGCCGCCGGTGGCCCGGTCCAACGCCGCGATCACCGCCAGCCGGCGGCTCTCCAACCAGCCGAACTGCCCCTCCAACAACACCAACAACTCCCGCAGCGAGCCGGCCGACAGCCCGTCCGGGTCCACCGACAGCAACGCCGACAACCCCCGCCCGCCCGGCTCCGCACCCAACCCGGCCAGCGTGCCCGGCAACAACACCTGCCCCGTCTCCGGATCCCGGACCGAATCGAGCACCAACACCTCCCCGGTCACCGAATCCACCCAGTACTCCCCCGCCACCATCCCGCCGTCATCGCCGTCATCGCCGGCCGGCTCCACCGGGCCGGTCTGATCCGGGCCCGGGTCGGCCGGGACCGCCGGGACCAGGTCGGCCGAGGCGGGGTCCACCGGAACCCGGTCGGCCGGGACCGCTGGGACCGGGCCGGGCGGGACCGGGTCAGGGTCGCCGCGCCCGGCTGCACGATCATCAGATCTCGAACTCATGTTCGTGAAGCTAGACCGCACCTCCGACAAAAAACCGACGGAAACCTGGTTATCCACAGGGAATCTGGCAGGAACATCGACCAATTTCGCTCGGGTTCACGCGGAACGCCTCTGGCCCGGCGTTCACCACCTCGACAAAGCTAGTGAATCGCCTCGACAAAGCCAGACCGTCAGCCACCCCCGAATCGGGCGAGATACGGCTGGCCTGCAGTGGGCAACACCCCTGGGACGCTGGCAGAGTGGGCCCATGGACATCGACCAGGCGCGGGCCTACATCCGCGAAAACCACCACACTGTGCTGGCCGTGCTGAAAGGCGACGGGACGCCCGCCCTTTCGCCAGTAGACGCGACCGTCGATTCGGCCGGCCGAGTGGTCATCAGTACTCGGCAGACCGCGTACAAGGTCAAACATCTGCGGCGTGACCCTCGAGCGTGGCTCTGCGTAATCCCCGATGGCTTCTACGGAGCCTGGGTGCAGGTCACCGGCGACCTGGAAATCGTTGACCTACCAGACGCGATGGAGCCCCTGGTCGACTACTACCGCAGCATTTCCGGCGAGCATCCGGACTGGGACGACTACCGGGCTGCCATGGTGCGCGACCAGCGCTGCTTGCTGCGATTCTCGCTGACCTCCGCGGGTCCCACGGTGGAGGGCTGAGGCGCCCGCTTCCCGAGACTCAAGGTTGCCGTCACTGCGGCGCCAGCGAGAGCGACGAAAACCAGCACGACCGAGGCGACCTGGAGCAGCGCCAGTGCCGAGGCCAGCAGTACGCCGGAAACGATCGAACGAATGAGCACCGCCGGCGCCTGCGACGAAAGCCGCGCACCCACGTAAACAGCGGGAAGGGCACCGACCAGAAGTGAACCCGTCACGGCAAGCTGCACTTCCCCGAACAGCAAATGTCCAATAGCGGCAGCACCCACCAGCGGAATGGCCTGCACGATGTCCGTCCCCACCAGCTGCGAAGGACGTAGCCGCGGGTAGGCCACCAGCAATAGCGCAATGACGAGCGACCCGGCACCGACCGACGTCATCCCCACAGCGAAGCCGCCGAGCGCGCCGATCGCGACGGTGCGCACCGGCCGAACTACCAGGGGTCCGACAGCGCCGCGCTCGCCACCACGACGGTCGATCACTTGCCGCACGATGGTCGAGGCCAGCGAGACGAGCAGAACCAGCCCGATCGCCAGCTTCAACCGTCCCTGCACGCCAGGGGCATGCCCGATGCGGCCGATCAACAACGCTCCGGCGAAGGCGGTAGGAACAGCGCCGAGCGCCAACCACCGCAACAAACCGGTCTGCACGGTGCGGCGCCGGAGATGCACAGCCGCCCCAACCGGCTTCATCACCAGGCTGGTGACGAGGTCACTGGAGATCGCGGCCAACGGTGGCACGTGAAAGAACAACACCAACAACGGGGTGAGCAGCGCGCCGCCACCCATCCCGGTAAGACCGACGAGCAGCCCGACAAGGGCACCAACCAAAGACAAACTCGGATCGATATGCATGGCACGCGCCTGCTTCCGACAAGCCAAGCCCCAGGAGGGGCGGCAGGGGGGTCCGACGGGTCAGAGACCGCGCGGACAGCAGGCGGCAGAATGCAGGCGCATCAAGTCAAGATGCAGCCGCCGCACCAGCTGGGCACCGTCGAGGCGTAGCGCGCTCCCCGACTGGTGCATGCGAGCATCCTTCTCGTTGTCGACTAATCTTGTCAACTATCAAAAATGCGATGCTGCGCGCATGCAGATCTCGGCCAAGAGCGACTACGCCCTCCGTGCCGTGTGTGTCCTCGCCGCCTCCGCTCCCGGCACGGCGGTCAAGGCCGCGGATATCGCCGCAGCGCAGCACATTCCGTTGAGTTTCCTCGAGGGCATCCTGATCGACTTGCGCCGCGGAGGGATCATTGAGAGCCGGCGTGGGCCCGCTGGAGGTCACCTGCTAGCCCGGCCGGCGTACGCCATCGCGGTGGCGGACGTCATCCGTGTCATCGATGGACCACTGGCCTTGGTGCACGGACACCGCGCCGAGGCGGTCGTCTATGAGCCTCCGGCCGAGCGGCTGCAGGACGTTTGGATCGCGGTCCGGGCCGGCTTGCGCGCCATCTTGGAACACACCACCGTCGACCAGATCGTGGCCGGAAACTTGCCGCCGGCCGTCACTTCGCTCAGTCAAGACAGCCGCTCGTGGACGTCCGTCTGGCCCGCCTGAACCCGGCGGCCCGCATTGCCACCGACATTCGGCCACGTCCCAGAAGCAGCTGGCAGTGTGGCGGTGCCCGCGCTCGTGCGGACGCGCCGACGCCGGTTGGCCGGCGGTCGGGGCAGCTTGGCGTGGCACGGCGCTATCCCCTGTGATCCGAACCTGCCGGTTACTGAGCGACCATCTCGGCGACGACGCTCAGGTCGACGAATTTCCGCACCAGGCCGGAACCCGGCTGTTCGATCGCCTCGAGCTGCTTGCTCAGGCGCTCCAATTCTGCGTCCTTGCCCGGCTGCAATCGCATTGTCATGAGCTGCGCCCACATGTCGGATCCCTTCTCGATCGGTGCGTCACGTTCTGAAAGGCGACGACGGCGAGGATTTCGGGGGCAGAATTATGACTGTTACGGGTTGCGCTGGCTAGCGATCCCCCGGGGACGCGCGCCGGGCCACCCCGAAGGGCGTCGCTCAACGCTCACGTGCCCGGGATGGGACTCGAACCCACATGCCCTCACGGGCCACGGCTTTTAAGGCCGCTGCGTAAACCATTCCGCCACCCGGGCGCCTGGCAAGGGTAGGGGATCAGCCGATACGGGCGGCTTCATCGGCAACGCCCGGATCCGGGGCGCCGCTCGCCGCCGCGCGGAAGGCAGCCTTCGGATCCGCGAACTGGCCCAGATTGACCACCTCGCGCCGGAAGAACAGCGCCAGGGTCCAATCGGCGATGACGCGGACCTTGCGGTTCAACGTCGGCACCCGGCT